>NZ_JBITGL010000009.1:284736-400433 GCF_044456985.1 Nonomuraea sp. NPDC050663
GTAAAACCCCCCCCCCCCCCCCTGCACCGCCGGGCGCGGAGGGGGGGGGGGGGGCTTTTCCCACAAAACCCCCGGGCCGGGGCCGCGCGTGTGGGGGCGCGCCCCCGCGACCGAGAACTCGGAACCACCCACAGGACACCCCCGGAACGCGTCGGCTGATTCGAACCTGGTTTCTACCAGTCGGCGCCGACAGTTTTCCAAGGGTTATCGGGTTTCCAAGGGTTATCGGGCGGGCAGCGGCACCCGCTCCCACGGGACGAACTTGAAGTTGGTGTTCTCCCGCTCGCCGTCGGCGGGGGTGTTCTCGCCGTCGTGCACGACGAGCAGCCCGTGCTTGAAGCGGCCGACCGGCTGGTTGACCACCATCGCCCCGTCGCTGTGCTGCACGGCGTCCACGCCGGAGCCCGCGCCGACGGCGAAGGAGCCGAGGTGGCGGTTGCGCCCCTCGCGGGTGTAGACGGCGAAGGTGTTGTCGCCCTGGCTGGAGGCCAGCAGGTATCCGGTTCCGCCCTTGCCGTACCAGATGGTCAGGCCTTCCGCGTCGGCCGACAGGCGCGTGCCGCCGAAGCCGCGGTCCTGGCCCGGCAGGCACTCCTCGGTCTCGGCGTCGAAGGTGTCCTGCCTGCCGTACTCACGGACGGTGTCGATCAGCTCCGGCTCGCCGGTCAGGTCGGCCTTGAGCCGCCAGATGCCGACGTCCTCCTGCGCGGCGTAGAGCACGTCGCGTCCCTGGTCGACGACCATGCCCTCGACCTGCGCCTTCTCGCCGGGC
The DNA here is from genome assembly GCF_044456985.1 of Nonomuraea sp. NPDC050663. Taxonomy (NCBI): domain Bacteria; kingdom Bacillati; phylum Actinomycetota; class Actinomycetes; order Streptosporangiales; family Streptosporangiaceae; genus Nonomuraea; species Nonomuraea sp. NPDC050663. The sequence goes on from NZ_JBITGL010000009.1 coordinate 285,509, forward strand.
TCTCCGCAGGGGGTCCAGGTGCTGCCGTCGGGCATCGTGAACGACGCGGGCAGGTCGAGCGTGCGCACCCGGCGGTAGGAGACCTTGCCGCCCGAGACGGTGAGCTTGAACAGCCCGAGCCGTGTCTCGTGGCGGCGGCTGACCAGGGCGTAGGTGCCGGTGCGGTCCTGCCAGGTGGCCACGCCGTACCCGGTCTCCGCCTCGTTCACCTGCGCCTGCGTCTTGTTGAACAGGTACGGCACGGCGGGGTCGGTCACGTCGGTCAGCGCCCGGGTGGCCGGGTCGATGGCGTAGAAGCGCAGCTGGTCGCGCCCGCGGTCGGAGACGACGGCCAGGTCGCGCCCGCCGAAGCGGTGCACGAGGTCGACGTTGTTGAAGCGGCCGGGCTCGTCGTCGCCGCCTGGCGCGGCCGGCGCCGGGATGTGCTGGAGCTGCTTGCCGTCGAGGTCGTAGACGTACAGCCCGCCTTCCTTGGCGGTGGCGATCACGAGGCTCCTGGCGTCGTCGGCCGGGTTGACCCAGATCGCCGGGTCGTCGCCGTTGGCGTTGCCGCCCTTCTCGTCGTCGAACAGCGCGGGCGTCTCGACGGCCGGGGTCGCTGAGGGGAGGGGGTCGGCGTGGGTGGCGGCGGGAGCGGCCGTGAGCGCGGTCACGGTGAGCGCCGCCGCGAGGAGGGTGCGCATGGGCAGCCAGGATGGCGCGGCAACCGATCACGCGCGGGTCGGTACGGTGAACGGCCCGCGAACGACGGCTGAAGCTCGCGATCTGGCTAGGGTGCGGGGATGAGCGAGATTCCGGAGAGGTTCGCCCGCGGCACCGTCGAGCGGGAGGGCCGGGCGGGCGCGGACTGGCTCGCGGAGCTGCCCGCGATCGTCGAGGACCTGCTGGAGCGGTGGGGCTGCGAGCGTGACGGCCGGGTCGTGCACGGGGGCGTCGGCGTGATCGTCCCGGTGTCCAGGGCGGCGGAGCGGGCGGTGCTGAAGGTGTCGTTCCCGCACCCTGGCAACGTGCACGAGCCCGACGCGTTCGCCGCGTGGGAGGGCCGCGGCGCCGTACGGCTCCACGAGCGCGACGACGCGCGGTTCGCCATGCTGCTGGAACGGGCGTCGTCCACGACGCTGGCCGAGAACCCCGACCTCGACGAGGTGATGACCGTCGCCGGGCGGATCAGCCGCCGCCTGGCCGTCGCGGCGCCGCCCGGGCTGCCGAGGCTCGCCGGGCGCGCGGACGAGTGGGAGGACCAGCTCGGCAGGGACGCCGCCGAGCTGGAGCACACCATGCCGCGCCGGGTGGTCGACGCGGCCAGGGCGACGGCGCGCGAGCTCGGCCGCGACCAGCCGGACACGCTCGTCCACGGCGACCTGCACGGGGGCAACATCCTCGGCGCCGAGCGCGAGCCGTGGCTGGCCGTCGACCCCAAGGGCTACGCGGGAGACCCGGCCTACGACGCCGGATCCCTGCTCAAGGCGCAGGCGATGGCCTTCGTGGCCGCCGACGACCCGGCGAAGGCGATGCGGCGCGCGATGGACGTCTTCGCCGAGGCCGCCGGGCTCGACCCGGCCAGGGTGCGGCGGTGGGTGCAGTTCCACGCGGTCCAGGCCGCCTTCCACGGCCGCCGCCACGGCTTCCACGTCCTGCGCTCGGCACCGGAGCTGCGAGGGCTGATGGAGCTGGCCGACAGGTTCGCCGAGATGCTGGCCGAAACCTGACAGAAGCTGGCAGGTTCACCTGTCACGCTGGATCCATGCACAGGATCTATCTGGAGCAGGGCAAGAAGCGCGTGTTCGCCTGCTCTCTGGACTGGCCCGGCTGGTGCAGGGTCGATAAGACGGACAAGCTGGCCATCGCCCGCCTCGTCGACTACACCGAGCGTTACCGGATCATCGCCGACCGGGCCGGCGTCGCCTTCGACTCCCGAGAGCCCACCGTGGTCGCGACGATCGACGGCGGCGCGACCACCGACTTCGGCGCGCCAGAGAAGCAGGCGCCGGCCGACCTGGAGCCGGTGCCCAAGGAGCTCGCCGAGCGCGACGTCAAGCTGATGCGGGCCGCCTGGGAGGTGTTCGACGAAGCCGTCGCGGCCAGCCCGGAGGAACTGCGCAAGGGGCCCAGGGGCGGGGGCCGCGACCGCACCAAGATGGTCGCGCACGTGACGGAGGCCGAGCGCAACTACGCCAGGAACGTGGGCATCAGGCACCGGCCGTACAAGTCGGAGGCCGACCGCGACGCCATGCGCGCGGAGCTGGCGCGCGTCTACGAGAAGGAGGGGGAGTTCAAGTGGGCGCCCCGCTATGCCGTGCGGCGCGTCGTCTGGCACGTCATCGATCACCTGTGGGAGATGGAGGACCGCCGCGAGTGACGAGGACGGGCAGCGAGCGGATGTGCTCGGCCAGGTAGGAGCCGAGCGCCTCGGGCACGATGTGGCGCGAGGTGATCTCCTCCGGCCGGGGCTCCAGCCGCACCACCTCGTAGACGCCGCGTGAGGGGTCGTCGAACTCCGGCCCATGACGGAGCGCGGGGTCCATCGACACCAGGCGGCAGCCGTAGACGTGCTGGGTCTTGGTGCGCCCGCGCCACGGATAGGTGAGTCTGACCAGCGGGACGAGGTGGCCGACGACCGCGCCGAGCTCCTCCATCATCTCGCGGTGGAGCGTGGCCTCCAGCGAGGCGTCGGACGGCTCCACATGGCCGCCGGGCACGGTGTAGTAGACGTCGCGGTCGGGCACGATGCGCTTGAAGATGATCAATCGGTCATCGGAGTCGAAGAGGACACCACGGACGCTGGGCCGCATGCACAACAGCCTAGGGTAGGCCTGTGATGATCGATTCTCCCCTCGGCTTCCTGGCCTTCCTCGTGACGTGGGTGGTGATCGTCGCCGTGGTCGCCACGGCGACGCAGCGGCTGCTCGGCGTCAAGTTCGGCCTGACCAGGATCGTCATCGCCACGCTGGTCGCCTTCGCGCTATCGGGCATGGCGATCGAGCCGATCATGGGATCGCTGGGCGCGATGCCGGCGCACGACCCGGCCACCGGCCAGTACCCCGAGCCGGGCATCGGAGCCGTCTGGATCTTCCTGCTGCTCGTCATGTGCCTGGCGCTGATCCCGATGGTCGTCCTCGTCGTCGCGGAGGTGCTGGTGCCGCCGGGTTCGGTGCCTGGGCCCGTGGAGTTCGTGCGGTCGCTGCGCGGCAGGATCTCGCGCGGCAGGCGCTACTCCCAGATCACCAGGATCGCCGTCAGGAACGGCCTGGGCCCGTACCTGCGCGGCCGCGGCGACCGGGTCGACGACAGGACCGGCTGGGTACGGCTCGCCGGATCGCTCAGGCAGGCCCTCGACGACGCCGGGGTCACCTTCGTCAAGCTCGGCCAGGTCCTGTCGACCCGCCGCGACCTGCTGCCCGCCGAGTTCGTCGAGGAACTGGGCAAGCTGCAGGACAAGGTCACCCCCGCGCCCTGGGAGCAGATCGAGAAGGTGCTGCTGGAGGAGCTCGGAGCGCCCGTCGAGGAGGTGTTCGCGAGCTTCGACAAGGTGCCGCTGGCCGCGGCCTCCATCGCCCAGGTCTACACCGCCACGCTGCCGACGGGCGAGGAGGTCGTGGTCAAGGTGCAGCGGCCGGGCATCCGCGCGGTCGTGGCCAAGGACCTCGACATCGTCAGGCGCCTGGCCGCCACCCTGGAGACCCGCACCAGGTGGGGGCGCTCGCTGGGGCTGCGCGACCTGGCCGAGGGGTTCGCGGTGGCCATCCGCGAGGAGCTCGACTTCCGCATCGAGGCGGCCAACATGGCGGCGGTCGCCGCCGCCCCGGCGGGGCCGGTCACCTACCCCTCGCCGTTCGGCCGCCACTGCACCGAGCGCGTGCTGGTCATGCAGCGCCTGCGCGGCACCTCGCTGGCCCAGGCGCCGGTACGGCCCGCCCTGGCCCGCGACCTGCTCGACTGCCTCCTGCGCCAGATCCTCATGGACGGCGTCTTCCACGCCGACCCGCATCCCGGCAACATCATGCTGCTCGACGACGGCACCCTCGGCCTGCTGGACTTCGGCTCGGTGGGCAGGCTCGACGCGTCGGTCAGGGCCGCGCTGCAGCGTTTCCTGCTGGCGATGAACAAGCAGGACCCGCTGGCGGTGACCGACGCGCTGCTGGAGATCGTGCCGCGGCCCGAGGAGATCGACGAGGCCGCCCTGGAGCGGGCGCTGGGCCAGTTCATGGCCAGGCACCTGGGCGCCGGGCTCAACTCCGCCTCGATGTTCACCGACCTGTTCAGGATCGTCACGGCGTACGGGCTGTCGATCCCGCCCGAGGTCGCCGCGGTCTTCCGCGCCCTGGCGACGCTGGAGGGCACGCTGGTGCACCTGGCTCCCGGCTTCAACCTGGTCGAGGAGGCGCGCGCGTTCGCCGGAGGCTACCTGTCCGCGGCCATGGAGCCGCAGGCGATCAAGGAGACGCTGACCGGCGAGGTGGCCGCGCTGCTGCCGATGATCAGGCGCCTGCCGCGGCGCCTGGAGCGCATCGCCAGTGCCGCCGAGCACGGGCGGCTGTCGATGAACATGCGCCTGCTCGGCGACGAGCGCGACCGCCGCTTCGTCACCCACCTGCTGCACCAGGTGCTGCTGACCGTGCTCGGCGCCACCGCCGGGCTCATGGGGGTGATCCTCCTGAGCACCGACGGCGGGCCGTTCGTCATCCAGCACACCATGCGGTTGTACGAGCTGATCGGCTACTTCCTGCTGGTGATCAGCTCCATCCTGGTCCTGCGGGTGCTGGTGCTGATCTTCAGACGCTAGCTCTGGACGATCTTCACATCGTCGACGCCCGCCTCCACGAGCGAGGCGGTCGAGGCGTCGGCGGCCTCGATGCGGATGGTGACGGTCTGCCCCGCGTACGCCGACAGGTTCACGCTGGCCACGCTCCACGCGCCGTTGCGGTTGGTGGCCGCGCCGAGCTGCTGGAAGACGTTGGTGCCGTTGACCAGGACACGGAAGTAGTCGGCGCTGGAGGAGTTGGAGCCGTGCGCCAGGTACCACGACAGCGACAACGTCAGCGTGCCGGTCGCCGGCAGCGTGATGCCCGGTGACTGGATGGCCGTGACGCCGCCGTCGATGTCGTGGTCACCCGCCGCGGCTCCCGCCAGCCTGCCCGTGACCAGGTCGTTGACGCCGGACACGGTGGTGCCGAGCTGCTTGACGCCGCTGGAGCTGGTCTGCGCGGGGTCGCCGCGCTCCCACAGGCCCGTGGTGGCGGTGCCGGACTGGACGGTCCAGCCGGTGGCCGTCTCGAAGGTGTCCTGGTAGACCGTGGTGCCCGGGGTGCCGCCGCAGTACTGCGCCTCCTTGCCGATGATGCGGTAGACGCAGTCGGAGTACTCCAGGAAGCGCAGCACCGCCTCCCTGTTGCGGGTGGTCTGCGGGCCGATCACCTCGTCGGGCGGGTAGAAGCCGCCGCCGCCCGCGCCGGTCGGGTACATCTCGAAGGTGTAGGAGAAGATCTTGTAGGCGCCCCACATCCAGTCGTCGATGGTGCCGTCGGTGATGTACAGGTCGCTGGCCTGCTGCGGGGTGTAGTTGTTGGTCGAGGCCATGTTCTGGCCCAGCGTGGCGTGGGCGTCGCGGTCGTCCTGGGTCAGCCCCGGCGCGGTGTCGTTGTAGGTGAACCCGTACGGCCACAGGATCAGCTCGCCGTAGGTGTGCCAGTCGATGTGCGACTTGAGCTGCTGGGTGCCGCCGATCACCCGGCTGCGCACCCAGTTGGCCGCCGCCGCGACCTCGGGCGCCGACTCGGCCGACGGCCCGCGATAGGTCTCGCTGGAGGTGGAGCCGGAGGAGCCGCCGCAGCAGCCCCAGTTGTAGGCCCAGTTGCGGTTCATGTCGGTGCCGATCGCGGTGGAGCCCGCGTTGGGCTGGCGGTTCTTGCGCCAGGACCGGTAGGAGCCCGAGGCGATGTCGTACTCGCCGCCGTCGGGGTTGAGGTCCGGCATGATCCAGATCTCGCGGCTGTTGACCAGGTTGGTGATGCGGCTGTCGGTGCCGTAGTTGTCGGCCAGCAGGTGCATCAGGTAGAGCGCCATCTCCACGGTCAGGTGCTCACGGGCGTGCTGGTGGGCGGTGAACAGCACCTCGGGCTCGTTCTCGTCGGTGCCGACGTTGTCGCTGATCTTGATGAGGATCAGATCGCGGCCCTGGTAGCTGGTGCCGTACGAGGTCTTGCTGACGATGGACGGCTTGGCCGCCACCAGCGCGTTGATGTTCGCGGTCATCTCCGCGTAGTTGTGGTAGGCCGAGTCGGCGGGCGGGAAGTCCAGCGTCTGCGCTAATCGGGGCAGCTCGGTGACCTTGTAGCCCAGGCGTTTGATGGCCGCTAACTCCTCGGCCGTCGCGGTCACCACGACCGAGGCGGCGTCCACCTCGTCGATCGAGGCCCCAGTGCGGGCCACCGCGGTTCGGGCCTGCGGGTTGGCCGGGCCCTCCACGCGGTACTGCTTGTTGGCCGGCGGTTCGGCTGTCGCGCCCGACGGCGGGATCCCGCTCAGGCACGTCAGTCCCAGCAGCGCGGCCAGCACGACGATCAGTCGGCGTCTCACGTGACCCTCCTCGGCACGCGGCATAGGGGGTGCCAACGGCGTTGCCGCGTGCCTGAACCGAGAGTCCGACGCTTTGGTCAGAGGGAAAAGACCCAAAAAGGTGGGGTTTGGGCTTTCCGGCTTACCGTACGGTGGACCTGCGCCTGCTCAGCGCCAGTGCCAGGCCGATCATCCCGGCGCCCAGCACCAGGTGGAGCCAGTCGTCGGCGGTGTTGACCGGGACGAAGTTGGCGTCGCTGTTCTGCGAGACGAGCATGCCGTACAGCCACAGGACGACGTAGATCGCCCCGCCGCCGAGCAGGAAACCCCGCGCGCCCGACCAGGTGCGGGCCAGGAAGATCCCGGCGACGCCGAACAGCAGGTGGACGATGTTGTGCAGGATGGACACCTGGAAGATGCCGAGCAGCATCGCGTCGGACTGGTGCCCGGCGGCGTGCAGGTCGTCGTAGTTCGTGGTGATGCCAGGGATGAAGCCCAGCACGCCGACGAGCAGGAAGACCGCGCCCACCACGAGGGCGGCCATCTGCAGCGGCGTTCTTTCGATCCGTGCCCGAGGTGTTGTCATGACCTCTCCAGCCAGGAGTCGGGCGTCCGCCGGTATCGCCCGGGGGACAGGACTGTCCGACTACCCGCCTGAGGCGATCAGGAACGGCCTCAGTCCTCGCGGCGCAGCCGCTTGAGCGCCGAGCGCTGCTTCTTGGCCGCCAGCCGCCGCTCGACCGAACCCTTGCTGGGCTTGGTGGGCCGGCGGCGCTTGGGCGGCGGGGCGATGGCCTCGCGCAGCCGCTGCGCCAGGCGTTCCTGGGCGGCGGCGCGGTTGCGCAGCTGGGAGCGGAACTCCGAGGCGGCGATCGTGATCACCGGCGAGCCGAGCCGGGACAGGGCGCGCTCCTTCAGCGCGTCGCTCAGCGCCGTGGTGGCCGCGACGTCGAAGGAGAGCTCCACCCGGCTGTCGGTGGTGTTGACCCCCTGGCCGCCGGGTCCTGACGAGCGGGAGAAACGCCAGACGAGCTCGGTGTCGGGGATGACGACCGAGTCGTTGACGATCAGCGGGCCTGGCATGGGGGTTCCTCCCTCCCGGGGTTCTCAGAGCGGATGCCACCGTACTTGGATGACATACCCGCCGTGCAACGAAATTTCGTGTTAAGCGGGCTGCAATCGGCGAGTGTCAGGATCCAGGCACACGTCAGTGAGGGGAGTGGCTGTGGGGGCCATCGTCGGTGTGCACGGGATCGGTAAGTACAAGTACTACCGGGCCGCGGGTCATTCCGCGGAAGGCGCGGCGGAGGCGATGCGGCTCAAGTGGGACCGCTACCTGCACCCCTGCCTCAAGAGCGCGCGCGGCACCTACGTCTCCGAGGTCGCCTACTACGCCCACCTGCTGCACACCGGCCCCGACGACCAGGACGAGCCGGCCCCGGAGAAGATGGACGCCGGCACCCGGCAGTTCTTCGCCGGCTGGGCCAGGCAGGCCGGTTGGGGCGAGCACCTGACCGCGATCCTGGCGGGGATCACCGGGTGGGTGCTGCAGAAGCCCCGCGCGGTGACGTTCGCGATGCGGTTCGTCCCGGAGGTGGCGACCTATCTCACCGATCCGGACAAGCGCACGAAGTGCCAGGAGACCGTCGCCCACGTCATCCGGAAGAACCGGCCCAAGGTCGTGATCGCCCACTCCCTCGGCAGCGTCGTCGCCTACGAGACCCTGTGGGCCAACCCCGACCTCGAAGTCGATCTTCTCATCACCCTGGGCAGTCCCCTCGGCATGCGCAACGTGGTCTTCGAGCGCCTGCTGCCCGCCCCCGTCAACGGCAGGGGCAGCCGCCCCAAGGGCGTGAAGCGCTGGGTGAACATCGCCGACCGCCACGACATCGCCGCCATCCCGCCCCAGCTGGCCGGCTGCTTCACCGGCGTGGACACCGAGCAGCTGGTCAACCTCGACTGGCTCGACTTCCACACGGTCGAGAAGTACCTGGGCTGCGGAGTGCTCACCGAGTTTCTGCGACCATACGTGGCATGACCTGGATCGTCTTCGACTACGGCAACGTCATCTCCGCCGACGCCGACCTGTGGCCCCTGATCGGGCACACCGGCCTCGAACCCGATCGTTTCCACGAGGCCTACTGGCGGCGCCGCCTCGACTACGACCGCGGCGACCTCGACTCGTGGGAGTACTGGAGCCACACCCTCGACCGCGACGTCGACGACGACGAGGTGGAGCGTCTGGTGGAGCTCGACATCGCCGCCTGGTCGACCCCCAACGAGGGCACCCTGGCCATCCTGCGCGAGCTGCAGGACCGCGGCACCAGCGTGGGCCTGCTGTCGAACGCGCCCGCCTCGACCGCCGACGGCTGGGACCGGCTGCCGTGGATCGCCGCGATCGAGCGCCGCTTCTACAGCGGCCGCCTCGGCATGGTCAAACCCGATCTGGAGATCTTCGAGCACGTGGCGGCGGAGCTGGGCACCAAGGACATCGTCTTCATCGACGACCGCGCCGACAACGTGGAGGGCGCCAACCGGGCCGGGCTCACGGGTGTGCTGTTCACGGGTGCTGATCAATTGTGTGGGCATTTGTCTCTTATGTGAACTATGGTGCTGCGGGTGGAGAACGCCTTCCAAGTCGACCTGCGCGGAGTGGTCGACCTCCTGAGCCGCCACCTGTACTCCAGCCCTCGCGTCTACCTGCGCGAACTCCTGCAGAACGGGGCCGACGCGATCACCGCCCGGCGCGCGCACGACGCGAGCGCGCCGGCGCGGGTGGCCATCGAGGTCGACGGCGAGGGCATCCGGGTCCACGACACCGGCATCGGCCTGACCGAGGCCGAGGTGCACACCCTGCTGGCCACCATCGGCCGCTCCTCCAAGCGAGACGAGCTGGGCTTCGCCCGCCACGAGTTCCTCGGGCAGTTCGGCATCGGCCTGCTGTCGGGCTTCCTCGTCGCCGACGAGATCCACGTGGAGACCCGCTCGGTCCACTCCGGGGAGACCGTCGGCTGGACCGGCCGCGACGACGGCACTTACACCGTCGCGCCGGCCGTACGGCACCGGGCGGAACCCGGCACCACGGTCACGCTCAGGACCAGGCCGGACGCCGCCGAGTGGGTCGCCGAGCGCACGGTCGTCGAGCTGGCCACGCTCTACGGCCAGCTGCTGCCGATCGAGGTCACCGTCAACGGCCGCCGCACCACCGAGCCCGACCTGCCCTGGGCCGCCGACGGCCGCAGCCCGGTCGAGCGGCGCGAACGGCTCCTGGAGTACGGCAGGCGCACGTTCGGCTTCACCCCCTTCGACGTGCTCGACCTGGACGTGCCCGGCGCCGGGCTGAGCGGTGTGGCGTTCATCCTGCCCAGCACCGCCGGGCCGGGCACCCGCACCACCCACCGCGTCTACCTCAAGCGCATGCTGCTCACCGAGCGCGCCGAGGGACTGCTGCCCGAGTGGGCGTTCTTCGCCCGCTGCGTCGTCGACGCGGGCGAGCTGCGCCCGACCGCCAGCCGCGAGGCCCTCTACGAGGACGACCTGCTGGAGCACGTGCGCGAGGAGCTCGGCGGCCAGCTGCGCGCCTGGCTCGTCCGGCTGGCCGAGACCGATCCCGAGGCGCTGCGCGCGTTCCTGCGCCTGCACGCCCTGAGCGTCAAGGCGCTGGCCGTCCACGACGACGACCTGCTCGGCCTGGTGGACCGGTGGCTGGAGTTCGAGACCAGCGACGGGCCGATGACGCTCGCCCAGTTCCGCACCCGCCACCCGCGCGGCCGCTTCACCGCGAGCGTCGACGAGTTCCGCCAGCTCGCGGCCGTGTCGCAGGCGCAGGGTGTGGGCCTGGTCAACGGCGGCTACGTCTACGACAGCGACATCATCGAGCGGCTCGAACGCCTCGACGCGCGCATCGCCAGGCTCGACCCCGCCGAACTGGCCACCCACCTGGGCCCGGTGGATCCCGCCGCCGAACTGGCCGCCCGCCCCTTCCTGCAGGCCGCCGCCAAGGCCCTGGAGCCGCTGGGCTGCGAGCCGGTCCTGCGGGAGTTCGACCCGGCCTCGCTGCCCGCGCTCTACCTCACCAGCCGCGCCGCCGAGCACCAGGCGCGCCTGCGCGAGGCCCGCGAGGAGGCCGACGACCTGTGGGCCGACGTGCTGGGCGCCCTGGAGCGCACCGCCGAGCGGCCCCGCCTGGTGCTCAACCACCGCAACCCGCTGGTGCGCCGCATCTGCGCCGTGGACCCCGCCCTGGCCGCCACCGCGGTCGAGGCCCTGTACGGCATGGCGCTGCTGCACGGCCACCACCCCCTGCGCGCCGCCGACACCGCGGCGCTGAACCGTTCGTTCCTCGGCCTCCTCGACTGGGCGGTGAAGTGACATGTCCGCGCACGATCTCCTCGAGCAGGCACGCGAGCTGCCGTACGGCGAGGCCAAGGCCATCCTGCTGGAGCGCGCCGTCAAGGAGGCCGAGGCGGAGGGCGACCCCGAGCTGCTCTTCTTCACCCGCCTCCAGCTGACCGGCGCCTACCAGCACGGCGGCGAGCCGGGCAAGTCGTTCGCGGTCTTCTCCCGCAACGTGGCCGCCCGCGACGCCGACCCCGGCCTCTACGCAGAAGGCCTCTACGACACCCTGCTGTGGCACTTCAAGTGGATCGCCGGCGACACCCGCAGCTTCCCCGAGATCCCGCTGAAGCGCTCGCTCGACGTGCTCGACGACATGGAGCGCCGCTACAGCGAGGCCGGTCACGGCCTGCACGCCGTGCACGCCCAGCGCGCCTACCTGGCCAGGCACCTGGGCGACCGGGAGGCGGCCGAGGAGTGCTACCGGCGCTGGGTCACCACCCCGCGCGACGAGCTCAGCGACTGCGCCGGGTGCGACCCGACCGGCCAGGTCGCCCACCTGGCCTGGACCGGGCGCGACGAGGAGGCGGTGGCGCTGGCGGGGCCGGTGCTGTCGGGCGCGCTGACCTGCACCGAGCAGCCGCAGGACATCCTCACCGAGCTGCTGCTGCCGTACCTGCGCACCGGACGCCACGCCGAGGCGGCCGCGGCCCACCTGCGCGCCTACCGGATCATCGCCGGCCACGTGCACCACCTGCTGGAGATCGGGCGGCATCTGGAGTTCTGCGCCCTGTCCGGCAACGAGAGCCGGGGGCTGGAGATCCTCCAGCGCGAGCTGCCGCTGCTGGAGCGTCCGCCCTCGCCGTACTCCGAGCTGTCCTTCTCGGCGTGCGCGGCCCTGCTGCTCGGCCGCCTGGAGTCACTGGGCCAGGGGCTCGCCGCCGTCGGCGGCACGACCGTCTCCGAGCTGCGCGACCGGCTGGAGCGGCGGGCCTTCGCGCTGGCGGACCGCTTCGACGCGCGCAACGGCACCACCGGGGTCGGCGACGGGCTGCGCGAGAGGCTGGCGCGCGAACCGCTGGCCGACTACGTGCCGCTGGTGCCGCACGCCCGCCGGGTCACGCCGCCCCCGCCCGTGGTCGCACCGGCGGGCCACTCGCCCGAGGAGCTGCTGGAGCTGGCGACGCGGGCCTGGCGGCTGGGCGACCTGCCCGCCGCCTTCGCCGCCTGGGAGCGCTACGACCAGGTGGGCGGCGAGCTCAACGCCGACCGCCTCGACGGGCTCGGGCTGGCGGCAGCCGTCCAGGGCGACCTGGAGACGGCGGAGCGGCACTGGCGCAAGGCCGCCGAGCTGCACGCCGACCCCGCGCTCGCCCAGTCGTCGCTCGGCCGGCTCGGGCTGCTGAGCGAGGAGGGCCTGCCGCTCGTCGAGTCGTCGCACGCCTACCTCGTCGAGCACGGCACCCCGCGCCAGCGCGCGGCCTCCCGGGGACGGCTCGCGCAGGCCTACGCCCGCGCGGGACGCCTCGACGAGGCGGTCGCGCTGCTGGAGGGCCACGACGACGGAGAATCGCTGGCCCTGCTGGCGCGGATGGTCGAACCGGAGCGTGCCCTGGAGCTCATCGGCCCGGCCAGGGCGGCGCTGCGGGCCGAGGGTCAGACGGGGCAGCTTGCCAGGGCCTCGCTGATGCATGCCCAGCTCATCCGCCACCACGGCGGCCCGCTCGACGACCTGCTGGGCGCCTACGCCGAGGTCCTGAGCCAGCGGATCGAGCCCGAACTGCGCGCCATGGCCCACGCCGGGCGCGGCGAGGTGCTGGTCGAGGTGGGCAGGGCTGCCGAGGCCGTCGACGACCTCGTCGAGGCGGTGGCCGCCTTCACCGCCCTGGGCGAGCGGCAGGCCGCCACGCACCTGCGCGCCGACCTGGCCGCGGCCTACCTGGCCGCCGACCGGCCGAGCGAGGCCGCGGTCACCGCGGAGGAAGCCCTGGCCCTGCTGGAGCCGGCCGCCGCAGAACCCCGCTGCCAGGCCCGCTGGGTGCGCGCCCACGCGCTGCGGATGCTCGGCGACCAGGCGGGCGCGCTCGCCGACTTCCAGGCGCTGGTCGAGGAGTACGACAACCCGTGGCAGTCGGCCAGGGCCGCCGACATGGCCGGGCGCCTGCTGGAGGAACTCGACCGCGACGACGAGGCGGCACGATCCTTCGCGCTGGCCTCCGACCGCTACCTGCCCGACGACCCGGCGGCCTCCGCGATCGCCCTGCGCAGGGCAGCGCTGTCGCTGTTCTGGTCGGGCTCGCCCGCCCTGGAGACCTCCCAGCGGGCCGTCGCCGCCCTGGAGCGGATCGACGAGCCCTTCGAGCTGGCCGTCGCCCTCTACGACCAGGCCAGGATCCTCGCCGGGCTCTCGCGGACCGGAGAGGCCCTGGCGGCGGCCGAGCAGGCACGCGACCGGTTCGCCGCACTGGAAGAGGACGGAGCCGTCGAAACCGTCACGAATCTGATCGACGGCCTGATGGACTGAGCCTGTTCACGACGGGTTGACGCGGCTGTCACGACCGCGTCAACCAGGGTGGACATACCTGGACCGTGGACCGCAGATCCTTCCTGGCCGCCGCCTCGCTGCCCTTCATCGTCGCTCCCACCACCGCGAACCCGCGCGCCCTGGCCCGCGACCCCTTCACCCTGGGCGTCGCCTCAGGAGACCCGTCGGCCGACGGCTTCGTCCTGTGGACCCGCCTGGCGCTCGACCCGCTCGGCGTCAACGGCCGCGGCGGCATGCCCTCGCGCGACCTCGACGTCTCCTGGCAGGTCGCCACCGACGAACGCTTCTCCCGCGTGGTCAGGTCGGGCACGGCCCCGGCCCGCTGGCTCGACGCGCACAGCGTCCACGTCGAGCTGACCGGGCTGGAGCCGGGGCGGGAGTACTTCTACCGCTTCCGCGCCCAGGGCCACATGTCACCCGCCGGCCGGACGAGAACCACCCCCACGGGCCTGTCGCCCCTGCACTTCGCCGTCGCCGCCTGCGCCCACTACGAGCACGGCTACTACACCGCCTACCGGCGCCTGGCCGAGGAGGAACCCGACCTCGTCGTGCACCTGGGCGACTACATGTACGAGTACGGGCCCTCCGGCTACACCGCCCTGGCCGGGCGGGTCCGCACCCACACACCCGGCAAGTGCGCCACCCTGGCCGACTACCGGCTGCGGCACGCCCAGTACAAGAGCGATCCCGACCTGCAGCTCGCCCACGCCACCGCGCCGTGGCTGGTCTCCTTCGACGACCACGAGCTGGAGAACAACTGGGCCGGGCCCGTCTCCAGCACCGGAGCGCCCGCCTTCGCCCGCCGCCGCGCCAACGCCTTCCGCGCCTACTACGAGAACATGCCGCTGCGGCGCGCGTCGCTGCAGGGGGCGGTGCTGCGCGTCAACCGGCGCGTCTCCTGGGGCGGGCTGGCCCGCTTCCACCTGCTCGACACCCGGCAGTTCCGCGACGACCAGGCCTGCCTCGACGGCGTGCGCGCCGGATGCGACGAGCGCCTGGCCGACACCCGCACCCTGCTCGGCGACGACCAGTGGTCGTGGCTGACCCAGGGCCTGGCCTCCTCCACCACCCAGTGGAACCTGCTCGGCCAGCAGATCCTCATGATGCAGCGCGACTACCGGCGCGGCCCGGGACGCGAGGTCAACCTCGACTCCTGGGACGGCTACGCCGCCGAACGCACCCGCCTGCTCGGCCTGCTGCGCGGCACCGCCAACCCCGTGGTGCTCACCGGCGACGCCCACATGCACCACGACGCCGAGCTGAAGCTCGACTTCGACGACCCCGACTCCCCGGCCGTCGCCCGCGAGCTGGTCGCCTCCTCCATCGCCAGCGACGGCGACGGCTACCGCGACCGGGCCTGGATCTCCGAGTCGCTCGCCGAGAACCCGCACATCGCCTTCATCGACCAGCGCCGCGGCTACCTCACCTGTCGGGTCGGACCCACCGAGCTGTCGGCGCGGTTCCGCACACTGGACCACATCTCACGCCGGGGCGCGCCCGCCCGGACGGCGCACCGCGTCACCATCCCGGCCGCCGCGTCCCGATAACGGTTTGCCCTGATCAGGACCCGGCTGTCACCATCTCCGCCATGCCTACCTTCACCGCGCCCGACGGCACCGTGCTCGCCTACCACGCCATCGGCGAGGGCGAACCCCTGATCTGCCTGCCCGGCGGCATGCAGGGCTCGGCCTACCTCGGCGACCTGGGCGGACTGCGGGCGCACCGGCGCCTCATCCTGCTCGACCCGCGCGGCACGGGGGAGTCGGGCACGCCGGACGATCCGGCCACCTACCGCTGCGACCGCATGACCGGCGACGTCGAGGCGCTGCGCGAACACTTGGGACTCGACCGGTTCGACCTGCTCGCGCACTGCGCGGGAGCCAACCTGGCCGCCCTCTACCTGGGCAGGCACCCCGAGCGGGTGCGGCGGGTCGCCTTCATCACGCCCAGCACCATGGCCGCCGGGCTGTTCGCCACCGGCGACGACCGGCTGGAGCTGGCCAGGCTGCGCGAGGGCGAACCCTGGTTCCCCGGCGCCCACGCCGCGCTGCGCGCCATCGTGGCGGGCGAGGGCGGTGACTTCACCGCCATCGACCCCTTCTTCTACGGCCGCTGGGACGACCGGGCCCGCGCCCACCTCGCCGCCCAGCAGGGACAGCGCAACGACGAGGCCGCCGCGATCTTCGGCAGCGAGGGCGCCTACGACCCCGAGGCCACGCGGGCCGCGCTCGGGGCGTTCACCGCCCCGGTGTTCGTGCTCGCCGCCGAGCACGACATGAACTCGCTGCCCGTCGTGGTCGCGCGCTTCGCCGCCCTCTTCCCCGACGCCGAGCAGGCGCTCCAGCCCGGCGCCGGGCACTATCCGTGGGTCGACGACGCCGGGGCGTTCGTGGCCGCGGTCTCGGCCTTCCTGAGGTAGCTCACCAGCGGTCGTGCACCTGCGGCCTGATCAGCTCGTCGTAGACATCGGACACCGCGCGCAGGGTCTCCTCCGGCAGCGGGTCGAGCCCGGTCGCCGCCGCGTTGGCCCTGGCCTGCTCGGGGTTGCGCGCCCCCGGGATGACGACCGACACGCCGCGCTGGTCGAGGATCCAGCGCAGCGCGAACTGCGCCATCGTCGCGCCCGCCGGCACCAGCGGCGCCAGCCGCCGCACCGCCTCCAGCCCGGTCGCGAAGTCGACGCCCGAGAAGGTCTCGCCGACGTCGAACGACTCGCCGTGACGGTTGTAGGTGCGGTGGTCGTCGGGGCCGAACGTGGTCGACTCGTCGTAGCGTCCCGACAGCAGCCCGCTGGCCAGCGGGACCCGGGCGATGACGCCCGTGCCCGCGGCCACGGCGGCCGGGAGCACCCGCTCCAGGGGCTTGAGCCGGAAGGCGTTGAGGATGATCTGCACGCTGGCCACGCCGGGGCGGGCGATCGCGGTCAGCGCCTCCTCGGCCGTCTCCACGCTCACCCCGTAGGCCGCGATCCGCTTCTCGGCGACCAGGGTGTCGAGCGCGTCGAACACCGCGTCGCTGGAGTAGACCGGCGTGGGCGGGCAGTGCAGCTGCACCAGGTCGAGCGTGTCGACGCCGAGGTTGGCGCGCGAGCGGTCGTTCCAGGCGCGGAAGTTGTCCATGACGTAGTTCGCGGGCACCTGGGCGACGCGGCGGCCCATCTTGGTGGCCACCGTCAGATCGGGGTGTTCGCGCAGGAACCTGCCGACGATCTGCTCGCTCCTGCCGTCGCCGTACACGTCGGCGGTGTCGATGAAGCTGACTCCGGCCTCGACGGCGGCCTCCAGCGTGGCGCGGGCCTCGGCCTCGCTCACCTCGCCCCAGTCGGCCCCGAGCTGCCAGGCTCCCAGTCCCACGACACCGACCCGGCGGCCGGTCTTGCCCAATGTGCGCTGCTCCATGACGCCGAGGCTACCGCTCGGCCGGGTGAGCGAGGATCAGCACCACCGCGTCGAGCAGCCGCTGCCAGTCGGCGTCGTCGAGCTCGCGGGGGATCGCGCGGGCCGCTCCGGCCATAGCCTCCACCAGGACGGCACGGCGCTGCTCGCCGAGCCTTTCCACCTCGCGCTCGAAGCGGGCGCTGCGGAAGAACCGCGGCGAGGGCTCCCTGGGCTCGTCGCCGCCCTCGTCGTCGTCGAAGGTGACGCTCAGCCGGGCCCCGAGCGACTCGGCCAGCCTGGCCAGGGCCGACACCGTCGGGTTGCCCCGGCCGTTCTCCAGATTCGCCACGTACGGCACCGACAGCCCGGCGTCCGTCGCCACCGAGGCGACCGTGCGGCCCTGGGCGGCGCGACGGCGGCGCAGCTCGCGACCGAGCGTGACCTGATCCATAGAGCTATCTTGACAGAATAATAATGAGGATGGCTATCTTCTGAGAATATGATCCAGGTTCTCCGCATCCCGGACTTCCGCCTGCTGTGGCTGGCCCGCACCGCGACCACCTTCGGCGCGGGACTGCTGGTCATCGCCGTCCCCGCCCACGTGCACGCCCTCACCGGCTCCGTCACCGCCACCGGACTGACCCTGGCGGTGGAGAACCTGCCGATCCTGCTGCTGGGCCCGCTCGCCGGGTCACTGGCCGACCGGTGGGACCGCAGGCGGCTGATGATCGGCGCCGACCTGCTCCACGCGGCGGCCATCGCCTCGCTGCCGCTGGCCTCCGGCGCCCAGCGGCTGTGGATCGTGTACGCCGCCGTGCTCGTCCAGGGCGCGGCCGCCACCGCCTTCCGCCCCGCCGCCCAGGCGCACCTGCCCGCGGTGGTGGGGGAGGGGCCGATGCTCCCGCGGGCGAACGCGCTGAGCGCCTTCACGGCGGGGATCGTCGGGCTGGTCTCCGCGCCCGTCGGCGGCCTCCTCGCCGCCCGGGGGAACCTGGAGGCGGTCGTGGCGGTCTCGGTCGCGGCGAGCCTGCTGTCGGCCGCGGCCATCGCCAGGACCACAACCCCCTCGGCCCGGCCCCTCGACCAGACCCGGCCGCGCAGGCCGCCCCGTTTCCACCTGCCGCGCCCCGCCAGGGTGCTGCTGGCGTCCCACACGCTCTACCTGGTCGCCAACGCCGCGCTCACCGCCCTGCTCGTGCCCTTCGCCCTGGCCCGCCTGGGCGGCACCACGGAGCTCGGCTACCTGCTGTCGGCCCTCGGCCTGGGCTTCCTCGTCGGCGCCCCGATCAGCGCGAGACTCGTCGAGCGTTTCCCCGCCCGCCCCCTGATCGCCACCGCCCAGGCCCTGGTCGCGCTGGCCTTCCTCGCCATGGTCAACGGCCCCGCGATCGTCGCCGCCTTCCTGGTGGGCGTGCCGGGAGCCCTCGTGCCCGTGGCGCTGTACACCTGGCTGCAGCGCACCACGGCGCCCGGCCTGCTCGGCAGGACCGGCTCGGCGTTCCTCACCGCCGACGCCGCGGCCGCGGTGCTCGGCGCGATCGCCGGGCCGGCCCTGGCCGCGACGGCGGGCCTGCCCGTCGCCCTGAACGCCGCCTGCGCCGTCGCCGTGCTGGCGGCGCTGATCACCTGCTCACGAGAACGCGAACCCGTACAGCCCGCCCCCGCTGGACAACGTCCTGGCCTGGCCGGGCCGCAGGCCGGGGAAGGCGCCGGGCCTGCGGGTCCCCGGCACGATGGTCACGACCCCCCGGCCGGGGGCGGCCACGACCAGCGCGTACACGGGTGAGGCCACGGCCAGCGTCCGGTAGCGCGAGCCTCCGCGCAGCGCCGACAGCGAGGCGCCGAAATCGCGCCCCGACCCCTTGATGAGCAGGTTGCCGCGCCGGGTGAGCCCGCCCGAGCGGGTCCCGGCCAGCACCTGCACCGCGCTCTCGCCCGGCACGCCGACGGCCAGTTCGTCGTCGCCGTCGCCGTTGAAGTCCGCGGCGGCCAGGGAGCTGCCGAACCGGTCGAAGTAGCGCGGCTTGCCGTCGAGGGCGTTCTGCGACCACGCCTCGGCGCGCCGCGACGACAGGCCGCGCCGCGTGCCGTAGAGGACGTGGACCATGCCGTCGCCGTAGTCGAGGGCCCGCTGGTTGGCGGTCAGGCCCTCGCCGGGCGAGCCGACGGCCAGGTCGGCGCGGCCGTCGGCGTTGAAGTCGCCGCTGGTGAGCGCCGCGCCGAAGGAGTCCCACTTCTCCGCCTCGCCCTTGAGGCCGGGGCTGTCCTGGGTGAGGAGCGAGGCGCGGCGGGCGCGCACGTCGATCACGGTGACCGAGCCCTGGCCGTCGAGCACCACGCTGTCGGCGGGCGCGCCGACGACGAGCTCGGCGCGGCCGTCGCCGTCGAAGTCGCCGCCGGTCAGGGCGGCGCCCCACTGGTCGGTGACCCGTCCGGCCTGGCCGATCCAGCCGGTTTCCTGGGTGAGCTTCTTGGCGCCGCGCGTGCCGTACAGGAAGACCGCGCCGCCGCGGCCGTGCGTGGGCGCGCCGATGGCCAGCTCGTCGGCGCGGTCGCCGTCGAAGTCGCCCGCGGCCAGCGCGGCGCCGTACCGGTCGCTGCCTGCCCTGCCCGCGGTCAGGAGCCGGCCCGCGCGCAGCCCGCGGGACGAGCCGTTGAACAGCTGGACGGCGCCGTTGCCGTCGGAGCCGGCGATCCGGGTGCCGAGGAACTCCTCGGAGACGCCCACGGCCAGGTCGGAGCAGCCGTCGGCGTCGAAGTCGCCCACCGCCAGCGCCGAGCCGAACGAGTCGCCCGTCTCGGGCTCGCCGCTGACGCCGGGGGAGTCCTGCGACAGTTTCTCCACGTGGCCCGAGCCGTACAGGACCGTGACGGCGCCGGCACGCGAGCGGCCGGACACCTCCTCGTACGGCGCGGCGACCGCGAGGTCGGCGCGGCCGTCTCCGTCGAAGTCGTGCGGCAGCCCGGAGCAGGCGCGGGCATCGGTGACAGGCGAGGTCAGGACGGCGGCGGCGAGCAGGGCGGCAACTGATGCGCTCATGCTCCGGAGGATTCCCGCCGACCCCGAACCAGGCGTTAACCATCAGGGAACGTGCCAGGATAGACGGGTGGACATCGACCTCGCGGACCTCTCTTTCTGGCGCAAACCGCTCAAGGAGCGCTACGAAGCGTTCGCGTGGCTGCGTCAGCTCGACAAGCCCGTGTTCTTCCCCGAGAAGAAGGTCCCGCTGCTGCGCTCCGGCAGCGGTTTCCACGCCCTGGTCCGGCACGCCGACGTCGTGGAGGCCAGCCGCAACGCCAAGATCTTCTCCAGCGAGCCCGCGGTGACCAACCCCGAGCCGCCCGGCTGGGTGAAGTACGTCTTCGGCGAGTCGATGGTCAACATGGACGACCCCCGCCACGCCCGGCTGCGCAGGATCGTCTCGCGCGCCTTCAGCCCGCGCATGCTGCAGAACCTCCAGGGCGACATCGAGGCGGCCTGCGCCAGGATCGTCGACGACCTGGCGCCGGGAGACTTCGTCGGCCAGGTCGCGGCCAAGCTCCCGATCCACGTCATCTGCGACATGATGGGCATCCCCGATGCCGAGCGCGCACGCGTGCACAAGCACGTCGACGTCTCCACCGCCTACAGCGGCATCCGCCCCAGCTTCTTCCGGAGCCTGACCATGGCCGGGCAGAACGTGCTGGCGCTGCTGGCCCTGCAGCGGCTGGTGATCAGGCTCGGCCACGAGCGCACCGGCAATCCCGGCGCCGACCTGGTCACCGCGCTCGTCACCGCCAACCCCGACGGCGAGAAGCTGACCGACCGCGAGCTCGGCTCGTTCTTCTCGCTGCTGCTGGTGGCCGGCAACGAGACCGCGCGCAACACCATGGCCCACGGCATCAAGCTGCTCACCGACAACCCGGCCCAGCGTGAGCTGCTGATGAGCGACTTCGACGCGCACATCGGCAACACCATCGAGGAGATGGTGCGCTTCGTCTCGCCGATCATGCAGTTCCGCCGCACGGTCACCGACGACTACGAGCTCAACGGGCTGGAGTTGAAGAAGGGCGACAAGGTCGTGCTCTTCTACGGCTCGGCCAACCGAGACGAGGCGGTCTTCCCCGACCCCGACAGCTTCGACATCACCCGCGACACCAAGCCGCACGTCGGCTTCGGCGGCCCAGGGCCGCACTTCTGCCTGGGCGCGAACCTGGCCCGCCAGGAGCTGCGCACGATGTTCCGCGAGCTGCTCACCCGCCTGCCCGGCATCAGGTCCGTGGGGGAGCCCGAGCTGCTGGTGTCGAACTTCGACAACAGCGTGCGGCGCCAGGCGTTCACTTTCTAGCCCGGGGACACGGCTTGATAACGCACTCTTGTCAGTAATATTTCACATTACTATGTTACGTGTCACCCAACCGCTTATGGAGTGACACATGCGCAGAACTGCGGGCCTGCTGGCCGCCGCCTTAGTGACCCTCACCGCCTGCGGGAGCAAGGCCGAGGTCGCGACAGGCGGTGAGAACGGCAAGGGCGGCACCCTCACGGTCCTGGCGACCAGCGACTTCGGCCACCTGGACCCGGCGCGCAACTGGACCATGCGGGAGATGATGTTCGGCTCCCGCCTGCTCTACCGGACGCTCACGACCTACAAGGCCGGCAGCTCCGAGATCGTGCCCGACCTGGCCACCGACCTCGGCACCTCCTCCGACGGCGGCAAGACCTGGACGTTCACCCTCAAGGACGGGCTGAAGTACGAGGACGGCACGCCGATCAAGGCCGCCGACGTCAAGCACAACGTCGAGCGCTCGATGGCGCCCGACATCACCGGCGGCCCCGACTACGCCAAGAATCTGCTGGTCGGCGGCACTGAGTACAAGGGCCCCTACGACGGCAAGCACCTGGACTCCATCGAGACCCCCGACGACAAGACCATCGTCTTCAAGCTCAAGCGCCCGGCGGGGGAGTTCTCCTACACCGTGACGCTGCCGACGTTCTCCCCGGTGCCCGTGGCCAAGGACACCAAGGTCGAGTACGACAACCGGCCCTTCTCCTCCGGCCCTTACAAGATCGAGAAGTACGAGCGCGGCAAGGAACTCGTCCTGATCCGCAACGAGCACTGGGACGCCAAGTCCGACCCGGTGCGCCTCGCGCTCCCTGACAGGATCCACGTCAAGCAGGGCCAGGACGGCGACACCATCACCGACCGCCTCATCGCGAGCTCCGGCGACGACGCGAGCGCGATCGGCTGGCTGCACGTCGGCCAGCAGAGCCTGTCGAAGATCCTGCCCAACCCGCAGGCCAAGGAGCGCCTGGTCACGATGGTGACCGGCTGCACCGACTGGATCAGCTTCAACACCCCCAAGAAGCCCTTCGACGACCCGAAGGTGCGCCAGGCCGTTCACTACGCGCTGGACAAGGAAGCCATCCAGACCGCCTTCGGCGGGCCCAACATGGCCGAGATCGCCACCGCCTACCTGCCGCCCACCATGACCGGCGGCGCCAAGCAGGACGTCTACGCGATCCCGCCCGCCGGAGACGTGGACAAGGCCAAGGCGCTGCTGGCCGAGGCCGGTGTCGCCCTCCCGCTCAAGGTCACGATGACCACGACCACCACCAGCAACACCACCGAGACGGCCATCCAGGAGAGCCTGAAGAAGGTCGGCATCGAGGTCGAGCTCAACCCCGTCGACGGCGCCGTCTTCAACGACCACTCCGGCGACCTGGCCAAGGCCGACGAGATGTCGGTGCACGGCTGGTGCCCCGACTACCCCAACGGCTCCAGCTTCCTGCCGCCCATCCTCGACGGCCGCAACGTCATGCCGACCGGCAACAGCGGCAACACCGCCTTCTTCAAGGACGGCGAGGTCGACAAGAAGATCGACGAGATCTACACCATCGAGGACCCCACGGCCTCCAACAAGGCCTGGCAGGAGCTCGACTCGGCCGTGATGCGGAAGCTCCCGATGGCCCCGATCGCCTGGGCCAAGCGCAGCTTCCTGTTCGGCAAGAACGTCACCGGCGTCGCCAACCACCCCGTCTGGGCCGCCCAGCCCGACTACGCGACGATCGGCGTGAAGAAGTCCTCGTGACCATCACGCAGATCGAGGCCGCACCTCCTCGCTCGCCGGGCCGCCTCGCGCTGGCCCGGCTGCGCGCCGACCGCCCCGCCATGGCGGGCCTCGTCATCGTCGCCGTCCTGGTGGCGCTGTCGGCGCTGGCGCCGCTGATCACGTGGTGGACCGGCTGGGCCCCCGAGACCTTCGACAAGAGCGCGATCGACCCGAATCTCGGCGGCCTGCCCCGCGGCGCGTGGGGCGGCGTCAGCGCCGAACACCTGCTCGGCGTCGAGCCGGTGACCGGCCGCGACCTGCTGGCCAGGGTCCTGTACGGCGGGCAGGTCTCGCTCCTGGTCGCCCTGGCGGCCACCGCGATCACCATGGTCACCGGCCTCGCGCTGGGCCTGCTGGCCGGCTACCTCGGCGGCTGGGCCGACACCGTGATCAGCCGCCTGATCGACCTGCTCATGTCCTTCCCGAGCCTGATCTTCATGATCGCCGTGCTCTCGGTCGTGCGCGACGTCAACCGGATCGTGCTGCTGGTGACGGTCATGGCCGTCTTCGGCTGGACCGTGATCGCCCGCATCGCCCGCGGCCAGGTGCTCACCCTGAAGCACCGGGAGTACGTCGAGGCCGCCAGGGTCGGCGGCGCCATGACCGGGCACGTGCTGTTCAAGGAGGTGCTGCCGGGACTGACCGCTCCGATCCTCGTCTACGCCACCCAGTCCATCCCCGCCTACATCGGCGCGGAGGCGGCGCTCAGCTTCCTGGGCGTCGGCGTCCGGCCGCCCACCCCCTCCTGGGGACAGATGATCAACAACGCGCGCGGCTGGTTCATGACCGACCCGATGTACCTGGCCGTGCCCTGCTTCTTCCTGGGGCTCACCGTGCTCGCCTTCACACTGCTCGGCGACGGCCTGCGCGACGCCTTCGACCCCAAGGAGGAGCCCGCGTGATCCTCTACACGCTGCGCCGCCTCGGCGCCATGGCCCTGATCCTGCTGGCCATCTGCGCGATCACCTTCTCGGTCTTCTACCTGCTGCCCGACGACCCCGCCCTGGACGCCTGCGGCAAGACCTGCTCGCCGGAACGCCTGGCCGACGTCAGGCACGCCATGGGGCTCGACCAGCCGGTCGTCGCGCAGTTCACCGCCTACGTGGCGGGCATCTTCACCGGCCGCACCCTGGGCGCGACCGGGCTGGAGTGCGCCGCGCCGTGCCTGGGCTACTCCTGGCAGTACACCACCCCGGTCTGGGACCTGCTCCTGGACCGCCTGGGCGCCTCCGCCTCGCTGGCCGCGGGCGCCGCCCTCCTGTGGCTGGCGGCCGGGGTGGCGATGGGCGTGGTGGCGGCCGTGCGCAAGGGCACGCTGCTCGACCGCGGCATCGTGCTGTCGGCGCTGACGATGACCTCCGTGCCCGTCTATCTCATCGCCGCGCTGCTCATCTACTTCGTGATCCTGCGCGGCGAGCTGCTGCCCTATCCCGACTACCAGCCGCCGCTGGAGGACCCCGCCGCCTGGGCGGGAGCCCTGGTCCTGCCGTGGATCACCCTGGCCGCCCTCTACGCGGCCATGTACATCAGGCTCACCCGCGCCTCGATGATCGAGACGATGGCCGAGCCGTACATCCGCACCGCCCGCGCCAAGGGCCTGCCCGAGCGCACGGTCGTCGTCAAGCACGGGCTGCGCTCGACCGTGACCCCGATCCTCACCATCTTCGGCATCGACCTGGGCGGGCTGCTGGCCGGAGCGATGATCACCGAGACCATGTTCGGCCTGCCCGGCCTGGGCAAGCTCACCTTCGACGCGATCGGCAAGTCCGACCAGCCGGTCGTGCTCGGCGTGACGCTGCTGGCCGCCTTCTTCATCACCTTCGCCAACCTGGCCGTGGACCTGCTCTACGGCGTGATCGACCCGCGGGTGAGGTACACGTGATCCTCCAGGTGTCGGACCTGTCGGTCTCCTTCGGCGGCGTCCAGGTCGTCGACGGGCTGTCGTTCTCCGTCGAACGCGGGCGCACGCTGGGCATCGTCGGCGAGTCGGGGTCGGGCAAGTCCGTCTCGTCGCTGGCCGTCATGGGGCTGCACCGCGCGGCCACGGTCAGCGGATCGGTGCTCTTCGACGGCGAGGAACTCGTCGGCGCCCCGGCCGAAAAGCTGCGGCGGCTGCGCGGCAACCGGATGGCGATGATCTTCCAGGATCCGCTGTCGTCGCTGCACCCCTTCTACACCGTCGGCGAGCAGATCGCCGAGGCCTACCGCCTGCACCGCCGTACCTCCCGGCGCGAGGCCCGCGCCCGCGCGGTCGAGATGCTCGCCGAGGTGGGCATCCCCTCGCCGCGCCGGCGGGCGGGCGAACACCCGCACCACTTCTCCGGCGGCATGCGCCAGCGCGTGATGATCGCGATGGCGCTGGCGTGCGAGCCCGACCTGCTCATCGCCGACGAACCGACGACCGCGCTCGACGTCACCGTGCAGGCGCAGATCCTCGAACTGATCAAGCGCATCCAGGCCGAGCGCGGACTCGCCGTCATCATGATCACCCACGACCTGGGCGTGGTGGCGCGCGTCGCCGACGACGTCCTGGTCATGTACGGCGGGCGCAGCGTCGAGGAGTCGCCGGTGCGCCCGCTGTTCAAGCTGCCGCGGCACCCGTACACACGGGGACTGCTGGCCTCGATACCCGGTTCCGGGCGGGACGCCGAGGGAGACGGCGACGGCGGAAGGCTCCGGGCGATCCCCGGCCAGCCGCCCTCGCCACCGGCGTTCCCGCCCGGATGCCGGTTCCACCCGCGCTGCCCGGTCGCCGCCGACGTGTGCGCGTCGGAGCGGCCCCCGCTGCTCGGCGAGGGCCGGCGGGTCGCCTGCCACCTGGAAGGAGCCGCCCGATGAGCACCCCGCTCGCGTCGTCGCAGGGAGAGCCGCTGCTGTCGGTGCGCGACCTGCGGATGACCTTCCGCGGCGGCGTGCGCGCCGTCGACGGGGTCGGCTTCGACCTGGCCCCGGGCGAGACCCTGGGCCTCGTCGGTGAGTCCGGCTGCGGCAAGTCCACCACCGGCCGCATGGTCGTGCGCCTCCTGGAGCCCACCGGCGGGCGGATCCTGTTCGGCGGGCGCGACCTCACCCGGCTCAGCCAGCGCGACCTGCTGCCGATCCGCCGCGAGCTGTCGATGATCTTCCAGGATCCGTTCTCCTCGCTCAACCCCCGCCAGACCGTGCACCAGATCGTCTCCGGCCCGCGCGACCTGCTCAACCGCGAGCAGGTCGGCGACCTGCTCGAACGCGTCGGCCTGTCGGCGCACCACGCCGGGCGCTTCCCGCACCAGTTCTCCGGCGGCCAGGCCCAGCGCATCGGCATCGCCCGCGCCCTGGCCTCGCGGCCACGCCTGATCGTCTGCGACGAGCCCGTCTCCGCGCTGGACGTCTCCATCCAGGCGCAGATCGTCAACCTCCTGGCCGACCTGCAGACCGACCTCGGCCTGGCCTACCTGTTCATCGCCCACGACCTGTCCGTGGTGCGGCACATGTGCGCCAGGGTCGCGGTCATGTACCTCGGCAGGATCGTCGAGATCGGCGCCCGCGAGCAGATCTACGGCGCGCCCGCCCACCCCTACACGCGGGCGCTGCTGTCGGCCGTGCCGGTGCCCGATCCCGACGTCGAGGCCACCAGGGAACGCATCGTGCTGCGCGGCGACCCGCCCAGCCCCGCGGCGCCGCCGCCGGGGTGCACCTTCCACCCGCGCTGCCACCTGGCGCAGGACATCTGCCGTACGGCCCGCCCCGAGCTGAGGGAGGTGAACGGCCGCCAGGTCGCCTGCCACCTGGCCTAGGAGCCGCGCGGTTCGAGCCCGTCCCAGCCCCAGTGGGGGGTGTGCCGCCCCGGAGGCACGACGGCGTCGGGGGCGTTGAAGGCCAGCACCTCGCCCACCGCCCACTCCATGTACGCCCGCAGCCCGTCGCGGAACGCGGGGTCCTCCGGGAGCCCCGCGTCGTCGGCCGCCCGCACGAAACAGGCGACGAACCGCTCGCCCAGGTCGTCCTCCATGCCGTTGCGCGCATGGAGGTCGAGCATCTCGGACTGGTCCAGCCCGCTGTCCGGCCCGCCGAACACCTCGGCGAGATAGGCGGCCAGACGCCTGACGTGCTCCGGATGCAGCCGGTGCGAGAACGGATGGTTCAGCACCGGATCGGCCCGGCAACGCTCGTGGTGGGCGGCGGCCAGCGCCTCGAAGGCCGCCAGTCCCCCCGCGAAGTCGTACATGGTCGTCCCCGTCATGACCGGGAGTCTGGCACAGCCTCGCGATCGTCTACCAGGACATTCGTCCGGATGGTCACGAACGTCAGGAGCGCGGAGACGCCCATCA
The DNA here is from genome assembly GCF_044456985.1 of Nonomuraea sp. NPDC050663. NCBI lineage: Bacteria > Bacillati > Actinomycetota > Actinomycetes > Streptosporangiales > Streptosporangiaceae > Nonomuraea > Nonomuraea sp. NPDC050663. The sequence continues at coordinate 312,724 of NZ_JBITGL010000009.1, forward strand.
GCACCGCGCTGATCCACATCGCCTGCTTGTAGCCCGCATCGAACAACGCCGGATCCTTGAAGGCGTTGCCCACCAGGCCCACCAGCGGCGGGATCGCGGCCACCAGAAGCAGGCTGCCGGTGCGGGCGACCGCGTTGTTCACGCCGCTCGCCGTACCCGCGTAACGCTCGTCGGCGGAGGCCAGCACGGTCGCGGTCAGCGGCGCGACCGCGGCCGACAACCCCAGGCCGAAGACGGTCACCGCCGGGATCACCTGGAGCCAGTACGAGGAGCCCTCGCCCACGAACGCCAACCAGACGAAGCCGAGCCCCGCGACCAGGATGCCGATCGTCATCGGCCAGCGCGGGCCGACCCGTTTGGCGACCTCGCCCGCCCGCGCCGACAGCAGCATCATCAGGATCGTCACCGGCAGCAGGGCCGAGCCCGCGGCGATCGGGGAGAAGCCCGACACCACCTGCAACTGCACGCCGAGCAGGAAGAAGACGACGCCCATCGCGCCGTACATGACCAGGGTGACGACGTTGATCGCGGAGAACACGCGGTTGGAGAACAGGCCGACGGGCACCAGCGCGTCGGGGGAGCGGCGGATCTCCAGCACCACGAACGCGATCGCCAGCGCGACGCCCAGGCCCAGCGGGATCGGCGCCCCGCTCTCGATCAGGCCGTAGGTGATGCCCGCCAGCGCGAGCGCGGCCAGGACGCTCCCGGCCACGTCGAAACGCCCGTGCGCCTGCTCGTCGCGCGTCTCGGGCACATGACGCAGCGTCACCCACACCACGAGCGCGGCGAACGGCAGATTGATCAGGAACGCCCAGCGCCAGCCGGGACCCTGCACCAGCCAGCCGCCCAGGAGCGGCCCGATCGCGCTGGCCACGCCGCCCAGCCCCGACCAGGCGCCCACCGCGCGCGGGCGGTCCTCACGGCAGAAGGACGCCTGGATGATCGCCAGCGAGCCCGGGGTCAGGAGCGCGCCGCCGACCCCTTGCAGGGCGCGGGAGAGGTTGAGGATCTCGATCGTCGGCGCCAGCCCGCACAACGCCGACGCCACGGCGAACCAGACCGTGCCGATCAGGAAGATCTTCCGCCTGCCGTACCGGTCCCCGAGACCGCCGCCGAGCAGGATCAGGCCCGCGAGCGTGAGGGTGTAGGCGTTGATGGTCCACTGCAGGCCGGCCATGTCGGCGCCCAGATCGTCGCCGATGAACGGCAGCGCGACGTTGACCACGGTGGAGTCGAGCATCGCCATGCCGGAGCCGAGCACGGTGGCGAGCAGGATCCACCGGCCCTGCGGGGTTTTCAGACGAACTTGGGCGAAGGCCATGGTTTTCATCTTGTCACCGGCGACTGATAGACCTGGTCTCCCCCTCGGCAAAAGGAGTCCACGTTGATCAGCGAGCACCTGTCGGAATTCCACGGCCTGCGTGTGCACCCGGTCGGCCAGCCCGCCGACGCAGCCTCGGTGGCCTGGCGCGTCTGGGGCGACCCCTCCTTCGAGGACGAGGAGGAATCCTTCCCCGACTGCTTCCAGCAGCTGCTCGACACCGTCGACTGCTCCCGCGTGCGTGCCATCGTCGTCGGCACCTGGGGCTGGGCCCACGACGACGACCACGCCGACGTGCCCGTCCGGCTCCTGGCCTCCTCCGCCGACCGCCTCCCCGCACTGGAGGCGATCTTCCTGGGCGACTACGTCAGCGAGGAGTCCGAGATCTCCTGGATCGGGCAGAGCGACATCACCCCACTGCTGACCGCCTACCCGCGGCTCAAGCGCCTCGACGTGCGCGGCGGCGTCGGCCTCGAGCTGCAGCCCGTCACCCACACCACGCTCGAGACGCTTCGCTTCGAAACCGGCGGCCTGCCCGCCCACGTCATCCGCGCCGTCGGCGCCGGCGACCTGCCCGCCCTGCGCCACCTCGAGATGTGGCTCGGCACCGTCCACTACGGCGGCGACTCGGGGCCCGCCGACTGGGCCGACATCCTCGACGGCTCCCGGCTGCCCGCCCTCACCCACCTCGGACTCCAGAACAGCGAACGCCAGGACGAGGTCGCCGCCGCCATCGCCTCCGCGCCCGTCGTGGCGCGGCTGGAGACGCTCGACCTGTCGATGGGCACCTTCGGCGACGAGGGGGCGGAGGCGCTGCTCGCGGGGCAGCCGCTGACGCACCTCAAGCGGCTCAACCTCGACAACCAGTACATGAGCGAGGAGATGCTGGGGCGGCTGCTGGAGGCGCTGCCGGGGGTGGAGGTGCCGCACAAGGCGGGGGAGACGTACGGCGGCTCGCCCGGGGAGCGCTACATCGAGGTCTCGGAGTGACGCCGGGCGGCTACGCAGTGACGGGGCGGCTTCCGGGCGTAGAGCTCGTGCCCGCGCCGGCGGGGCGGCCTACGGGTGTAGAGCTCGTGCCCAGGTCGGTGGGGCGGCCTACAGGTGTAGAGCTCGTGCCCAGGTCGGTGGGGCGGCCTACGGGCGTAGAGCTCGTGCCCGCGTCGGCGGGGCGGGTGACGCGGGCGTGAGCATGCGTGCGGTCGGGCGGCCACATGCCCTTTCGGGCACGGACAGTGGTGTGGCCGGGCAGCCCCTCGTCGTCGCGGCCGAGCGCACTGCCGCGGCCGCCCGGCCACTCGTCGTCGTGGGTGTGCCCGGAGACCGGCGCGTCACCATGTTCGGCGCCGCGGCCCTCAACGCCGGGTTCGCCGAGCCCGTCGTGGTGCCCTGGCTCGACGTGCTGTCGGGCCGCCCCCTCGACGTGCCCGCGGGCGCGCTCGTCCGCATCGACTCGCCCGGCGAGGACCCTGACTGCGACGCCCTGCTGCGCGGCCCCGGCTCGCCGACCCGCGTCGGTGGCGGCGCACGGTGGCACCGGACGTTCGTGCGCGGGCTGAACCGCGTACGGCAGGCGGCCGACGCGGCGGGCGCGCGCCTGTGCGGGGACGTCGACGAGATCGGCGAGCTGTTCGACAAACGCCTGTGCCACGCCCGCCTCAACGCCGCCGGCGTCCCGGTACCAGCGGCCCTGACCGCTTCACTACCGGCCCCATCCGCCCTGACACCGGCCTCGTCCGCCCTGACGCTGGCTCCTTCCACCTCGCCAATGGCCTCGTCCGCTCCGCCTCCGCCCCCGGCCCCGCCCCCGGCCCCGCCCCCGGCCTCGTCCGCATCGGCACCTGCCCGGCCCATCCCATCCCCGGCCTCGTTTCCACCGAGCCCGACTTCGTCCGCCCCACCACCGCTACCGGCCCCGTCCGCCCTGGCCACCACCATCGGCCCACCCATCCGCATCCGCGGCTACGACCACCTGCGCGCGCTCATGAGCGCCGCCCGCCACCCTCGCGTGTTCGTCAAACCGGCCCACGGCTCCTCCGCCTCCGGCGTCGTCGCCCTGCACGCCGCGGGCGCCCGACTGTCCGCCACCACCTCCGTCGAGCTCACCCCCGACGGCCACCTCCACAACTCCCTGACCGTCCGCACCTACACCGACGAACGCGACGTGGCCACCATCATCGACACCCTCGCCCCCGACGGCCTCCACGTGGAGCGATGGTTCCCCAAAGCCTCCCTCGACGGCGGAGTCTTCGATCTCCGCGTCGTCGTCATCGACGGCCGCCCCACCCACGCGGTCGCCCGCGTCAGCCGTACTCCCATGACCAACCTCCACCTCGGCGGCAGGCGGGGCGACCTGCAACAGGTCGTCGCCCGCCTCGGAGAGCCCGGCTGGCGGCACGCTCTCGACGTGTGCGCCAGAGCCGCCGCCTGCTTCCCCGCCACCCCGATGGTCGCCGTCGACCTGATGATCGGCGCGAACTGGCGCAGCGTCGCCGTCGCCGAGGTGAACGCCTTCGGCGACCTGCTCCCGAACCTGACCGGCCTGCCCGGCAGCGGCACGGAGGACATGGACACCTACGCCGCCCAGATCGCGAGATTCCCCCGGTGAGAGACGCCCGCCGGATCATCGGCACCCACAACATCCTGCTCCTGACCCTCGACACGCTCCGCTACGACGTCGCCGTCGAGCTGCTCGACCAGGGCAGGCTCCCCAACCTGGCCCAAGCCCTGCCTGATGGCCGGTGGGAGCGACGGCACGCGCCGGGCAGCTTCACCTACGCCTCGCACGCGGCCATGCTGGCCGGGTTCCTCCCCACGCCGGCCACGCCCGGCCCGCATCCGCGCCTGTTCGCCGCGGCGTTCCCCGGCAGCGAGACCACTGCGCCAGGCACCTGGGTCTTCGACGCCGCCAACCTGCCGTCCGGCCTGGCCAAGGCGGGCTATCACACGGTCTGCGTCGGCGGCGTGGGCTTCTTCAACAAGCTGACCCCGCTCGGCTCGGCGCTGCCGTCGCTGTTCGCCGAGTCGCACTGGGAGCCCGCGTTCGGGGTGACCTGCGCGACCTCGTTCGAGGAACAGCTGGCCCGCGTCGAGGAGGTCGTGCCAGGGCGGGAGGAGCCGGTGTTCCTGCTGCTCAACGTCTCGGCGCTGCACCAGCCGAACTGGTTCTACCTGCCTGACGGCGACCCGGGCGCGGGTGACGGCAGGGAGAGTCACGCGGCGGCCCTGGAGTACGTCGACCGGCATGTCGGGCGGCTGTTCGCGCTGATGGCCGCCGACCGGCCGTGCATGACCATCGTGTGCTCCGACCACGGTACGGCCTACGGCGAATCCGGATATGTCGGTCACCGCATCGGCCACGAGGTCGTCTGGACGGTGCCCTACGGCGAGTTCGTGATCGAGAAGGGGGAGTGGGCATGACCACCCACGACACGACACCCGACACCCTCGCCCACCCCGGGACCGGCCCCGGCTCCGGCCTCGGCCCCGGCTTCGGGACTGGCACTGCCCCCGGCCCCGGCCCCGGCGCCGACTCCGGGGCTGCCCTGGGCGCCTCGCCGTACCAGAGCTACGTCTACGCCTACCCCCACAAAACCGCCTACCGTCCCCTCGACCCGCGCCCTGCCCTGCGCGACGTCTGGGCGAACGAGCACACCGACGCCCTCTTCCTCTACCTCCACATCCCCTTCTGCGAGATGCGCTGCGGCTTCTGCAACCTGTTCACCAGAACCGGCGCCCCTGCTGACCTCGTCGCCGCCTATCTCGACGCGCTCGAACGCCAGGCCGCAGCTGTACGGCAGGCGATCCCGCACGCGCGCTTCGCCACCGCGGCCATCGGCGGCGGCACCCCCACCTACCTCGAGGCCGGTGAACTCGCCCGCTTGCTCGACCTCACCGAGAAGATCATGGGCGCCGACTTCCGCGCCATCCCCCTGGGCGTGGAGACCTCCCCGGCCACCGCCACCCCCGACCGCCTGGCCGTCCTCGCCGAACGCGGCACCACCCGCGTCTCCATCGGCGTACAGAGCTTCCTCGACTCGGAGGCCCGCGCGGCCGTACGCCCCCAGCGCCGCAGCGAGGTCGAAGCGGCGCTCGCCGCGATCCGCGCCGCCGCCATCCCCGCCCTCAACATCGACCTCATCTACGGCATCGACGGCCAGACGCCCGCCACCTGGCGTCGCTCGCTCGACGCCGCCCTCGCCTGGAGGCCGGAGGAGATCTACCTCTACCCGCTGTACGTCCGTCCCCTCACCGGCCTCGGCCTCCTCGGCCGCGACTGGGACGACCAGCGCATGTCCCTCTACCTGCAAGGCCGCGATCACCTGCTGGCGGCGGGGTACGAACAGGTGTCGATGCGCATGTTCCGCCTGCCGGGCACCGGCGCCACCACCGAATACTGCTGCCAGCGCGACGGCATGGTCGGGCTCGGCTGCGGCGCCCGCTCGTACACCTCCGCGCTGCACTACTCCTTCGAGTACGCGGTGGGCGTGCGGCACGTGCGCTCGATCATCGACGATTTCGTCCGGATGCCGCAGGAGGCCTTCGGCACGGCCAACGTCGGGTTCGCGCTGGACGGGGCGGAGCAGCGGCGCCGCTACCTCGTCCAGTCGCTGCTGCAGGTCGCGGGGCTGGACCGGCGTGCCTACGCCGAGCGGTTCGGCGGCGACGTGCTCGACGACTTCGAACTGGACGCCCTCGCCGGGCGCGGCTGGTTGGAGGCGGACACCGCCAGGGTGTGGCTCACCCCCAAAGGGCTCGCGCACTCGGACTCGATCGGGCCATGGCTCTTCTCGGGGGCGGTCCGGGAACTCATGGACTCGTATGACCTCCGATGAGCCCCTGTCGCCGACCCCGGGCGAGGGCGGCGGGAAGGGGGAGCGGGTGGACGAGGCGCGGCGGCTGTCGATCTGGGACATCACCCCACGGACGACGGACCCCGGGTCTGAGCGGCTCGGCGACGGACGCGGGATGGGCGACGAACGTGGGAGCGGTGACCAACGCGGGAGTGGCGACGAACGCGGGCTCGGCGACGAACGTGGGAGTGGCGACGAACGTGGGAGTGGCGACGAGCGCGCCCGCAGGGCCACTGCTCGGCGCGAGGAGCTCACCATCCTCTACCGCGGCCCCCTGGCCAGCTGCGACTACGACTGCCCCTACTGTCCCTTCGCCAAGCGCCGCGACAGCCCTGAGCGGCTGCGCGCCGACCGGGCGGCGCTGGAGCGCTTCACGGACTGGGCCGGAGCGCAGGAGTTCCCCATCTCCGTGCTGTTCACCCCGTGGGGCGAGGGTCTGGTGCGATCGTGGTACCGGCGCGCCATGGTCGAGCTGAGCCACGCGCCGCACATCGCGACCGTCGCCATCCAGACCAACCTCGGCACCCGCCTCGACTGGCTCGCCGACGCCGATCCGGCCACCCTGGCCCTCTGGGTCACCTACCACCCCGGCCAGGTCGCGTACGCCCGCTTCCTCGCCAAATGTCGCGAACTCGTCGAGCGTGGGACCCGTTTCAGCGTGGGCGTCGTGGGGCTGCCCGAGCACCTGGAGGCCGCACGCAGGCTGCGCGCCGACCTCCCGCCCTCGGTCTACCTGTGGGTCAATGCGGCGGAAGGTCACTCCTACACCGACGGGGAAGCGGCCACCTGGACAGAGCTCGACCCGCTCTTCGGCTTCAGCCGCACGCCTCACCGCAGTCTCGGCCTGCCCTGCCGTACCGGGCACAGCGTCGTGTCGGTCGACGGCGACGGGCTCGTACGGCGATGCCACTTCGTGCCGGAGGCGCTGGGGAACCTGTACGACGGCACCGCCCTGCGTGCCCTGCGTCCCCGGCCCTGCCCGCTCGCGGTGTGCGACTGCCACATCGGCTACGTGCATCTGGAGCCGCTCGACCTTTACCGGGTCTTCGCCGGAGGAGTGCTGGAGCGAGTCCCGGCCGCCTGGCCGCGCGGGTGAGCGGGCGAACGGCGCCTACGTCTGCTGTTGCGGTGCGTAGTCGTCGGAGCTGAGGCCGAACGTCCAGGCCACACCCTCGCGGGCGGTGCGCACCCACGGGGGCACCCGCAGGAAGTACGTGCGGGTGCTGCCGTCGGGCTCCGGTGTGGAGTTGAGCACCTCGACCATCACCAGCGGCTCGTCGTCGGCGAACTCCGCGTGCCACAACACCCCCGTGGCGTCGGAGTGCATCCTCTTCGCCCCGGCCTCGGCGATGTAGCGGTCGAAGCCGAAGCTCTCCAGCATCACGCGGCGCAGCTCCGCGTTGCCTTCCTGGCTGATGCGGTCGGCCGACAGGTCGGCCATGCTCCGGCCGAACTCCTGGGGGACGGGCATGCCGTGCCAGGCGTGGAGGGCGAAGCCGTCGGGGTAGGCCAGCGCGGGGCCGGTGGCGTGGTGGAGGCGGCCGAGGTCGTCACGGTGGAGTTCAGTAGGGCGTTCGCACATGAGGACCACGTGCTCGAACGGCCACCACCAGCCCGCCGCCTTGGACGCGAGCATCAGGCCGCGGAGCGGGGCGGGGTCGAGCAGGGGCGGCGCCAGGACGTCTTCCTGGGAGGGCGTGGCGAGGGCGTCGAAGAGGGCCAACCATGCGGCGTCGTGCTGGCCGTGCACGGCGTCGAGTGTCGCGCGGCGGAGCAGGGGCTCGATGTCGTCGCCGGGCAGGATGCGGCCGACGGCTCGGCGGATGTCGTCGGTGAGGCGGTTGACGGTGGGCCAGAGCACGCCGCCGGTGAGGGACCAGGCTGCGGCCCAGCCCGCGGGACCGAGGAGGGCGGCGGCTTCGGCGCGCGCCCGCTGCCAGGGACGGGTGCGCACGACATCGAGGACACAGCGGCCGGGCGTAATGCCGGTCAGGCCGGTGGGCAGGCCGGCGGCGGCGGCAAGACGGTGGGCGGCGGTGTCGCCGCCGAGGGCCATTGCGGCGAGCGTCGCCTGGGCGGGGGAGTCGAACCACAGGAAGTGCTCCGGCTCGGCCAGGCCCGCGCTGCGGTAGGCGGCGCGCACGCCCGCCTCGGCCGCCCGGCGGTCGGCCGGGCCCGTGGTGTATGCGATCCGCTCCCAACGCTCGGCGGCCTCGGTCAGGAGCGCGGCCAACTCGGGGGAGAGTGCGGGGGAGGTCATGAGCGTCCTTGGGGGATGGTGGACCCGCCGACATCGGCCGCGGCGGGGTGGTGGACTTGCCGTCGTCGGCCGCAGCGGGGTGGACCCGCGGCCATCGGCCATGGCAGGGGGAGTGGGTGGAACGGGGCGCGCCGCTCGGTGGGTCAGTCGGCGACGAACCGCTGGTAGTCGCCCGGCACGTATTCGCGCTGCCGTAAGACGCGGAACCACCCGCTGGGCAGCGAGATCGGGTCGTGCTCCTCGTGCACGAGCCGTCCGCCCGCCGGCAGGTGCAGGAACTCCCCTCGCCTGCCCGTCAGCAGCGTGCCGGGTCCGGGGATGGCGTGGGCGTGGCCGGTGGCCTCGCCGAGGGCCAGGACGAGGCGGCCGCGGGCGTCGCGGGATGCCACCGGCAGCTGGCGGGGCACCTCTTCCTCGGCGACCGGCACGATGAGGATGTCTCCCTGACGGTACAAGGCCGTGCTCCTTTCGATCGTCTGATCGAGAAGCTACAGATCGGCACCGACAAAAGCGGGGTCGCTCTGCGACGGGTTGATGGGCTACATTGATCTACCAAGCCTATTGAAACGTTTTAATAGGAGCTAAGTGGACATTCCAGACCCAAGGCGCGGCTTGGGCGCCCTGCACCCCTCAGAACTCCGCACCCAGCTCTCCGAACGACTCCGTCTCCTCCGCCTCCTCCCCCTGGCCGGGCGCGGCTACGTGGCCGCGCAGTTCGGCGCGGTGAGCCTGTGGGTCGTGGGCACCCCGGCGATCGCCCTGATGACCGGCGAGCTGGTCACGCGCGTCACCGAAGGCCGCGACGCCGTCCCCGCCCTGCTCGGGCTCCTGGGCGCGCTCCTGCTCAGCCGCCTGTCGCTGCCGCTGGTCCAGCTCGTGATGACCGGCGCGACCCGGCGCATCGACGGCGCCCTGCGCGCCAGGCTGCGCGCGATCGCCCTGGCCCCGCGGACCATCGCGCACCTGGAGGAGTCCCGCTTCCAGGACGACGCGCTGCGCGCGAGCGAAATCGCCGAGGGGTGGATGGTGCGCTCATCGGGCGCCGCCGCCTTCTCCAACGTGTTCCTGGCCGGACGCGTGCTGGCCGCCGCGCTCTCGGCGCTGGTGCTGGCCGCCTGGTACCCGTGGCTGGCCCTGTTCCTGCTGGCGGCCTCGCTGTTCAGCCGGGCCGTCCAGCGCCGCCAGTGGAGCTACTTCGTCAGCTACGGCGACACCCTGGCGCCCGGCCAGCGGCGGCTCGACTACCTCGACGAGGTGGCGGCCGGACTGGAGGCGGCCAAGGAGATCCGGCTGTTCGGCCTGGCCGACTGGATCGTGATGCGCCGAGCCTCCGCGCACTGGGACCTGCGCTCGCCGATGTGGGCGCTGCGCCGCAGCATCCTGCGCCGCCAGGGGCTGACCGCGGTGATCGCGGTGGCCAGCGCCGCCACGGCCTTCCTGGTGCCGGGGCTGGCCGCCGCCGCCGGGTCGATCACCCCAGCGGTCCTGGCCACCTGCCTGGTCGCCGCGTTCGGCATCTTCGAGATCACCCCGGTCGGCACAGAAACGTTCGACATCGAGTACGGCAAGGGCGCGGTCCAGGCCGTGGACCGGCTCTCGGAGGCGTACGGCTCGCGCCCCGAGCCGGTCGCGCCCGCGATCACGACCGCGGCGGTGCGCTTCGACGGTGTGGGCTTCCGCTATCCCGGCGGCGAGCGCCCGGTCCTGCGTGACCTGGAGCTGACCGTGAACCCCGGCGAGGTCCTGGCGGTCGTCGGCGTCAACGGCGCGGGCAAGACCACCCTGACCAAGCTCCTGGCCGGGCTCTACGAACCGACGGATGGCCGGGTCCTGGTCGACGGCCGCGACCTGAAGGACTGCGACGTCGACGCCTGGCGGCGCCGCCTCAGCGTGGTCTACCAGGACTTCCTGCGCTACCCGGCCACCGCCCGCGACAACGTCGTCCTCGGCGCGCCCGAGCTGGCCGCCGACGAGGCGTCCGTCCTGGAGGCGGTACGGCAGGCGGGCGTCAGGACGGGCCTCGACGACCAGCTGTGGCGCACCGGCACCGGCGGGCGTGACCTGTCGGGCGGCCAGTGGCAGCGCCTGGCCATCGCCCGCACCCTGTACGCCACGGCGCACGGCCGCGATCTGATCATCCTCGACGAGCCCACGGCCAACCTCGACGTCAGCGCCGAGATCGAGTTCTTCGAGAAGGTCGTCAGGGGCGCCAGGGCGCGCGGCATCGCGGTCGTCCTGATCTCCCACCGCCTGTCCACGATCAGGGGCGCCGACCGCATCGTCGTCCTGGACGGCGGCCGGATCACCGAGTCCGGCTCCCATGACGAGCTCCTCCGGCGGGAGGGCACCTATGCCGGGCTGTGGCGGCTGCAGGCGGCACGATTCGCGGAGGCGACCACGTGAAGGACCTGCTCATGGTCTACCGGCACACCTTCGCCCTGGCGTGGCGTGTCGCCCCGGTGATCACCGTGATCAACCTGGTGATGATCGTGCTGATCTCCGGCTCCGCCGCGCTGCTGGCCAGCAGCCAGCGCCTTGCCATCGACGCGGCGGGCGAGGGTTCGCCCGCCGGGATCTGGCTGGCCGCGGCGCTGGGCGTGCTCGCCTACGCGGGCACCTTCACCTTGATGCGCATCCAGGGTGAGATCCGCCAGGACCTGCGGGTGCGCGTGGCGCGCGAGCTCGACCACGAGGTGCTCGCGCTGGCGGCCGGGATCCCCACGCTGGAGCACCTGGAGCGTCCCGACTTCCTGGACCGGGTGACCAACCTGCGCCGCGGCACCTGGGCGCTGGCCTCGGCGGTGTGGTTCGCCGCGGGCATGACGGGGGCGGCGATCGCCCTCGTGGGGAGCCTGTGGCTGCTGGCCGGGGTTCATCCGGCCATGCCGGTGCTGGCCTGCTTCGCCGTACCCCTCTTCCTGCTGGCCCGCAAGGGCAACCAGACCCAGCGGCTGCTGCGCGACGAGACGGCGGAGCCGGAGCGGCACGAGCGCCAGCTGCACGAGATGTGCCTGCGCCCCGAGCCCGCCAAGGAGCTGCGGATCGCCGGCAGCGGCCCCGAGCTCTCACGCAGGGCCGGAGCGTTGTGGGAGGAGACGTCGCGGGCGTGGGTCAGGGGCCGGGCCCGCGTGGTGGCACGCGAGGCGATCGGCTGGACGATCCTGCTGGCCGGACTGGGTGGCGCGCTGGCCCTGGCGCTGTCCATGTACGCCCAGGGCAGCGCGGGACTCGGCGACCTGGTGCTGATCATCTCCCTGTCGGCGGCGCTCAGCCAGCAGATCCAGAACATCATGCAGGGCTACACCATGGTCGCCGACGCCGGGCACGTCACCGGCCACTACCGGTGGCTCAAGGAGTACGGCGCGGCGTTCACGACGGGTGGCCAGGCCCCTCCCGACCGGCTGGCCGAGGGCATCAGCCTGCGCGACGTCTCCTTCACCTACCCGGGCACGGACACGCCGGTCCTGTCGGGCATCGACCTGGACCTGCCCGCCGGCAGCACGGTCGCCCTGGTCGGCATCAACGGCGCGGGCAAGACCACCATGATCAAGCTGCTCACCGGCATGTACCGCCCCGACGGCGGCGTCATCTCCGCCGACGGCACGCCGCTGGCCGGGCTCGACGCCCGCCGGTGGGCCGACCGCTGCGCCGGCGTCTTCCAGGACTTCGCCCGCCTGCAGCTGCTGGTCAGGGAGAACGTCGGCGCCGGCGACCTGCCGCGCATCGACGACCACGAGGCGGTGGCCGCCGCCGTCGAGCGCGCGGGCGCCCAGCCGCTGGTGGACCGGCTGCCCGGAGGGCTCGACACCCAGCTCGGCACCCTCTTCCAGGGCGCCGACCTGTCGTTCGGCCAGTGGCAGAAGCTCGCCCTGGCGCGCGGCATGATGCGGAGGAAACCCTTGCTGCTGATCCTCGACGAGCCGACCTCGGCGCTGGACCCGCAGGCCGAGCACGAGCTGTTCGAGATTTTCACGGCGCAGGCCAGGCAGGCGGCCAGGGAGCAGGGCGCGGTCACCGTGATCGTCTCCCACCGCTTCTCGACCGTGACGATGGCCGACCGCATCGTGGTCATCGAGGAGGGCAGGATCGCCGAGCAGGGCGCCCACGCCGACCTGCTGGCCTCGGGTGGGACCTACGCGCGTCTCTACACCGCGCAGGCGCAGGCCTACGCCGGGGCGTGAGTCAGCGGGCCAGGGCCCGCAGGATGAAGCCGGAGACCATGCCGGAGGCGTCGTCGAGGGAGATGGTGCCGCTGATCAGCGGCACCCGCTCGGCGCCGATGACGGCGAGGATCATGCGCGCGGTCGCCCCGACGTCGGGGGCGTGGAACTCGCCCGACTCGACCCCGGCCTCGATGATCTCGACCAGGACCCGCTGCATCGGCGCGACGTGGTCGGCGAGCTGCTGGTAGGCGTCGGGCCCGAGGGTGGCCGACAGGTCGGCGGCGCCGGGGTGCGGGTGGGCCAGCAGCCCGGCCAGCTGCAGCCGGATGAACGCCTGGAGCCGCTCGCCGGGAGCGGCGTCGTCGGGCAGCTCGCGGGTGAAGCTCTCGAGGAAGTACTGCGTCACCCGCTCGGTGAAGGCCAGCAGCAGCGCGGCCTTGTCGGGGTAGTAGTTGTAGAGCACCGTGCGGGTGATGCCAGCCTCGGAGGCCACGTCGGTCATGGAGATGGCGTCGATGCCCTGGACCCGCGACAGCCGCGAGACCGCCTGCAGAATGCGGTCGCGCGTCTGGGCGCGGTGCTCGCCGATCGTGGCGGCGGAGATCCTGGGCATCTGACCAGTCTAGGCCGCGGCCCTGACCACGTGCAGCAGCTCCCCGAGCACCTCGGAGTTGAGCTGGTAGGCCAGCTTGGTCTCCTTGATGATGCGCTTGGCCTCCGCCTCGTCGGGATCGAGGGCGTCGAGCCTGGCGCGATACTCGTTCTTGAAGCGCGGCAGGCTGCCGACCTCGTCGAAGAAGTAGAAGTCGACGCCGCCGCCCTTGCCGTAGCCGTAGATCTTCTGCAGCTCCATCCGGATGAACTGGCCGCCGGACAGGTCGCCCATGTAGCGCGTGTAGTGGTGGGCGACGTAGCCGCCCGGCCAGTCGGAGACCTGCTCGATGCGGGCCATGAGGGTGCGGGTCGACTTGGAGGGGGCGATCCGCGACTCCCAGTCGGGCCCGTAGACGGTGACCAGGTCGCGCACGAGCGCCTCCTCCCGGTAGAGCTCGGGGAAGACGAAGCGGCCGGCGACGGGGTGGTCGGCCAGGCGGCGGGAGGCGGCGTCGAGCGCCAGGTAGCAGAAGTAGTGCTGGGCGACCATCTCGCCGTACTCACGCTCGCTGAGCTTGCCGCCCATCAGCAGGTCGAGGTAGCCCTCGCCCTCCGCCGACGAGTGATCGCTCCAGGTGGCGTTCTTGAGGTCCTCGGCGAACGGCATGGCGTGACTCCAACGTGCGAGACAGTTATATGACGAAGTGTCACAAAGAACGCCGCCCGAAGTCAAACCGTTGACGACACCATGTCATCAAAACCGCCGCCGACGCCAGAGCCACGACCAGGAGCAGCCGGGATCCGAGCCACGACCACGTCGACGGCGTGCCGTACAGGCCGAACAGCACCACCACCGCGACCAGCACCGTCATGTGCCACACGAACACCCGCATGGCGTGCAGGTTGGCCAGCGCCACGACGGCCCACAGGCGCGGGCGCCGCATCAGCCGCCCGAGCGCGGGGCGCACGAGCACCGCGAGGCCCGCCTGCGCCAGCCCGAACGTGACCGCGGCCAGCGTGGGCGGCGACAGGTTCGACACCCGCGCGCCGGTCACCCCGACCATGCTCGCCGGATAGCCGAACCAGCCGACCAGCGCCACGGTGGCCAGCGCGCCGCCCGCCGCGATCCACCCGGCCGCGCGCCTGCTCAGCCCGTCGCGGGCCCAGACCAGACCCAGCAGGTACGGCACCAGCCAGGCCGCCCCCACGTTCACCCACCCGAGCCACGGCGCGACCATGAAGCGCCCCACGTCGACCACGGCGACGAGCGCCACGACGAGCCAGACCGCGTGCCGTACGCGGACCAGCTTGACCAGCCAGGGCGTCAGCGCGGTCAGCGCCGCGAACACCGCCAGGAACCACAGCGGCCCCAGCGCGGGCAGCGCGAAGGCCCGCAACGTGCGGTAGGGCACCCACGGCGCGGCGATCGCCAGCGCGGCCGCCCACACCGCCAGCAGCGGCAGAACGGGCGTCAGCAGCCTGCGCATCCGCGCGCCCACCCAGGCCGCGTCGTGCGCTCCGCGGGCGGCCACGTAGCCGCCGACCAGGAAGAAGACGGCCAGCATCTGGAAGAGCCAGGTCAGCGGCACCAGCTCGGGCATGAACACGAGCGGGCTGGAGATCCGGAGGGTGGGCGACCAGGCGCTGCCCATCCAATGGCCGGCGACCACGCCGAAGATCGCCAGCGCGCGCATCGCGTCGAGTGCCCGGTCGCGCGTCGGCGGGGTGCGCAGCGCGATCGTCTCGGCCAGCCCGCTCACGAGCGCGCCGCCTTCTCGAGCGTGACCTCGCCGGTCCGTCCGAGGGCGAGCAGCGCCAGGTTGCGCAGGGAGAGCGTGCCGGGCCTGAAGTAGTCGCTGTGGCCGCCCGGCCCCGCGTCGAACAGGCGGGCGCCGCCGCCCGGCGCCATCGGGTCGGCCCCGAAGCCGAGCACCCCGATCTTGATGTGCGGCACGAACCGGATCCAGTCGGCCTCGCCGCGCCCCGCCCACAGGTCGGGCACCCGCACGTCGCCCAGGCCGGGGCTGCCGAAGGCGACCACCCGGGCGCCGGGCACGCGCGCCCCCGCGCACACCGCTGAGCCGTAGCTGTGGCACAGCAGCGTCACCGGCACGCGCGGTAACCGCTCGACGGTCGTGCGCAGCGCCGCGTACCCCTTGCGCGCGGCGGCGTCGGTGAGCGCCCGCACGCTCACCGTCGCGGGACTGTCGTAACCGAGCCAGGCCACCACCGCCAGCCGGTGGCCGGGCTGGAGCCGGTCCGCCTCGGCCAGCAGCGCCCGCGCCGCCCCGCCGGGACGGCGGAAGGAGGACTCGAACGTGGCCGCGGTGGTGTCGGCGCCGGGCACGATGACCGCGACCCGGTCGGCGGTCGCCAGGTCGCCGTAGACCCTGACCAGCCGGTCGCCGGAACCGGGCGGCGTGGCGAGCGCCTGGGCGAGCAGGACGGTGACGCACAGCAGACGGAGCATGCGGCGACGCTACGAACCGCCGTGTGTAGCGGGCATCGCGCCAGGGAGCGATCTTCCGCGTCCCTCCGCAGAGCTACCGGGTGTAGCGGTGCTTGGCCCCCGGCGGGAAGTACTCCGGGTCTCCCGCGGGGCGCAGCACGATGTCGGGCGGCCGGCGGTGCTCCGGAACGTAGGCGGCGTACTCGCTGTTGAGCCGCAGCAGCTGCCGCAGGATCGACGCTCCGACGGCCTCGCGGATCCCCGGCTCGGGGTCCAGGCCCGGCCGCAGCTCGACCGTGACGGTCAGGCGGCGGTCGAGGCCCGCGTCCTCCACCGCCTCCAGCACGAACTTGCCCGTCACCGACGCGCTGACCTCGGGCTGCTCCAGGCCGACGGCGATGTTCTCCGGGTAGACGTTGGCGCCGTAGAAGGAGACGGTGAAGTGCGAGCGGCCGAAGACGTACACGAAGGGCATGGTCGTGCCGCCGCGTGAGGGCTCGAAGCCGTGCCCGCGCACGAACGACAGCAGCCGCTCGTGCGTCAGCAGGCCGCCCTCGTCGGCGATGTGGTAGCGCACCAGCGGGATGCCGTTGTCGCCCGAGAACAGCAGGGTGCCCTCGTGCTCCTCGAAGTAGCGCACGTCCGGGTCGTACTGCACGAGGGTCGGCAGCCGGGAGGAGCCGAACAGCTCGCGCGCCAGATCGGGGCGGGAGGCCAGGAAACGGCGGATCTCGACCGACAGCGGCGTCTCGTTGCCGAGCACGCCCGCGTCGGCGGTGCCGTACAGGGAGGCGATGCCCGACACCGGGTCGGCGATGCCGGCGCGGCCGGCGACCAGGGTGCGCCACTCCTCGCTGAAGACCTCGCCCGCGGTCACCAGCTTCAGGTCCCACCGCTCCCAGCCTGCGCCGCTGTCGATCACGTCCTTGAGGAAGGGCGGATACCCGAGCAGCACCACCTGGTCGAAGTGCGGCCCGAGCTCGGGAACGACGCGCAGGATCTCGCGCTTGTCGCTGCCCGGCGCCACGCAGGTGACGGGATAGCCGCGCTCGGCCAGGTGGCGCAGGCACGCCAGGGTGAACAGCCCGCCCACCCACGTGCCCAGCGCGAAGCAGACGACCGCGAGCGTACGGCGGGAGCGGGCCTCGAAGGCGTCGAACACCTCGGCGAAGCGCGCCGCTATGACCTGTTCGTCGCGGGCCGAGCGGGGCCAGAACGACGGCACGCCGGTGGAGCCGGACGAGACCGCGATCATGTCGCCGATCACGCCGCCGCGGCACAGGTCGGGCAGCGGATGGCGGCGCGTGTAGTTGTCCTTGGTCGTCATCGGCAGCCGGGAGAAGTCGTCCTCGTCGGCGCTGATTCCGTGCTCGGCGAGGAAGGCGCGGTAGGCGGGGACGGAGGCGGCGACGTCGCGGAAGAGCTCGACCGGATCCACGGCACAGACTCTAGCCCGACGCCCTGCCCCTTCCATTCAGTCGCCGGGGCGGATCAGGCCCGTCTCGTAGGCGTGGACGATCGCCTGGGCGCGGTCGCGCAGGCCCAGCTTGGCCAGGATACGGCCGACGTGCGTCTTGACCGTCTGCTCCGACAACACGAGCCTGCCCGCGATCTCCTGGTTCGACAGACCCCTGGCGATGAGCGCGAGCACCTCGGTCTCACGCTCGGTCAGCTCCGACAGCCGGCGCATCGCAGGGGCCCGGGGCGCGCCGAGGCGGGCGAACTCCTGGATCAGCCGCTTGGTCACCGCCGGGGCCAGCAGGGCCTCCCCGGCGGCGACCACGCGCACCGCGTCGGCGAGCTGGACGGCGGAGGCGTCCTTCAGCAGGAAGCCGCTGGCGCCGGCGCGCAAGGCCTCGTAGACGTAGTCGTCGAGGTCGAAGGTCGTCAGGATGAGGATCTTGGACGAGATCGCCGGATCCTCGGTGATGCGGCGCGTCGCCTGGAGCCCGTCCATCTCCGGCATGCGCACGTCCATCAGGACCACGTCGGGCTGCAGTTCGGCCGCCCGCCGTACCGCCTCGCGCCCGTCGGCGGCCTCGCCGACGACCTCGATGTCCGGCTGGGTCGACAGGAACACCGTGAAGCCGGTGCGGACCATGCCCTGGTCGTCGGCGATCAGCACCCGGATCACGCCGCCTCCAGGCGCAGCGTCGCCAGCACGCCGAAGCCGCCGTCGTCCAGCGGGCCCGCCTCGACGGTCCCGCCGTGCAGGGCCGCGCGCTCGCGCATGCCCGCCAGCCCGTGACCGCCGCCCCCTCCCGGCGCGGGCGCCGCGTCCCCGGGTGACGGCCTGTTGACGACGCGGACTCGCAACTCTCCGGGGCTCCTGACCAGCTCGAGCGCCACCGGCGCGCCCGGCGCGTGCCGCATCACGTTGCTGAGCGACTCCTGCACGATGCGATACGCCGACAACGCCACCGCCACCGGCACCCCTTCCATCGACCCCGATCGTTTCACCACCACGGCCAGCCCCGCCGCCCGGGCGTTGGCGACCAGCTCGTCGACCCGGTCGAGGCCCGGTTGCGGGGTGGTCTCCAGCCGCCCCTCCTCGTCGCGCAGCACCCCGAGGATCTGCCGCAGCTCCGCGATCGCCTCCAGCGACAGCGCCCGGATCCCGGCCAGGCCCTCCTCGAGCTGCCTGGCGTCGCCCTTGGCCTTGAGCGGCACCGCCTCCGCCTGGATCGCGATCACCGACATGTGGTGGGCGACGACGTCGTGCAGCTCGCGCGCGATGCGGGCCCGTTCGGCCAGGACGGCCTGCGCCCCCTCGGCGACCTGGGTGCGCAGCTCCTCCTGGACGAGCCTGTCCGTCGCCCGGCGCCTGGAGCGCACGTTGTAGCCGAACAGGGCCGCCACCGAGAGCGCGCCGATCACCGCGTACAACGAGTCGGGGTGGGCGATCCAGGCCATCAGCACCGAGATCACCCAGGCGGCGGCGGTGGCGCTCGCGTCGCCGCGCGCCGCCATGGAGTACATCACCATCAGGTAGGCGACCATCAGCTGGCCCGAGTACGGGACCGCCCCGCCGCTGGCGAACTCCCGCATGACGTAGAGCGTCACCGGCATCAGCACGATCGAGAGGCGCCAGGCGGCCAGCGGGTAGCGGTCGCGGATGGCCACCGGCAGGCCGCAGCAGATCGCGGCCAGGTGCAGGAAGACCTCCGGCTGCTCGTACGGCCCGCCGGCGACGCTCGCGGCGAGCCTGTTGGAGGTCAGCAGGTCGCTGAACATCGTGCCGTACAGCACACAGCCCAGGATGAACTCCGCGAGCTGCCGCAGATCGACGTGCTGGAAGGGCCCGATCGGGCGGCGCAGCGGGAACCGCAGGAAGCGCGAGCGCGGGGGCGGGGGGTCCGCCTCGCCGGTGAACAGGGCGAGCTGGAACGGCCGCACAAGGGCGGAAAGCACCTGAAGAGCCTACGAAACGCACCACGTGGTCCGCGTCCCTCTCAGGTAGTGCTTACATCATTACGATCGCCCACAGCGAACACGCTCAAGCCTGGGAACATTGAAGGGCTCCAATGAATTGAGTCCATATAACTCAACCCTTTGGAGTTCAGATGAGTGAGAGCTTGATCCTGCCGGTGCTGCCGCTCGACGACGAGGTCGTCCTGCCGGGCATGGTGGTTCCGCTGGACCTTTCCGACTCCGAGGTGCGGGCGGCCATCGATGCCGCTCAGGCATCCGGTGGCAACAAGCCACGAGTCCTTCTCGTTCCCAGGATCGACGGGAAGTACGGCGCGGTCGGCGTCCAGGCGGTCGTGGAGCAGGTCGGGCGCCTGCCCGGGGGCGAGCCCGCCGCTGTCGTGCGCGGCGTCAACCGTGCCCGCGTCGGCCAGGGCACCACGGGCCCCGGCGCCGCCCTGTGGGTCGAGGCGATCGAGCTTGACCACCACGAGCCGGTCGACCCCGAGGTCGTCAAGGAGTACAAGGCGCTGACCACCACGATCCTGCAGAAGCGCGGGGCATGGCAGGTCGTCGACCAGGTCAACCAGATCGACGACGCCTCCGTGCTGGCCGACACCGCCGGCTACGCGCCGTGGCTGTCGACCGAGCGCAAGGTCGAGCTGCTGGAGACCGCCGAGCCCGGCGAGCGGCTGGTCAAGCTGGTCGAGTGGGCACGCGAACACCTGGCCGAGCTCGACGTGGCCGAGACGATCCGCAAGGACGTCCAGGAGGGCATGGAGAAGCAGCAGCGCGAGTTCCTGCTGCGCCAGCAGCTGGCCGCGGTCCGCAAGGAACTGGCCGAGCTCAACGGCGACACCTCCTCCGAGGAGGAGGACTACCGGGCCCGCGTGGAGGCCGCCGACCTGCCCGACGCCGTCCGCGAGGCCGCGCTGAAGGAGGTCGACAAGCTCGAGCGCACCTCCGACCAGTCGCCCGAGACCGGGTGGATCCGCACCTGGCTCGACACCGTGCTCGACATCCCCTGGAACGAGCGCTCCGAGGACACCTACGACATCGAGGGCGCGCGCGCCGTCCTCGACGCCGACCACACCGGCCTCGACGACGTCAAGGACCGCATCATCGAGCACCTGGCCGTGCGCAAGCGCCGCCAGGACAAGGGCCTGGGCGTGGTGGGCGGCCGCCGCAGCGGCGCCGTCCTCGCGCTGGCCGGACCTCCCGGAGTCGGCAAGACCTCGCTCGGCGAGTCGGTCGCCCGCGCCATGGGACGCAAGTTCGTCCGCGTCGCCCTCGGCGGCGTGCGCGACGAGGCCGAGATCCGCGGCCACCGCCGCACCTACGTCGGCGCGCAGTCCGGCCGCATCGTGCGCGCGATCCGCGAGGCCGGCTCGATGAACCCGGTCGTGCTGCTCGACGAGATCGACAAGGTCGGCGCCGACTACCGGGGCGACCCCACCGCCGCCCTGCTCGAGGTGCTCGACCCGGCGCAGAACCACACCTTCCGCGACCACTACCTCGAGGTCGAGCTCGACCTGTCCGACGTGCTGTTCCTGGCCACCGCCAACGTGCTGGAGGCCATCCCCGGACCGCTGCTCGACCGGATGGAGATCGTCACGCTCGACGGCTACACCGAGGACGAGAAGGTCTCCATCGCCCGCGACCACCTGCTGCCCAAGCAGCTCAAGCAGGCCGGGTTCGAGGCGCCCGAGGTCGTGTTCGAGGACGACGCGCTGCGCCGCCTGGCCGCCGAGTACACCCGCGAGGCGGGCGTGCGCTCCCTGGAGCGGGCCGTCGGCAGGGTGATACGCAAGGTCGCGGCCGCCGGGACGGTGCCGGTCACCGTCACCGCCGAATCGCTGACCGACTACCTCGGACGGCCGCGCTTCGTGCCCGAGTCGTCCCTGCCGGAGTCCAAGCAGCGCACCTCGGTGCCCGGCGTGGCCACCGGCCTGGCCGTCACCGGGGCGGGCGGCGACGTCCTCTACGTCGAGGCGTCACTGGCCGACCCCGAGACCGGCGACACAGGGCTGACCCTGACCGGCCAGCTGGGCGACGTGATGAAGGAGTCGGCGCGCATCGCGCTGTCCTACCTGCGCTCCCACGGCGCCGAGCTCGAACTGCCCGTCAGCTCGCTGAAGGACCGCGCGGTCCACGTGCACTTCCCGGCCGGAGCCGTGCCCAAGGACGGCCCCTCGGCGGGTGTCACGCTGACCACCGCGCTCGCCTCCCTGCTGTCGGGCCGCCAGGTCCGCGCCGACGTGGCGATGACCGGTGAGATCTCCCTCACCGGGCGGGTGCTGCCGATCGGCGGGGTCAAGCAGAAGCTGCTGGCCGCCCACCGCGCGGGCATCACCACCGTCCTCATCCCGGCGCGCAACGAGCCGGACCTGGACGACCTGCCCAAGGAGGTGCTGGAGGAGCTGACCGTGCACGCCGTCAGCGACGTGCGCGAGGTGCTCGACATCGCGCTCAGCCCGGCCAGGGTCGCGTCCAGCGTGGCGGCCTGACCCCGTTGGCTCCCGCCTCGCCGTACCTCGTCTCCCGGGTACGGCGGGGCGGTCCCATGTCCGGCCTGCGCCCTGGACCTCACCAGAACAGGAACACGTTCTTGAAGTCGGCCTGTAGGTGCTGCTGGAACTTGGCCGCCTTCGCCTTGTTCGCGCTGTCGGCGGTGACCGCCGTCGCGATGACGAAACGGCCCGTCGAGCCCCACTGCACCTTGCCGTAGGCCCAGTTGCGGTGCAGCTTGTCCATGCGCCACTTCACGGCGCCGCTGGCGTCCCTGGAGATCAGCTTCTCCGC
This sequence comes from Nonomuraea sp. NPDC050663, assembly GCF_044456985.1. Taxonomy (NCBI): domain Bacteria; kingdom Bacillati; phylum Actinomycetota; class Actinomycetes; order Streptosporangiales; family Streptosporangiaceae; genus Nonomuraea; species Nonomuraea sp. NPDC050663. The sequence goes on from NZ_JBITGL010000009.1 coordinate 334,574, forward strand.
CGACTTGGCCTGCGCCTCGCTCGGGAAGGCCAGCACGACGAGCGCCGCCCTGATCCCGCCGCTGTAGGCCGAGTAGGTCACCTCCACGCCGTGGTCGCAGCTGTGCTTGGACAGCGGCCGGCCCTTGCCGTCGAGCGCGTCGCAGGTGTCGTGCTCCCACTCGCCGACCGAGCTGGCCTGGAAGGAGGTGGAGCCGAGGCGGAACTTCCAGTCGCCGCCGAACTCCTTGACGGTCAGGCGCTTGCCGGAGCCCTGCTGCTCGGTGGTGTCCTCGGGCTCCGGGCTCGGGCTCTCGCTCTCCTGCGGGCTCGCGCTCTCTTCGGGGCTCGCGCTCTCCTCAGGGGAGGCGGTTTCCTGGGGCGCCGTGGTGGGATCCGGCGTCGGGAAGGTGACGGTGATCGGGTCGGCGTCGCTCCTGAGAGCCACGACGAAGGCGGTCACCGCGCCGCCGACCAGCAGGAGGGCGACGAAACCGATCACCAGGCCGACCACGAGGCCGTTGCCGGAGCGCTGGGGCGGGGGAGGGGTGTACTGCACCGGAGGCAGGCCGTAGTTCGGACCCGCGGACCCGTAACCGGCGGGCGCCCCTGGCGGCGGACCCTGCGGCGGACCCTGCGGCCGGCCCTGCGGCGGACCGTACGGCTGGCCTGGCGGGCCTTGAGGCGGGCCTTGTGGCGGGCCCTGAGGCGGACCTTGAGGCGGACCTTGCGGTGGGCCCTGAGGTGCGCCGTATGGCTGGCCCTGCGGCGGACCGGGCTGCTGAGGGCCGGGCTGCTGCGGACCATATCCAGGCCCGAAACCGGAACCCTGACCGCTGCCAGGTGGCGGTGGTGGAGGCTGAGGGGGTGGGTGGGACATATACCCATTGTGGAGGATTCGTCCCTCCCGCCTCTCCTGTACCAGGAATCGACACGAAGCGTGACGGGCCGCCACAGCCGAGGCGCACGCGCCGCCACTTGTCCACAGCCTCAAGCGAACCCCCGACCACGCCCCCGGATCCCCCTACGATGGCCCGGTGACCACCACCCCCAACGAGGTTCTGCGCCGCATCTTCGGCTACGACACCTTCCGCGGCGAGCAGCAGGAGATCATCGACCATGTCGTCTCGGGCGGCGACGCCCTGGTCCTGATGCCCACCGGCGGCGGCAAGTCGTTGTGCTACCAGATCCCCGCCCTGGTGCGCCAAGGCACCGGGGTGGTGATCTCCCCGCTGATCGCCCTCATGCAAGACCAGGTCGACGCCCTCACCGCCCTCGGCGTGCGCGCGGGCTTCCTCAACTCCACCCAGGAACACCCCGAGCGCGAGGCCGTCGAGAAGGCCTACCTCTCCGGTGACCTCGACCTGCTCTACCTCGCGCCCGAACGCCTCCGCTCCGAGCAGACCCTGCGCCTGCTCGCCCGCGGCCAAATCGCGCTGTTCGCCATCGACGAGGCCCACTGCGTCGCCCAGTGGGGTCACGACTTCAGACCCGACTACCTCCAGCTCTCGACGCTGCACGAGCGCTGGCCCGACGTCCCGCGCATCGCGCTGACCGCCACCGCCACCCCCGCGACCCACACCGAGATCACCAAACGCCTCGGCCTCGAAGGCGCCCGCCACTTCGTCGCGTCCTTCGACCGCCCCAACATCCACTACGCACTCGAACCCAAGAACGACCCCAAACGGCAGCTCCTGCGCCTGCTCACCGGCGAGCACGAGGGCGACGCCGGCATCGTCTACTGCCTGTCCCGCGCCTCGGTCGAGAAGATCGCCGCGTTCCTGCAGGACAACGGCATCACCGCCCTGCCGTACCACGCGGGCCTCGACGCCCGCACCCGCGCCGCCCACCAGGCCCGCTTCCTGCGCGAGGACGGCCTCGTCATGGTCGCCACGATCGCCTTCGGCATGGGCATCGACAAACCCGACGTACGCTTCGTCGCCCACCTCGACCTGCCCAAGTCCGTCGAGGGCTACTACCAGGAGACCGGGCGCGCCGGGCGCGACGGTCTGCCCGCCACCGCGTGGCTCGCGTACGGCCTGCAGGACGTGATCCAGCAACGCCGCCTGATCGACACCTCAGACGGCGACGACTCCCACCGCCGCCGCCTCAGCGCCCACCTCGACGCGATGTTCGCCCTGTGCGAGAGCGTCGAATGCCGCCGAGTGCGGCTCCTCGACTACTTCGGCCAGGAAAGCGCCCCCTGCGGCAACTGCGACACCTGCCAGACCCCGCCCGCGACCTGGGACGGCACCATCGCCGCCCAGAAGCTCATGTCGACCGTCCTGCGCCTCAAGCGCGAACGCGGGCAGAGCTTCGGCGCCGGCCACCTCATCGACATCCTCCTCGGCCGCCAGACCGAGAAGGTCCAGCAGTTCGACCACACGTCGCTCACCGTCTTCGGCATCGGCACCGACCTGTCCGAACCCCAGTGGCGGGCGGTGATCCGCCAGCTCCTCGCCCGAGACCTCCTGGCCGTGACGGGCGACTACGGCGTCGTCGCCCTCACCCCGGCCAGCACCGCGGTCCTCCGCGGCGAACACCAGGTCATGCTCCGCCACGACCCCACGACGAAGGCGTCCAAGGCCCCCAAGAAAGCCAAGGCCGACGCCGCCCCCATGCCCGAGGACGCCGCCCCGGTCTTCGAGCTCCTGCGTGCGTGGCGCGCCGCCACGGCCAAGGAACAGGGCGTGCCCGCGTACGTCATCTTCCACGACGCCACGTTGCGCGACATCGCCACGCGCCGCCCCACGTCACTGGCCGAACTGTCGACGATCAGCGGCGTGGGGGCCAACAAGCTGTCGAAGTACGGCGAGCAGATTCTGGAGGCGCTGAACGAGAGCGACCTCTGACGAGCGTCGGCGAGGGTGACGTCGAGAGCGGCGTCGACGACCGCGACGGCAACGACGACCGTGACCGTGACCGCGACGGCAACGACGGCGGCGAGGGCGACGAGCTCCCCGGCGAGCGAGAGCGTTGCCAGGGCGGTCCCGGCAACGCTCTCGTCGGTGGTCGTGGCACGAAGGCGGAGCTTGCCCTCAGCCCGTTCTGACCTCGGGCATGGTTTCGGCGAAGTGGCAGGCCACCGGGTGGCCGTTGCCGCGGTCGATGAGGGCGGGCTCCTCCGCCGCGCAGATGTCCTGCGCCTTCCAGCAGCGCGTCCTGAACCGGCAACCGCTGGGCGGGTCCACGGGGCTGGGCACGTCGCCGATGAGGATCACCCGCTGCCGTTCCCGCTCGATGCGGGGGTCGGCGACGGGGGCGGCCGACAGCAGGGCCTGCGAGTACGGGTGGGCGGGCTTGCCGTACAGCGCGTCTCGGGGTCCGGTCTCGACGACCTTGCCCAGGTACATCACCATGACCCGGTCGGAGATGTGGCGCACCACCGACAGGTCGTGGGCGATGAACAGGTAGGCGAGGCCGAGCCGTTCCTGGAGGTCCTCCAGGAGGTTGACGACGCCGGCCTGGACGGAGACGTCGAGCGCGGAGACCGGTTCGTCCAGGATGAGGAGCTTGGGTTCCAGGGCCAGGGCGCGGGCGATGCCGACACGCTGGCGCTGGCCGCCGGAGAACTCGTGCGGGTAGCGGTTGCCGTGCTCGGGGTTGAGCCCGACCAGTTCCAGCAGTTCCGCGACGCGTCCGGGCCCGCCCGAGCCCCACATGCCGTGCACCTTGAGCGGCTCGGCGATGATGTCGTTGACCGGCAGCTTGGGGTTGAGCGAGGCGTAGGGGTCCTGGAAGACGATCTGCATGTTGCGCCGGACGGCCTGCATCTGCTTGTACGGCAGGCCGACGAGTTCCTGGCCGTCGAAGCGGACCGAGCCGGAGGTGGGGGTGTGCAGCTGGAGGATGGCCCGCCCGGTCGTGGACTTGCCGCAGCCGGACTCGCCCACGATGCCGAGGGTCTCGCCGGGCGCGACGTGCAGCGAGACCCCGCTGACCGCCTGGATGTGGCCGACCACCCGGCGCAGGAAGCCTGCTCCGCGCACCGGGAAGGTCATCACCAGGTCGTCGACTTCGAGCAGGCTCATCCTTGGATCTCGCTTTCGGCGCGGAAGAACACCGTCGGGTCGTCGGCCGCTTTCATCTTCGGCCAGTGGTGGCAGGCGGCCCGGTGGTCGAGCGCGTCGGTGAGTGTCAGGTCCGGCTCGCGGGTGACGCACTCCTCGTCGGCCAGCGGGCAGCGCGGGGAGAACGGGCAGCCGGAGGGCAGGTTGATGAGGGAGGGAGGGGCTCCCTTGATCGGCCGCAGCCGGTGGCCGGTGGTGTCGGTCGACGGCATGGAGCCGAGCAGCCCGGCGGTGTACGGCATGCGCGGCGAGTAGAAGATGGCGTCGGTGTCGGCCACCTCCACGGGTTTGCCCGCGTACATGACCAGCACCTTGTGGGCCATTCCGGCGATGACGCCGAGGTCGTGGGTGATGAGCACGATGGCGGCGTTGACGGCGTCCTTGACCTCGATGAGCTTCTCCAGGATCTGGGCCTGGACGGTCACGTCGAGCGCGGTGGTCGGCTCGTCGGCGATGATGACGTCGGGGTTGTTGATGACCGCCATGGCGATCATCGCGCGCTGCCGCATGCCGCCGGAGAACTCGTGCGGGTAGGCCCGCAGCCGGGCCTCCGCCTGCGGGATGCCGACCAGGTCGAGCATTTCGCGGGCCCGGCCGAGTGCCTGCTTGCGCGGCATCAGCTCGTGCGCCAGGACGGCCTCGGCGAGCTGGTCGCCGATGGTGAAGACCGGGTTGAGCGCGGTCATCGGGTCCTGGAAGACCATGGCGATCTTCTTGCCGCGCAGGTCGCGGCGGCGGCGCGCGGGCAGGGCGAGCACGTCCTCGCCCCTGAAGAAGATCCTTCCGGAGATCCGCGCGGTGCGGGGCAGCAGCCCCATCACCGCCATGGAGGAGACGGACTTGCCGGAGCCCGACTCGCCGACGATGCCGAGCACCTCTCGCTGGTGCAGCACGTAGCTGACCCCGCGTACGGCGTGCACGACGCCGTCGTCGGTGGGGAACTCGACGGTCAGGTCCTCGACGCGGAGGATCTCCTCGTCCGAGGGGGGCCGCACGTCGTCGAGTGTGAGCCCGACGTGCACGTCGAGGCGGTTGTCGCCGTGGCTGTCGAGGATCTCGCCCATCAGGCACGCACCCGGTTCTGGCGGGGGTCGAACGCGTCGCGCAGCCCGTCGCCGATGAAGTTGATGGACAGGGCCACGGTGATGATCAGGATGCCCGGCCACCAGAACAGCCACGGGCGGGTCAGCATCGCTCCCTGGTAGAAGCTGATCAGCTGGCCCAGCGAGATGTCGGGCGGCTGCACGCCGAAGCCGAGGAAGGAGATCGCCGACTCCACCAGGATCGCCGAGGCGATGGTCAGCGTGGTGCTGACGATGATGATGCCCAGGGTGTTGGGCAGGATGTGTTTGAAGATGATGCGGCGGGGCCGGGTGCCGATGGCTCGGGACGCTTCGATGAACTCGCGCTCGCGCAGCGAGAGCACCTCGCCGCGGACCAGGCGCGCCAGCTGCGGCCAGATGACCAGGCCGAGGGCCAGGCCCAGGACCAGGATGCCGGATCCGCCCGCCATGCGGCCGACGATGGCGGCGATCAGCAGCACCGGGATGGTGATCATCACGTCGGTCAGCCGCATGAGCGCCGTCTCGGTGTGCTTGCGGAAGTAGCCGGCGGTGGCTCCCACGAAGGTGCCGACGGAGGTCGCCACCAGGCCGACCAGCAGCGCCACGAGCAGCGACTGCTGGGTGCCGCGCATCACCAGGGCGAAGTAGTCCTTGCCCACGTTGTCCTGGCCGAAGGGGTGCTCGCCGATGCTGAACGGCCAGAGCGTCAGCGTGGGCGCGCCGCCGTCGATCACGCGTCCCGTGGTCGTCCAGCCGTGCTTCCACCAGCCGCCGAACGGGCCGAACCCGACGGAGGTGAAGGCCAGCACGACGACGGCGAGCAGCACCACCATCCCGGTCATGGCCGCCTTGTGCTGGAAGAACCGGCGGCGGACCAGTTGTCCCTGCGTTCTGGCGACGATGGTCATGCCCTGAGCGTCGCCGCTCGTCGCCGGTGCCGAGAGTGTCATTCCCCGATCTCCTTCACGACAGCCGGATGCGCGGGTCGAGGTAGGCGTAGATGATGTCGGCGATCATGTTGAACACCACGATCGCGCCGCCCGTCACGACGAAGAAGGCCATCACCGGGGCGGGGTCGACCATTTCGAGCCCGTCCCTGAACATCTGGCCCATGCCCTTCCAGCCGAACACGGACTCCGTCACGACCGCGCCTCCGATCACCCCGGCGAAGTCGAACGCCATGAGGGTGGTGATCGGGATCATGCCGTTGCGGAAGGCGTGCTTGACGATGACCGTGCGCTCGGGCAGGCCCTTGGCGCGTGCCGTACGGACATAGTCCTGGTTCATCACCTCGAGCATCGAGGCCCGGCTGTAGCGGCTGTAGGTGGCCATGGAGATGAGGATCAGCGCCATGGTCGGCAGCATGATGTGCGTGGCCGAGTCCAGCGTGAGCTGCCAGAAGTCGCCGCGGAAGTTGGGGGTGTTGGAGCCGATCGTGGCGATCGGCCTGCCCCGCATGCGCTGGCTGTAGGCCTGGAAGGCGCTGAGCAGCGCGTCCAGGAAGATCAGCCCGGCGGTGACGACGCCGGTGAGGACCGCGGTGGTGATCGCCTGCCGTCTGAGCAGTCCGCCCAGGCCGTACCCGAGGGCGACGCAGACGCCGACGGTCAGCGCCAGGAGGCCCAGCAGTTGCGGCCAGGTGGGGTCGGTCAGCACGCCGCCCAGGACGGTGTGCAGCGCCGTGCCGAGGCCGGCCGCGGCCAGCGCCGCGTAGAGCGGACCGCGGTACTGCAGGCCCGCGAAGAGCGCGCAGATGCCGACGGCGGAGGCGACGGCGATCAGGCCGATGACCGCGGTGCCCAGCCCGGGGTCGGCGAACCAGCGGGTGGAGGAGAGGAAGGAGAGGAAGGTGGCCGTGACCAGTGCTCCGAGCGTGAAGCTGATCAGCCGCGTCTGCGTGGAGCCGGCCGTCAGCGCGCCCCACAGCAGTCCTGCGGCGATCGCGACGACCACGATGACCGTGGTGTCGATGACCGGATCGCGCAGCCAGGTGTTGAAGCCGATGGCGACGTACTGCTTGAGCATGACCGCGAGCCAGAAGAGCGGCAGGGAGAAGGCGACGAACGCGGCGAAGGTCACCGAGTAGTCGAATCCGCTGTACTGCCGCAGCGCCGACAGGATGCCGACCGTGATGCCGATGAGCATGGCCAGGACCGTGGCGGCCACGACGAGCTGGAGGGTGGCGGCCAGGGCGTTGCCCAGGATGACGCCGACGTCCTGGCCGTCCCGGTTGACGCCGAGGTCGCCGGTGATCAGCGCGCCGAGCCACTGGAAGTAGCGGACGGGGATGGGAACGTCCAGATTCATCCGCTCGGAGCGGACCCGCATCTGGTCTTCCCGGTTAGGACCGGTCTGCTGGCGCAGGTCTGCCAGCGGATCGCCGGACAGCGCGGTCATGACGTACATGATGATGGTGGCCGCGAGAAGGACGAAGACTGAGATCATCAGCCGTCGCGTGATGAAGGCGATCACCGTTCACCCCCTGAGGTGCGGTTGTGCGGGCGCGGGGCAGGGGAGGAATGTCTGCCCCGCGCCTGCACGCTCTAGGTGGATGGGGCGGTTAGGAGCCCAGGGTCCAGGTCTCGGCGTTCCACACGTAGGTGGACTGCGCCGGGTTCGGGTTCACGCCCTGGAGCTTCTCGTCCCATGCGGTCACCAGCGGGTGAGCGAAGAGCGGGATGGTCGCCAGATCCGCCCAGAGGAGCTTCTCGATCTGGTTGATCATCGCCGGGTGCTTGGACTTGTCGGTGGTCCCGTTGAGCTCGTTGATGAGCTTGTCGACCTCCTTGTTGCTGTAGCACCCGCTGTTGTTGGCCTTGTGGTCGGCGTCGCACTTGCCCTGGGCGACGGTCCGGTAGGTCGAGCTCCAGCCGCTTACCTGGCCCGAGCCGACCCAGGCGAACAGGGCCACGTCGTAGGTGTTGGTGTTGAGGCCGCCGTCGGCCTCGAAGAAGTTCTCCTCACCGGCGTCGGTGACCTTGAAGCCGGCCTGCTCGCAGGAGTCGCGGATCAGGTCGACGGTCGAGGTGCGGCGGGGGTTCGGGATGATGTGCCCGATCTTGACCTCCTGGCCGACCTTGCCGGCCTTCTCCAGGATGGCCTTGGCGCCCGCGATGTCCGGCTGCGCGTACTTGTCGAAGCCCGCGGCGTCGGAGACCGCCGGGTAGGTGGCCTCGAAGGGCAGCACGTTGCGGACCTTGAGCGGCTCGGAGTCGGCGGCGACCGGCTTGATCAGGTTGTCGACGATCAGCTGACGCGGCACGCAGAGCGCGAACGCCTCACGCAGCGCCTTGTCCTTGAACGGGCTGGAGTCGAAGTTGAAGTCCATGTGCTCGTACGTGAACGAGGACCCCGTCTGCACCTTGATGCCCTGCAGACCCTCGAGCTGCTTGACCAGGTCGGCGTTCGGCTGCGGCTCGATGGCCTGGACCTCGCCGTTCTGCAGCGCCTGGACCTGCTGGTCCTCGGGGATGACCCGCTGGATGAGTGTCTTGGTGGCGGGCGCCGTGCCCCAGTACTTGTCGTTGGCGACCATCGTCACCGACTGACCGGCCTGCATCGACTCGATCCGGTACGGACCGGACGCGGGGATCTTGTCGGCGGCGGGAAGCTGGCCCTGGATGACCCAGATCGTGTTCCACGCCTTGGAGGCGGGGGCGAGCTTGGTCTTGTCCTCGGCCTTGACCGCGGCGATGAAGTCGTCCTCGGACAGGCCCGACTCCTTCTCGATCACGTGGGCCGGGAGGACCTCGTTGTTGGACGGGCCGTTGGAGTCCCAGTCGGCGAAGGGCTCGGAGTAGACCAGCTCGAAGGACTTGCCGCCCTTGTCGCAGGCAGGAGCCTTGGTGAGCTCGACGCCGGTGGTGCCGTCGGTCTGGAAGTCGCCGCCCTTGCCGGACTTGACGATCCACCACAGCAGCATGTCGTCGCAGTCGATGGGGGTGCCGTCGGACCAGACGGCCTTGTCGCTGATCGTGTACTTGACGGTGAGCGGGTCGTCAGAGGTCTTCTCGTAGGTACCGAAATCGGTGTTGGGCGTCACGGCGCCCTTCTCACCGAAGTCCCAGAAGCCGCTGAGGGTGTTCTGCATGACCATGCGGTTGGTCAGGTTGTTGACCGCGATCGAGTTGAAGGAGTTGAATTCCTGGGCTTCGGCGTAGGCGATCGTGTCCGCGGCACCGCCTGCGGCTTCGGTGGTGGCGGCAGAGGGTGAACCGCTGGGCGCGGCACTCTCGCCGGAGGTTCCGCAGGCCGAGAGCAGCATGATGCTCGCCGTGAGGCCAGCCGCTAACCCGGCATACTTGCGATTGCTCACAAGAACGCTCCTTGTCGTGTCCGCCCATCGTGAGCGGTCTATGGGGGGTTGGCGCTGATCAGAGCATTTTCACGAATTCCGAACAAGAGGGTAAGTAAACTTGTGACAAATCGGTGCTCCAACGGGGATCTAGTTGTCCGTCCGGCACCGGCTCCGCGGCGGCGGCCGGCCGAGCGCCCCCGTGTGAGGGAGGTCACTCCGATTCCGGGAATCAGCCCAGGTGAGGCGGTGTTTCCCACAACGTGAACGAGATGTGTGTGACGGCGATGGGCGAGATGCCTTGGGGCATGTGTCGCTAGACGCTGCCCGCCCCGCCCCGTCCCCCTCGTTCGAAGGTCCTCCATCGTGAACCGTCCCGTTTTCGTGCTGCGCCGCCTGAGTCATCTGCCGTTCCACCCCGGCACGCGCTAGTCGTCCCCCACCTGTTCCAGACGTTCATCCGACGACGAGTGGGGATTTTTCGTGATCGAGGCTTCAGGGCTGCGCAAGCTCTACGGCCGGACCGTCGCGCTCGACGGTGTCGACCTGGCCGTGCGCCAGGGCGAGATCTTCGGCGTGCTCGGCCAGAGCGGCGCGGGCAAGAGCACGCTGCTGCGGTGCGTCAACCTGCTTGAGCGGCCCGACTCCGGCACCGTGTCCGTGGCCGGGCGCGAGCTGACGGGGCTGGGGGAGCGCGAGCTCAACCGGGCACGCCAGCGCATCGGCATGGTCCACCAGCACTTCGCCCTGCTGGCCTCGCGCACGGTGGCCGGCAACGTCGCCTTCCCGCTCGAGGTCATGGGCGTGGGCAGGCGCGAGCGCGACCGGCGGGTGGCCGAGCTCCTGGACCTGGTCGGGCTCGGCGGCCGGGGCAAGGACCATCCGCGCCAGCTGTCGGGCGGGCAGAAGCAGCGGGTGGGCATCGCCCGCGCGCTGGCCGGACGGCCCGAGGTGCTGCTGTCGGACGAGGCCACCTCGGCCCTCGACCCCGGCACCACCGAGTCGATCCTGGGGCTGCTCAAGTCGCTCAACCGCGAGCTCGGACTGACGATCCTGCTGATCACCCACGAGATGAACGTCGTCAAGAGCATCTGCGACTCGGTCGCGATCATGGAGAACGGGCGCATCCGCGAGTCGGGCGGCATCGCCGAGCTGATCCGCACCCCCGGCTCCCGCCTGACCCGGGAGATCTTCCCGCTCCCCGAGCCCGCGGCCGGGCACATCACGCTCACCTTCACCGGGCACCCGGAGGAACCGGTCATCTCCGAGGTGGTCCGCAAGTTCGACGTGGACGTCAACATCCTCGGCGGCGCCATCGAGGACCTGGCCGCCGGATCCGTCGGGCGGCTGCGCGTCGACCTGGCCGGGGGAGAGCGGGACAACGCCCTGACCTACCTGCGTGAGCGGGGCCTGCTGGTGGAGGTGGCCGGCTGATGGAACTCGACGAGATCACCCCGCTGCTCTGGCAGGCCACCGGCGAGACCGCCGTCATGGTCGGCTGGGCGACCCTGTTCACGGTCCTGCTCGGGCTGCCGCTGGGCGTCGCGCTGGTCGCGCTCGACAAGGGCGGGCTGCGGCCGATGCCCACGCTCAAGGGCGCGCTCGGCGTCGTCGTCAACGTCGGCAGGTCGCTGCCGTTCCTGGTGCTGATGATCGCGCTCATCCCGTTCACCCGCGTGATGGTCGGCAGCTCCATCGGCACCGAGGCCATGGTGGTGCCGCTCACGGTCGGCGCCGTGCCGTTCTTCGCCCGCCTCGTCGAGACCGCCCTGCGCGAGGTCGGCCGCGACGTGGTCCAGGCCGCGCAGGCCATGGGCACCGGCAAGCTGGCCGTCATCCGCAAGGTCCTGCTGCCCGAGGCCTTTCCCGGCCTGGTCGCCGGGCTCACCGTGACCGTGGTCGCGCTCATCGGCTACTCGGCCATGGCCGGCGTCATCGGCGGCGGCGGCCTCGGCGACCTGGCCAAACGCTACGGATACGAGCGCTTCGAGACCGGCGTCATGGTCGCCGTGGTCATCGTGCTCATCATCGTCGTTCAGCTGATCCAGAGCCTGGGTGACTTCGTCGCCCGGCGCCTGTCCCACAAGTAAGGAAAAATCATGAAGATTCGTGCCATTGCAGGTGTTGCCGCCCTGAGCCTGTTGCTCGCCGCATGCGGAACGTCGCAGTCCGCCACCCCGGCGGGCGGGAGTGCGGGAACGCCTGATGCCTCCGCCGTCCTGAAGGTCGGCGCCAGCCCCGTGCCGCACGGCGAGATCCTGAAGTTCGTCAAGGACAACCTGGCGGCCAAGGCCGGGCTGAACCTGGAGATCGTGGAATTCGGCGACTACGTGCAACCCAACGTGCAGCTCGACGAGGGCCAGCTGGGCGCCAACTACTTCCAGCACAAGCCGTACCTGGACGACTTCAACTCCTCCAAGGGCACCAAGCTGAGCTTCCTGGAGCCGGTCCACCTGGAGCCGCTCGGCCTGTACTCCAAGAAGATCACCGAGGCCGCCGCCCTGGCCTCCGGCGCGACCGTCGCCGTGCCCAGCGACGCCACCAACCTGGGCCGCGCGCTGAAGCTGCTGGCCGACAACGGCATCGTCAAGCTCAAGGACGGCGTCGGCACCGCCGCCACCGAGCGCGACGTCACCGACAACCCCAAGAAGCTGGTCTTCAAGCCGATCGAGGCCGCGCAGCTGCCCCGCTCGCTCGAGGACGTCGACGCCGCGGTGATCAACGGCAACTACGCCATCGAGGGCGGGCTCAAGCCCGCCACCGACGCGCTGGTGCTGGAGAAGACCGAGGCCAACCCGTACGTCAACGGGCTGGTCGTGCAGACCGGTCACGAGAAGGACGCCAACGTCGTGAAGCTGGCCGAGCTGCTGCGCAGCAAGGAGGTCAAGGACTTCATCGCGACCAAGTACGCCGGCTCCGTGATCGCCGCCGAATAGGGCCGATTCTCAGCTTTAATTCAGGAAAGTGTCGTTACCTGCGAATTACTTAGTCGTGATCATCCGTATTAAGTGAATTGCAAGCCTCGGGGCGTATGAAGAGATCCGTTGGAAATCCCCTCGTCCCGAGGAGACGCAGGAAATGCGACTCGTTTCACGGATCCTGATCGGAGTCACCGCCGCCACAATGATGTCGGTGGCCGCTCCGGTCGCGGCGAACGCGGCGACAGCACCCGCCTCGTCCGCCACGCATTACTACCAGGCCGGGTGGGGACCCTATTCGTCCCCCAGCGGCAAGTCGAAGGCCGAAGGCCAGGTGACCGTCGACAAGAAGATCGTCAAGGTCAAGGTCTTCGTCAAGAAGTGGAAGCGCGTGCTGGTCTGCAAGAAGGACAAGCACGGCAAGCTGATCTGCAAGAAGGTCTGGCGCCTGGTGAAGGTCCCGGTCTGGAAGACCGAGACCCACTACCCGTTCAAGGTCGACAGCACGCTTCACAACTACAAGTGGTGGGGCAAGTACGGCTGCGCCTGGGAGACCTTCAAGGTCGTCGGTTTCGACGGTTCGACGTATTACAAGTCGTTCCGCAACTGCGGCAAGCACCCGAAGTCCTACTCGTTCACCGGTAAGAACGCCAAGCACATCTTCGTCGATGTGAGCCGGGGCAACCCCTGGCGGCCCAAGAACGACCACTCGGGCTACAAGGACGTTTACCACCACGCCTGACAGGGCGAAACGCCGAGGCCGTGATCTCCCCGAAGAGATCACGGCTTCGCCGTATTTTGGGCCCATGCGAATCGTGCTGACGCTCGCCTTTCTCGCGCCGCCCACCGCCGTGGCCGTCCCCGCGCGGGCGCTCTACCAGGCCGAGCAGGTGGGGCCCGCCGGGCCGTACGAGCGCAGGGGCGAACGCGCGGTGGCGATCTGGACGGGACCGGAGCGGCGGGTGCCCTTCCCGGCGAGCGAGCTGGTGCCGTCGTGGACGGCGGACACGCCGCCCGGCACCCGCATCAGGGTCGAGGTCAGCGTGCCCGGATCGGGATGGTACGTCCTGGGCCGCTGGTCGTACGACGGCCCGCGCACCACGGTCAAGGGCCAGGCCGACACGCACGGCAGGGTCAGGACCGACGTCTTCCGCTCCCGCCGCCCCTTCACCTCCTACCGGCTGCGCGTGGCCCTCATCAAGCCGTACGGCTCGGCCGTACGCCCCAGCCTGCGCACCTTCGGAGCGGTGGTCTCGGCGCCCGGCGGGGCGACGGCCGAGGGGGGAGGCCTGGCCTGGGGCCGGGAGCTGCGCGTGCCGCGCAAGTCGCAGCTGGAGCATGCCGGCCACGGCGGCGGCGCGTGGTGCAGCCCGACGGCGACGGCCATGGTGCTGCACTACTGGAACAGGGGTCCGTCGGCGAAGGAGCTCGCCTGGGTGCCGGACGGCGACGCGGATCCGCGCGTCGACCACGCGGCGCGGCACACCTACGACGAGGCCTACAAGGGCACCGGAAACTGGGCGTTCAACGCCGCCTACGCCGGGCGTTTCGGGCTCAAGGCCCACGTCACGCGCCTGACCTCCCTGGCCGGGGCCGAGGAGTACATCGCCCGCGACATCCCGGTCGTCGCCTCCCTGGCCTTCACCAGGAAGGAGCTCGGCTACGCCAGCGAAGGGCACCTCATGGTGATCACCGGGTTCACGGCCGAGGGCGACGTCATCGCCAACGACCCGGGGCGCCGCCAGGTGCGCCAGGTCTACCCGCGCGCGGCCTTCGAGCGGGCCTGGATGCGCAGCAGTACAGGAACCACTTACATCATCCACCCCTGACCGAATACTGTTCTAGTCATGTATCCGGGAGCAATCGCAGCCGTCACCCCCGACAAGCCCGCTGTGATCATGGCGGGATCCGGCGAGGTCGTCACCTACCGGCAGCTGGACGAGGAGTCCAACCGGCTGGCCCACCTCTTCCGCGCCCGTGGGCTGAAATCGGGCGACCATATCGCGTTCATGATGTCCAACCACCCGCTGTTCCTGACCGTGGCGTGGGCGGCGCACCGGGCCGGGCTGTACTACACCGCGATCAGCTCGCGCCTGCAGGCCGACGAGCTCGCCTACATCGTGGGCAACTGCGAGGCCAGAGCCTTCATCACCACCGCCGACCTGGCCGAGGTGGCCGCCGCGGTGCCCGAGGTGGAGCTGCGGCTCATGATCGGCGGCACCGCCGACGGATACGGCTCCTACGAGGACGCGGTCGCCGCCCAGCCCGTGACCCCGATCGACGACGAGTGCCAGGGCGCGGACATGCTCTACTCCTCCGGCACCACCGGCCGGCCCAAGGGGGTCAAACCCGGGTTGTCGCTGGCGCCGATGAGCGAGCCCGGCATCCTGCTGCAGCTCATCCAGTTCCTGTTCGCGCCCTCGGCCGACAGCGTCTACCTGTCGCCCGCGCCCCTCTACCACGCCGCGCCGCTGCGCTACTGCATGTCCTTCCAGAAGCTCGGCGCCACCGTCGTGGTGATGGAGAAGTTCGACCCCGAGGCGTACCTGGAAGCCGTCGAGCGCCACCGCGTCACCCACTCGCAGCTGGTGCCGACCATGTTCATCAAGATGCTCAAACTCCCCGAGGAGACGCGCGCCAAGCACGACCTGTCGTCGCTGCAGTGCGCCATCCACGCCGCCGCGCCCTGCCCGGTGCCGGTCAAGCAGCAGATGCTCGACTGGTGGGGACCGATCATCCACGAGTACTACGCCGGGACCGAGGGCAACGGCTTCCTGTACGTCTCGCCGTCCGACTGGCTGGCCCACCCCGGCACCGTCGGCCGGCCGCTGCTGGGCAAGGTGCACATCCTCGACGAGGAGGGCGACGAGGTGCCGCCGCGCGAGCACGGCACGGTCTTCATCGCCGACGGGCCCGCCTTCGAGTACCACGGCGACCCCGACAAGACCCGCGCCTCCCAGGACGCGCGCGGGCGCGGCTGGACCACGCTCGGCGACATCGGCTACGTCGACGAGGAGGGATTCCTCTACCTGACCGACCGGCGCTCCTACATGATCATCTCGGGCGGGGTGAACATCTACCCGCAGGAGTCCGAGAACGTCCTGGCCGTCCACCCCAAGGTCGCCGACGTCGCCGTCTTCGGCGTCCCGGACGAGGAGATGGGCGAGCAGGTCAAGGCGGTCGTCCAGCCGGTCGACTGGGCCGAGGCGGGGCCGGAGCTGGAGGCGGAGCTCATGGAGTACTGCCGCGGCAAGCTGGCGCACTTCAAGTGCCCCAGGTCGGTGGACTTCCGCGAGGAACTGCCCCGCCACCCGACGGGGAAGTTGTACAAGCGGCTGCTGCGGGATGAGTACTGGCCCGCCAAGAACTGATCTTCGCGGCCGTACGGCACGCGCCCACGCCTGCCGTACGGCCCGCGGCGGAAACTCCGGCGACCGCGGGCATGACCTTGGCCTATGCTCCGACGAGACGGGAGGAGCGTACGGTGAACCAGCCAGACAGCATCACCACGGTGGACATCGCCATCGCGAACGCCGCTCGCCTGCTCTACAACGCGGAGACGATCACGGACCTGGCGTTGATGGAGCGGCTGGAGCGGCTCGCCGACTCCTGGGTCTCCATCGCCCAGTTCCTGCACGAACGCGACAAGTCCTGAACCCGCGGTAAGGGCCCGGCTCCTCGGGTAGAGGGGTGCGCATGTCGAAGCTGATGAATCGCATACGGGCCTATCTGCGCAGCCCCGAGGGCAGGCGGAACGTGGAGAAGGCGAAGCGGATGGCCAGGGACCCGCGCAACCAGGCGCGAGCGCGGGGGTGGCTGAACAGGCTGCGGCGGCGCTGACCGGGCAAATTTTTCGCCGTTTTCGCGGCTGCGCACGCTCGTTCGACGTGCGGTGATAAGGCGCTCGTGAGCCGCTTCATCTTGCGCCGATCATCGGCTTAATCAGCACTTACGCGCAGCTTGACACCCTTGAGTCATCGGGATTCGAGGGAGTGGAAGATGAACGCGAACGAGCCTCGGGATCGGGACGACGAGAGCCGCACGGAGCAGCTGCCGGTCGCCGGTGGCGGGTGGAGCCAGTTCGGCTCCACGCCGCCCACCGCCGGGGCCTACCCCGGCGCCGGCGAGCAGCCCGCCGGAGCACAGGGTGCCCAGGGCGCCCAGGGGGTACAGGGGGCCGCGCACAGTCAGCAGGGCGCGCAGCAGGCGGGCGAGCAGCAGCACACGACGCCGCTGGCGAGTCTGCCCGGACCGCACGGCGAGCCCTTCGCGGCGGCGCCTGCCGTACCGAAGCAGCGCAGGGCGTTCACCGCGGGCCAGAAGGTCGTCGCGGGTCTGGCCCTGGCGGCCATGGCGATCGGCGGCGGCGCGGCGGGGGCCGCCATCGCGACCGCCGCGGCCGACGAGCGGCCGGCGGCCGTGAGCAGCCCGGTCTTCAAGCAGGCCGGCAGCTCGCTGACCGTTGCGGACGTGGCCCAGAACGTGCAGCCCTCGGTGGTCACTATCCAGGGGCAGACGGGCGAGGGCTCGGGTGTGGTCCTGTCGGCCGACGGCCTGATCCTCACCAACAATCACGTCGTCGAGGGTGCGGGCAGCACCACGATGACGGTCAAGTTCAGCGACGGCAAGACCGCCAAGGCGACCGTCGTGGGCACCGACCCGAGCACGGACATCGCGGTCATCAAGGCCAGTGACGTCTCCGGGCTCACCCCGGCGACGCTCGGCGACAGCGACCAGCTGCGGGTGGGCGATCCGGTGCTGGCCATCGGCAGCCCGCTCGGCCTGGAGGGCTCGGTCAGCTCGGGCATCGTCAGCGCGCTCGACCGCACGCTGACCGTGGGCGGCGAGCAGCAGCAGAGCCCCTGGGGGCGTCAGCAGCAGCAGAACTCCGCCACGACCATCGGCGGCGCCATCCAGACCGACGCCGCCATCAACTCGGGCAACTCGGGCGGCGCGCTGGTCAACGCGGCGGGCCAGGTGATCGGCGTCAACACGGCGATCGCGACGGCCGGCAGCAACGGCAACATCGGCGTCGGCTTCGCCATCCCGATCAACACCGCCAAGCAGGTCTCCGACCAGCTGATCTCGTCGGGCAAGGTCAGCCACGCCTTCCTCGGCGTCGGCGTCGCCGACGCGACCGGTGGGACGGCGGGCGCGCTCGTCAGCCAGGTGACGCCGGGAAGCCCGGCCGAGAAGGCCGGGCTCAAGCAGGGAGACATCATCACAAAGATCGGCGAGACGTCCGTCGACGATGGCGCTACGGTAGTCGGAGCGGTGAGAGGTTTGAAGCCCGGCGATGTGGTCAAGATCACATATGTGAGGAATGGCCAGCCGTCCGAGGTCGACGTCACCCTCACCACGAAGAGCGAATAGAGGATCCCCCTCGCTGAACGGGTGTGCCGTCGAGATCGCTGCGGACTCGGCGGCACACCCCCCTCCCACCTGCGAGAGCACGGGTCAGGAGAAGCGGCGACCCTCGTCGCGCCGGTAGGCCCACGCGGTGGCCAGCCCCAGCACGACGATCCACACCCCCATCATGCCGATGGCGAACCAGTCGACCTCCATGCCGATCGTGGCCCACCACAGGAGTTCGAGGGCGCCCCGGCTGGGCATGAAGGGAGACACCGCCTCGATGAAGGCGGGCATGTCCATGGGGTTTCCAAGCAGCCCGCCGAGGATGGCGATCGGGAAGAAGAGGATTTGCGACACCCCGATCGCCGCCTTGGCGGGCAACAGGTAGCCGATGAACAACCCGATCAGCATGAACGGGATCGTGATCACCAGTACGGCCAGCAGTCCGAGCAGCAGTCTCGCCGGTGAGAGCCTCACTCCCGCGAACACCGCCGCCAGGACGGTGACGGGAATCATGGCCAGCAACGAGATCGCCATCGCGGTCAGCAATCGTCCGGCGATCCGGGGGAACGGCCCGGCCGGCAGGGTCCGCAGGTAGGGGTCCCACGGCAGCTCCCGATCCTGGGAGACGTTGATGCCCAGGCCGATCATGCCGGTCGACATGATCGCGAACACCACCATGGCGCAGGTCGCGCCGAGGGCGACCGCCGGATCGTCCACGCTGGGCACCACGAAGGCCAGGAAGGCCGCGGCGGGGAAGAACGCTCCCGCGACCAGGCCGATCGGCACCCGCAACTGCTCGATGAACTGCACCCGGGTATGGGCCAGGACCAGGCTAGACATGGGACGCCTCCGTCGCGGTGATGGCCAGGAAGGCCTCTTCCAGGGATGTGGGCTGGACCTCCAGGTCCTCGAACGGCAGGCCGCTCTTGACCAGGGCCACCACCAGCGCGTCGGAGTCGCCGGTGACCAGGTGGTAGCGGCCGTCGCGGCGCTCCGTGTCGATCACGCCGGGCAGGTCGGGCAGCTCGCGAGCCGCCAGCGACACCCTCCTGACGCCGACGAAACGCTTGACCGCCTGCACGGTGTCGTCGGCCAGCACCCGGCCGGCGCCGACCACGACGACACGCTGGGCGAGTGCCTCGATCTCCTCCAGGTAGTGGCTGGTCAGCAGGACGGTGCCGCCGTCGGCGTGGAAGGCGCGGATGCCGTCCCACAGGGCCCTGCGCGCCTCCACGTCCAGGCCGGTGGTCGGCTCGTCGAGGAAGACGACCTTCGGGTCGCCCACGAACGCGAGCGCCACGCCGACCCTCCTGCGCTGGCCGCCGGACAACGAGCCGATCTGGCGCTTGAGCAGGTCGCTGAGGCCGAAGCGCTCGATCACCTCGTCCTTGCGGGTCACCGGGAAATGCCCGGCGACGAAGTCGAGCGTCTCGCCCACCTTCAGCGACGTCGGCAGGCCGGTCTCCTGCGGCGTGACGCCGATGCCCCGCCGTACGGAGGGATCCATCGGCGAGCCGCCGAGCAGCTCGACCGTGCCGCTCGTGGGGCGGCGCAGGCCCACGAGCAGGTTGATCAATGTGGACTTTCCTGCGCCGTTCGGCCCGAGCAGGCCGACCAGCTCCCCCTGGCGGATCTCCAGCGAAACCCCGTCCAGGGCGGTTATGTCACCATAGGTGCGGGTGACCTCGATCGTCCTGGTTAATACCGTCACGTGACTCCTCCAAGCAGCGCGCGAAGCGCCTCGGTGTACTCCTCGAATGCCAGCCGTCCGCGCCTGGTGAGGGCGACGTAGGTGACCGGCGTGCGGCCCTCGTGGGCCTTGGTGATCTCGACGTAGCCCGCTTCCTCGAGCTTCGTCAGGTGGACCGACAGGTTGCCCGCGGTCAGGTCCAGCATCTTCTTGAGACTGGGGAAGGAGACCCGATCCCCGCCGGGCAGGGCGCTGAGCGTCACCACGACGCGCAGCCGCGCCTGGGCATGGATGACCGGGTCGAGTTCGGGCACGGCCGTCATCGGCGATGCCTCCTGACGACGCCCACCCCCATGAAGGCCCCGCCGAGCAGGACGGCGAGGAGCAGGTAGGCGTACGGCTGGCCGACCGCCGCGGCGATGCCCACCACGACGGCGACCCAGATGCCGACGAAGAACATCGTCCAGTCGAGCCAGATCGCGCCCCCGGCCATGTAGAGCATGGCCGCGATCATCAGCGAGCAGGTGGAGAACAGCAGCCCGACCAGGTTCTGGTCGAGGTGGACCACGAAGGTCGAGCAGACCCAGCCCATGACCATCATGCCGACGAACCAGGCGATGCCGTACATCGCGCCGCGCTGGGACGTGTGGCCCTTGACCCGCAGGCTGGAGCGGGTGGTGCCGTAGACCATGGCGCTTCCGGCCAGGATCTGGCCGCCCATCAGGATGGCGAGCGCCAGCTGCCAGGAGATCCCCGAATCTTCCACCCGGTAGGCCATGAAGAAGGCGAGGTAGCCGACGAACCAGGCCACACCCCACGGCGTGTAGGTGAACAGCGGGTTGGGGACCAGGTCGTGGCGGACCGCCTTGCGTTGTTCCTCGATCAGCCGCAATGTCTCGTCGGGGCTGAGGCTGACTTCATCCATAAACCAGTTTGTATCACAAACCTCTCTGCCATGAAAACCCCAAAGGCCGCGAATCGGCAGGGGTTCAGCGGCGGGTGAGCATCTCCGACTCCCACAGGTCCCGGTAGTAACCGGGCCGTTCCACCAGCTCACGGTGCGCGCCGCGCTGGATCACGCGGCCGTGCTCCAGCACCAGGATCTCGTCGACCTGCTCCAGGCCGCGCAGGCGGTGGGTGACCAGCAGGGTCGTACGGCCATGCGTCGCGTCGAGCAGGTCGGCCATCAGCTCGTCGGCGGTCTGCTCGTCGAGCGCCTCGGCGGGCTCGTCGAGCAGGAGCACCGGGGGATCGTAGAGCAGGGCCCTGGCCAGGGCCAGGCGCTGGAGCTGACCGCCCGAGACTGTGCGCGCGTCCTCGCCCAGCTCGCTCTCCCAGCCGACGGAGCGCACCCACGTCTGGAGCTTCGCCTGGCGGACGGCTGTCTCCAGGGCCTCCTCGCTCTTGCCGGGGCCGGCCAGCTGGAGGTTGGCGCGCAGGGTGGTCTGGAAGACGTAAGGGTCCTGGGTGAGGCCGGTCATCAGGGTGCGCACGTCGTCGGAGCCGAGGTCGCGGACGTCGGCGCCGTTGACGGAGATCGTGCCGGACGCGGGCTCGACGAGGCGCATCAGGGCGGCCAGGAGGGTGCTCTTGCCGGCGCCGCTGGGGCCGACCAGGGCGACACGCTTGCCGGGGGTGAGGGTGAGGCTGACCCCGTCGACGGCGGCGGGGGTGGTGGGGGCCGCGTGCCGTACGACAAGGTCCTTCACCTCGACCGTCAGCGGCGCGGACGGGAGCGGGGCGGGATGGGCGGGCTCGGTGACGGCCGGCGGGGTGGCGCGCACCTCCCTCAGACGGCGGACGGCGGCCAGGATGCCGGTCAGGCGCTCACCCGCCGCGGCCAGCGGCAGGACGGGCTCGAAGGCCACCAGCGACATCAACGCGAGCACGGCGGTGCCCACGGAACCGACGCCCGCGCCCTGGGCCAGCAGGACGATCGCGGCCACGGTCAGCCCCTGGGTGAGCACGCCGAACGCCAGCGCCGACGCGTGCACCCTCGACTGGCGGCGCTCCAGGGCGGCCAGGGCCGCGTCGGCGTCGAGGGCGCTGCGCAGGGCGCGGTCGCCGGCGCCGCTGGCGGCCAGGTCGGCGGCGCCGTGCACCAGGTCGGCCGTACGGGCGGCCAGGCCGGCGCGGGCGGGGGCGATGCGCGCCGCCCAGCGCCGGGCGCCGGCCGCGGTGGCGGCGGGCAGCAGCGCACCCGCGATCGCCAGGCCGGCGAGCAGGACGAGGGCGGCCGGGGGGAAGATCGTGAGGCCGATGGTGACGGCGGCGACCGCCGTGATCAGCGCGGCCGCGGCGGGCAGGAGGCAGCGCACCAGGAGGTCCTGGACGGCCTCGGTGTCGTCGACCATGCGGCTGAGCAGGTCGGCGCCGCCGTGGCGCGGGGACTGGGGCGGGATGAGGGAGGCGTAGAGGTCTTCCCGGGTGCCCGCCTGGGCGCGGAGGGCGACGTCGTGGCCGGTGAGGCGTTCGGCGTAGCGGAAGACGCCGCGGCTGGTGGCGAAGGCGCGGACGGCGACGATGGCGACGCTCAGGGCGGCCAGCGGGGGCTGCTCGGCGGCGCGCGTGATGAGCCACGCGGCGGCGGCGATGAGGCCGACACCGGCGAGCTCGGCGGCGGCACCGGCCAGGACGGCCCAGACGAGCCGCCACCGCATGGAGCGGAGCGACGAGGAGCGGGGCACGTCGGCCGGCGAGTCGTTCGGCTCCGGGGCCGCCGGGTTCTTGGGGGCGTTCGTGGTCATCGCGTGTCCCGGGCGGTCGGGCCCGTGGCGGGCTGGGTGGAGGCGGCCGGGGGTGCGGCGGAGTCGGCGATCACGCGGCCCTCGTGGATGCGGATGACGCGGTCGGCGAGGTCGATCATGGCGGGGCGGTGGGCGACGATGATCGCGGTGCGGCCGGACGACAGCCTGCCGGTGGCCTCGACGATGGCGGCCTCGCTGCGGCCGTCGAGGCGGGCGGTGGGTTCGTCGAGCAGCAGGATCGCCGCGTCGGGGCGGCAGAAGGCCCTGGCGAGGGCGATGCGCTGGCGCTGGCCCGCGGACAGGTTCGCGCCCCGCTCGCCGACGAGGGTGTCGAAGGCCTGGGGGAGGGCGTCGATGAAGGGGGTGGCGTGGGCGTGGCCGGCCGCCTGCCGTACGGCCTCGGGGGTTGCGTCGGGGGCGCCGAGGCGGATGTTGTCGGTGACGGAGACCGTGAAGAGGTGGGGGCGCTGGGGGACGAAGGCGGTCTCGGCGCGCCACTGGCCGAGGTCGAGGTCGCGCAGGTCGGTGCCGTCGACGAGGATGCGGCCCGACGACGGGGTGAGGAAGCCGAGCAGGAGGTTGAGGAGGGTGGATTTGCCGCCGCCGCTCTCGCCGACGAGGGCGACGCGTTCGCCTGGGGCGATGGTGAGGGAGACGGCTTCCAGGGCGGCGTCGGTGCGGCCGGGGTAGTGGGCGGTGACGTTGTCGAGGCGGATCTCGGGTGGGCGGGCCCCGTGGCCGGAGCGCCGGGCGCCGCCGCCCGTGGCGCTCGCCGTACCGGCGCCGGTGGGCACGGGAGGGGCGGCTTCGGCGTCGGGTGACCCCGCCGGGGGCGGCGTGTCCGGGGTGAGGACCGCGAAGGCCGCGTCGGCCGCCGCGACCCCCTCCATCGACGCGTGGAACCGTGTCCCCATCACCCTCAGCGGCAGGTACGCCTCCGGCGCCAGCAGCAACACCAGGAGCGCCGACGTCAGATCGAGGCTCCCCCCGAGCAGCCGCAGCCCGATCGGCACCGCCACCAGCGCCAGCGACAACGAGGCGCACAGCTCCAGCACCAGAGCCGACAGGAACGCCACTCGCAGGGTGCGCATGGTGGCGCTGCGGTGGGCGTCGGCGACGGAGCGGATGACGTCGGCCTGGTAGCGGGCGCGGCCGAAGGCGCGCAGGGTGGGCAGGCCGCGCACGACGTCGAGGAAGTGCCCGCCGAGGCGCGACAGCGCGTGGAACTGCTTCTCGGTCACCGTCTTGGTGTGCATGCCGACGAGGGCGCCGAAGATCGGGATGAGGGGCAGCGTGACCAGCACGATGATCGCGCTGGTCAGGTCGGCGAAGAGCAGGCGCAGCAGCACCGCCAGGGGCACGACGGCGGCGACGGCGACGGCGGGCAGGTAGCCGGTCAGGTAGGGGTCGAGCCGGTCGAGGCCGCGGCCGACGAGGGTGACGAGCTCGCCGGAGCGGCGCGACGACAGGCGGATCGGGCCGAGCTCGGCGAAGCGGGCCAGCAGCCGGTGGCGCAGCGCGGACTTGGCGCCGGTGGCCAGGTGGCCGGAGCGCACCCCCTGGACCCAGCCGAGCAGGGCGCGCAGCGCCACCACCAGGACGAGGAAGAGCAGTGCCGCGGTCTCGAAGCGGCCGGACAGCACCCCGGCCAGCAGCTCCGCCTGGACCAGGACGAGCACGCCCGCCACGACGGCGGCGGCCAGCGCGACCACGAGGTGCGTGCGCACGTGGGTGCGCAGCAGCCCCATCAGCTCCTTGTGCACGAGCTCCCTCTAGAAGAACGACGGCATGCGGTCGGCCTTCCCGAAGGTCCGCCAGACCAGGACTTGTGCCCCGACCATGATCGGTGCGAACGGCACCACCATAAGCCCGAGCGTGGTCAAGGTCGCCGACGGGGCCGAGTGCTCCAGAAGGTATCCTGCCGCACCGACAAGGACGATGACCGCGGGCGCGGCGGCCAGGACGCCGGACAGCCACGGCGAGCCGCTGCCGGGGAAGGAGGTCAGGCGGCGGCCGAGGAAGGTCCAGCCGTGGTAGGCGAAGGCCACGGCGACGAAGCCGCCCAGGGCCAGGCCCGTCCACGAGAGCGAGCCGGTGGCCAGGGCGAACAGGACCATGCCCCACCCGAGGGCCAGCCCGAGCGAGCCGATGAAGATCGCGAACTCCCAGAACGAGCGCCATCCCTGGCCGGGGATGCGGCGGCGGAACCACAGCCCGGCGTCGCGCAGCACCCATGACAGGAGCATGACGACGATCAGCGGGTACAGGGCCAGCAGCACCTCGGCCTCCAGCGACGGGTAGACGCCGAACAGCACGCCGGCCAGCGCCACCAGCCACACCTCGTTGGCCAGGACGAACGGGGCGATCGCGCCGATCATCGCGTCGCGCCTGTCGCGGTCGCGCCCGAGGAAGGGCAGCAGCAGCCCGACGCCCAGGTCGAAGCCCTCCAGGGCGAAGTAGCCGATCAGCAGGGCGGAGAAGACCGCAAGCCAGACGATGTCCATGGTTTGACTCCTCAGTAGCTCAGCACGGGTTCTGCGGGCCTGGCTCCCAGCGCGGTGCCGACGGGCCCGCGCTTGACCACGCGCATGATGAGCACGTAGTCGACGACGGCGAGCATCCCCAGCACGCCGACGAACCCGGCGAACGACATCGCGATCATCGGCTGCGTCAGCCCGGGCGACAGGGCGTCGGCCACGGTGAGCTCGCCGGTGATCATCCACGGCTGCCGCCCGATCTCGCGCGCCATCCAGCCGAGGATGGAGATGACGAACGGCAGCGGCGTCATGGCGATGAGCACCGGATGCGTCCACCGCCAGCGGTGCAGCACCCTGATCATCGGCAGCATGACCAGCAGCACCACGAACATGAGGAGCTCGCCGAGCAGGATCATGAATCCGAGCCCGAGGCCCGCCCCCGTGTTCTCGCTGAACTTGCCCTCGGGCACGACCGAGAACTGCGCGTAGCCCATCGCCACCGCCAGGAGGATGCCGACGGCCGCCGCCACCACGCCCATGCGCAGGGAGCGGGTGAACAGCTCCAGGTCAGGCGTACGGCGGCGCAGATGGTAGGCGCTGGCGCCCACCATGACCAGGCCGCCGGTGAACAGCGCCGCGCCGATGACGTGCGGCAGCGCGTAGACCAGCATGGGGTTGCTCATCAGCGCCCCGGCGTCGGTCAGCTCCAGGTGGTCGCCGACCCGGGTCGCTCCCGCCGGGTTCTGCAGGAAGGAGTTGGCGACCATGATGTAGAACGCGCTGCCGTACGCGGTCAGGACGACCATCCAGATGCTCGCGACGTGCAGCCACTTCGGCAGCCGGTGCCAGCCGAAGATCCACAACCCGAGGAACGTCGACTCCAGGAAGAAGGCGACGAGGGTCTCCATGGCCAGCGGCGCGCCGAAGACGTCGCCCGCGGTGTGGGCCAGGCCGCTCCATGACAGCCCGAACTGGAACTCCATCACCAGTCCTGTGACGATGCCCATCGCGTAGTTGATGACGTAGATCTGGCCCCAGAACCGCGTCATGCCCTCGTGGACCGGGTTGCCGGACCGGGCCCACCGGGTGTTCATGATCGCGACGAGCGGCGCCAGGCCCAGCGTCAGCACGACGAACAGGAAGTGCAGGCTCCCGGTCAGGGCGAACTGCAGCCGGGCGATGTCGAGAACGTCCATGTAGACACTCTACATGTAGACAGCCAACATGTAGCATGCCTGCATGAGTACGATGGGAAGCGTGAACCCCGATGCCCTGCGCGGCCACATGGACGCCCTGATCCTGTCCGTACTCGAGCACGAGCCGCTGCACGGCTACGCGATCATCGAGGCGCTGCAGGAACGCAGCTCAGGAGCGCTGGCCGTCCCGACCGGCACCGTCTACCCGGCGCTGCGCAGGCTGGAGCGCACCGGATACCTCGACAGCGAGTGGGCCACCGTCGGCGGGCGCAAGCGCCGCACCTACCGGCTGACCTCCGCGGGCCGCACCCACCTGGCGGGCGAGCGTACGGCCTGGCAGTCGTTCGCCGGCGTCATCACCAGCGTGCTGCAACCACGCTCGGCCGGGTGAGCCGCTGGCACTGCAGCGCGTGCCAGGCCTGCACTCCCACCACCACGTAGCTGACCATGCTGATCAGCGTGCCGGGCAGGTAGTCGCTGAAGCCCATCGGCCCGTGCGAGCCGTACACCAGCAGGCTCGACAGCCCGAAGGTCACGCCCAGCAGCGTCCAGGTGTAGAAGGCCAGGGCACGCGTCACCCGGCGGCCGTCGGCGCCCCTGCGCAGCGCCACGATCAGCACGCCCGCCACCACGCCGGACACCAGCTGCGCGATGTCCAGGGCGCGGGCGGCGGGGACGAACCAGTCGGGCCGCAGCGCCCACTCGTGCACGTCGTAGGGGAAGACCCGCCACACCAGCGCCCACATCAGGGCGATCGCGGGCACGCTGAGGAACAGCAGCCAGGCCAGCCGCCGCCCGGCGCAGGCGACGAGCTCCTCCTGGAAGCCGGGGGCGATGGCGCCGACGGGGCCGAACTCCTCGACCGCGCGCAGCTCGGCGGAACGCCGGTCCAAGCCGCCCGCCTCGAAACTCTCGGCCGCGTCGAGCAGGCTGTCGCGGGCCTCGACGACCAGGTCGCGCTTGGCGGCGTAGGGCCCGTTCAGGGAACGCCGCAGGTCGGTCACGTAGTCGTCGATGAGCATGGCCTTCAGCCTAAGGACGCGGGGCCGGGGTACGGATCGGGGAAACCCCTGATTTTCCACTGGGCCGATGCGAGGCGTGCGAGGCCGACGACACCATGACCGTCCCCAGCGCCACGGCCACGACCAGGAGCGCCCAGGCCAGGGTCCTGCTCAGCCGCAGGCCGTACCCCGCGAACAGCCAGTACATCGACAACCACCAGCGGCGCGAGGCCTGGCGGCGCATCTCCATCGCCCCGAAGGCGAAGTCGGCGGAGGTGCGCTCGTCGTCGACCCCCTCGCGCAGCGAGGTGTAGAGGGAGGCCAGCCGGTCGGGCGTCGCTCCGGGGTCGGTGACGGCGTTCCACCCGCGCCAGCCGTGCTCGTCGGCCAGGGTGCGGCGGCGCGAGAACCAGCGCAGCGGCGGCCAGCCCAGGCTGAGCCGCACCCCGCGCGGGGTCAGCGCGAAGGAGCAGTCCTTGACCCGCAACCCGCCCGGGTGCACCAGCCCCGCCATGCGGCAGCTGGCCAGATCGAGGCCGCGCAGCGTCAGCTCGGGGGCGTCGACGGCGCGCAGCGAGTCGACGGCGGCCAGGCCGCGGCCGGAGATCGTGGCCCGCCCGCGCAGCACCGCCCCCTCCAGGTCGGCGCGCGCGTCGGTCAGCCGGACCAGCAGCTGCCCGCCGACCTCCAGCCGCCGCAGGTCGACAGCGTTGCCGTGCACCGACAGGTCGACCAGGCCGTCGGCCCGGGCCCTGGCCAGCGACAACCGGCCGCCCGACGACAGGTAGGCGTCGCCGCACAGGTGCGCCGCCTCGAAGGCGGCCGACCCGCCGACCTTGCGGAAGGAGAGAGTGCGGCCGAAGCGGGCGCCGCGGAAGCAGGCCGTCTCGCCGATGAGCGCCCCGTCGAAGGTGGCGAAACCGTCGAACCTGGCGCGCTCGCACGACAGGCCGCGCGCGAACACGGCCTCGCCGAACAGGGCGTCGCGCCCGATCATGGCCCGGTCCAGGCTGGTGTAGCCGTGCACCCTGGCGCCGTGCAGCGACAACTCGCGACAGAACCGGGCCCCGGCCAGCGAGAGGTTGCCCAGGAAGCGGCTGCCGTAGAAGGAGGCCAGCCGGTCGAACCTGGCGTTCTCGAGCGTCAGGTCGCCGGCGAACTCCAGCTCCGACAGGCGTGTCTCGTCGGGGAAGTGGGCGTGGTCGAGACGGGTGCGGCCGGGGCGGCGCCCGGCCGCCTCGACCACGCGGGCCAGCAGGTCGGCGTCGAGCCTGGTGCCTCGCAGATCGAGCAGGCGTCCTGGCCGGATCGCGGCGAGCTCCTCGTCAAGCTGGTGAGGAGCCAGGTGGGACAGACAGAGACCGTACGGCGGGCGCGCGATCCCCGTGCAGGCAGGCGAGTGCGAGCAGGTGACCCAGTCCATGACAAGGTCATACCCGCTTAAAGAAAAGGGCAGGCATGAATATGCCTGCCCTCTCCCCGACGTGCCCGGTTACCGGCCGACCTTGCCGAACAGGTCGAGGCCGATCAGCAGCGGGTCGTGGTCCGAGCTGCGGTACGGGTCGGCCTTGTACAGGTCGCCCGCGGTCTTGAACTCGGCGTTGTAGTCGTAGTAGACGTCCTCGTCGGCGTTGACGTGCCAGATCGTGGCGCCGGTGACGCGCTTCATGAGCTGGTGGGCCAGCATCAGGTGGTCGAGCTCGCCGGAGGCGCCGCCGAAGACGTAGCTGTAGCGGGAGGCCGCCGGGACGAACGCCTTGCTGGCGCTGCGCAGCCCGCCCTGCTCCAGGGTCTCGATCGGGTCCTCCTCGCTGTAGGCGTTGAGGTCGCCCACGACGATCGCGTTGGGCAGCTCCAGCGTCTCGATCATCTCCAGGACGGCCTGCGCCTGCAGCACCCGCTGGGCGTTCCAGCAGCCCTGGCCGTTGTCGACGTTCTCACCCGAGTCGGGGCAGCTGCCCTTGGACTTGAAGTGGTTGGCGATGACGGTGAAGGGCCGCGAGCCCTTCTTGGCCGAGCGGAAGGTCTGCGCCAGCGGCGGGCGGGCGTTGAAGAAACGCTGGTCGGCGATGGTCTTCGGGGCGCCGACCGGCTTGACCTTGGCCGGCTTGTAGATCATCGCCACGGCGATGGCGTCGGTGCCGGGGCCGGGGTGCGTGACCAGGGCGTAGGTGCCGGCGCCGACCGCGCCGTTGAGCGCCTCGACCAGGGCCTCCAGCGCCTCGGGCTTGAAGCCGGTGGCCGCCAGGTCGGGCCGCGGGTTCTCGACCTCCATGAGGCTGACGACGTCGGCGTCGAGCGCCTTCAGCGTGGCGATCTCCTTGGCCAGCTGGCGGTCGCGCTCGGCCGCGGTGTTGGCCCCGCGCGGGGTGAAGTTCGCGTTGTAGGGCGGGTTCGGGTATCCGGCCGCGTTGAGCGTGGTGAACCAGTTCAGGGTGTTGAAGCTGGCGATCCTGACGTCGCCTCCGACCTTGGCGGGGGCCGCGGTGCGGGCGTTGTCGCGCGTGAAGGTCAGCGCGGCGGTGGGGTGCACGAGGTACTTCAGGTTCGTGCTGGTGGAGCCGTAGGCGCCCTCGTTCAGGACGCCGACCAGGCCGCTGACGCCGTCGCCCGAGCGGGCCAGCTGCTCGCCCGCCGGGTAGTGCGGCATGGGGTTGGGGTTCTGGCCGGAGGAGCCGTCGTCGATGACGATGGAGCGGCGCGCGTCGGCGGCCGCGTCCACGCCGGGACGGTCGGTCGGGATGAACAGGCGGCCGCCGGTGGCCGCGAGCAGCTGGCCGTAGCGGGCGTGCCAGTAGTTCTCGCTGACGGTCAGCTTGCCGGGCACCTTGACCAGGACGCCCTCGAGGCGCTCGAAGGTGTCGGACGCGGCGATCGGCAGGGTCAGCGTGGCCGGCTCGATGGCGCCGGTGCCGCAGACGTCGACCGCGGTGACGGTGGAGATCTGGGTGGCGCCGCCGAACTCGCCGACCGTGCCGGAGACCTTCACCCGGGAGCCGGGGGAGAGCGTCGTGGAGGAGAAGGAGGGGGCGAAGACGAAGACGCCGTCGGAGGTGGCGGCGTTCGCGTCGGGCGTGTCGTCCTGGACGAAGAAGCCCGAGCGGGCCGTCGCGCTGGTGAAGGTCCTGGTGACCACGCCCTCGACGCGGACCTGCTGCCCGGCGAGCGTGCTGGCAGTCCCCGTGCCCTGGACCTGGGCGATCTGGTGGGTGGCGGCGGTGTCGCACGGGTTGGCCGTCGGCGTCGGAGAGGGCGTCGGGGTCGGCTCGCCGCCGCCGGGGCCGGTCTCGCCGGCCAGGTTCGTGGGCGAGGGGGCGCCGGCGGTGAAGTCGGCGGCGTTGTTGTCGGTGTCGGCCGGGGAGGCGGCGCGGCTGACGGAGTTCGTGTTCGACGGCGCCGGGGCGGGAGCGCCCTCGGAGACGCTGGCCGTCGTGCCGTAGCCGACGAAGTCCTTGACGGCGGCCGGGTCGCCGGCGCCCGTCTGGGCGGTGGTGGAGGTGACCAGCGCGACCTTGCCGGCGGTCGCGCTCATCGCGATGGAGCCGGTCACGTCGGGGGCGGGCAGCGCCTGGGTGCCGCCGGAGCCGGCGGCCTGCTGCACCAGCAGCCTCCTGCCGGGAGCGATGGTGCCGCTGAGCGGGGTCACCTGCCACGACGTGCCCGCGGCGGAGGCGTACTGCACGCTCCAGCCGGCCAGGCTGACGGGGGACGAGCCGAGGTTGTACAGCTCGACGAAGTCGTGGGTCCAGGTGGCGCCCGAGTTGCCGCCTCCGCCGTACACCTCGGAGATGACGACGTCGGGCGAGACCGCCGAGGCGGGGGTGGCGGCCACGAAGGCGGCTCCGGCGGTCAGCGCCGCCGCGAGCAGGGCCGCTGTGGCACCTCTGGTCATGGTCACGAATGATCTCCTCGTAGAAAGCTTTCCGGACATTTCTACAGGTAGATCGCAATGGTGTCTTTGACATGACTTGCCAGGTATGAGCGGCTGGAGCTGGGATCTGTGTGCGCGCGACACCTCACCGTGGCCAAGAGTTCATCGCCGCAGCTCCGAATCGTGACTAAAGTCGATGGCCGGGCATCCCTGTGGCCGATGCCGCGTGCCATTCGCCGCTCCCAGACTGGACCCATGGGTTTCCTCGGCGTCATCCTCATGATTCAGGGCTTCGGCGGGCTCGTGGCCAGGCAGTTCTTCGACAGCGACTTCGGCCTGCTGGACAACTGGTTCACCGGCGGGGCGCTCACGGCGGTGCAGGTGGCGGTCGGCCTCGCCGGCCTGGTATGCCTGCTCATGTCCGTCCGGCGCTCCGACGAGTCGTGAGGAATGCTCCGCGCGGGTAGGTGGTTGACGTAACCAGTACCTTCAGCGACGTATGACGAGGAGCCACGTGTGGCGACCATCGAAGTGACCGAGACGAACTTCAACGACATCGCCGACAAGGGGATCGTCCTGCTGGACTTCTGGGCGGCCTGGTGCGGGCCGTGCCGCATGTTCGCCCCGATCTTCGAGAAGGCCTCGAACAAGCACGAGGACGTCACCTTCGGCAAGATCGACACCGAGGCGCAGCCCGCGCTCGCGCAGGGCTTCGACATCACCTCGATCCCGACGATCATGGCCATCCGCGACGGCATCGTGGTGTTCGCCCAGGCCGGCGCGCTGCCCGAGCCCGCGCTCGAAGACCTGATCGGCCAGGTCAAGGCGCTCGACATGGAGGCCATCAAGGCCGAGCTGGCCGACGAGATGCAGAAGGCCGCCGAGCGGAACTGACCTGCCGCGCATACGGAAAAGCCCCGCCGAGGCGGGGCTTTTCGGTTCTCTCAGCGCTTGACGCCGACTCCGGCGTAACCGGGGGCGGGCGGCCCGTCGACCGGGCCGTCGGGACGCCACTCCTTCGGCAGGACCAGGCCGGGCTCCACCAGCTCGTAGCCCTCGAAGAAGGCCGAGATCTCGGCGTGGGTGCGCAGGTTCAGCGCCGCCGTGCTGCGCCGGTAGACCTCCAGCGCGTCGGGCGTCAGGTCGGGCTTGGGGTCGATGGCGTGGCTGATGACCAGGTGGCTGCCCGGGACACTGGCCTCGTGCAGCCGCTTGACCAGGTCGTAGGCGGGCCCGTCGGGCACGAAGTGCAGCAGGCACAACATCAGGAAGCCGACCGGCTCGTCGAAATCGATCAGGCCGCGCAGCCCGTCGAGGAGGTCGCCGGGCTCGCGCACGTCGGCCTGGAGCACCTTCACCTGCGAGCCGGCCAGCAGGGCGCGGGCGTGCGCGCACACGACGGCGTCGTGGTCGACGTAGACCACGCGCGCCTCGGGCGCGATCTCGTGGGTGTTGCCCTGCGTCGGCAGGCCCGAGCCCAGGTCGACGATCTGCCGCACGCCCGAGTCGACCAGATAGCGCACCGCGCGGCGCAGGAACGCCCGGTTCTCCTGTGCCGACAGCGCGGTCGCCGGGAAGGTCCGCATGATCTGTTCGGCGGCGGCCCGGTCGGAGGCGAAGTTGTCCTTGCCACCCAGGAAGTAGTCGTACATGCGGGCGACGTTGGGAACGCTGGGGTCCACACCCTCGGGCACTGGCTGGCTCACGGGCATGATCGTACCCGAGGGTCTCTCGCGAAGCCCGATAAATCAGGCTCTTTCCGTTATGTCAGTTACGACCGATAAGTCACGTGTCAGGCGGAGCGGTAGAGCTCCGCGACCCGGAAGGCCAGGTCCAGCGACTGGCTGCGGTTGAGCCGCGGGTCGCAAGCAGTCTCGTAGCGCCGCGCCAGGTCGTCCTCGAGGATCTCGGTGCCGCCGCCCACGCACTCGGTGACGTCGTCGCCGGTGAACTCGATGTGCACGCCGCCCGGGTGGGTGCCCAGCGCCCGGTGCACCTCGAAGAAGCCGCTGACCTCGTCGAGCACGTCGTCGAGCCGGCGCGTCTTGTAGCCGCCCGCGGCCTCGAAGGTGTTGCCGTGCATCGGGTCGCAGATCCAGGCGACCTGCGCGCCGCTCGCCGAGACCTTCTCCACCAGCGTGGGCAGATGCTCGCGGATCTTGGAGGCGCCCATGCGGGTGATGAACGTCAGCCGACCCGCCTCGTTGTCGGGGTTCAGCTTCTCGATCAGCGCCATCGCCTCTTCCGGCGTGGTCGTCGGGCCGAGCTTGACGCCGATCGGGTTGCGGATGCGCGAGAAGAACTCCACGTGGGCGCCGTCGAGCTGGCGGGTGCGCTCGCCGATCCAGACCATGTGGGCCGAGACGTCGTACGGCAGGCCGGTGCGCGAGTCGATGCGGGTGAGCGCCTGGTCGTAGTCGAGGATGAGCGCCTCGTGGGAGGAGTAGAACTCCACCGTGTGGAACTCCTCCGGCTCGGCGCCGCAGGCCCGCATGAAGGCCAGCGCCTGGTCGATCTCCCTGGCCAGCTGCTCGTAGCGGCGGCCGGCGGGGGACTCGGCGACGAAGTCCTGGTTCCACGCGTGAACCTGGCGCAGGTCGGCGTAGCCGCCCTTGGCGAAGGCGCGGGCCAGGTTCAGCGTCACCGCGCTGGAGTGGTAGGCCTTCAGCAGCCGGTTGGGGTCGGGCTGCCTGGCCTCGTCGGTGAACTCGAAGCCGTTGACCATGTCGCCGCGGTAGGCGGGCAGGGTGACGCCCTCGCGGGTCTCGGTCGACTTGGAGCGCGGCTTGGCGAACTGCCCCGCGACGCGGCCGATCTTCACGACCGGCACCCGGCCCGCGTAGGTCAGCACGATGGCCATCTGCAGGAGGGTCTTGAGCTTGTTGCGCACGTTGTCGGCGGTGGCCCCGGCGAAGGTCTCGGCGCAGTCGCCGCCCTGCAGCACGAAGGCCTCACCCCTGGCCACCGCGGCCAGCTCGTTCTTGAGCTGGTCGCACTCGCCGGCGAAGACCAGCGGGGGCAGGCTTCCCAGCTCGGCGACCACGCGCTCCAGCGCCGCCGGGTCGGGCCAGTCGGGCTGCTGGGCAGCGGGAAGCTCCCGCCAGGAATCGAGGTTGTTCAGTGCGCTCACGACATACGAGGGTATTTCATTTGCGCTACCAGTCGGGTGTCGGTGTCCACTTTCTGAGAAGGTATTTCCACCTGGTGGTCACTTCTGGACCTCCGTGCCCTGCCCGCCCGCGCGGCCGTGCCGCCTCAGGAGCAGCACGACACCGGCCAGCAGGAGCGTCCCGGCTCCGAGCAGGCCCGCCGAGCCGTACACCAGCTGGGCGTCGTGGGCGGCGACGGCCATCGGGGCGGGCGGCGGTCCGCCGCCGAAGACCGTCTCCTCCGGCACCCCGGCCTGACGCGCCGGAGCGGTCATGATGCGCTCGGCCTCGATCAGCGCCCCGGCCGGGTTGACCTGGCCGAAGCCGATGGCGGTGTCGTAGGCGAAGTCGGCGCTGTCCTTCCACGCCGCGCCGTGGGGTCTGCGGGCGGTCGCGGTGAGCGCCTGGCCCGCCTGGGCGGAGGTGATGCCGGGGAAGCGGGCCTGGAGCATCGCGGCGGCGGCGCCCACCTGGGCGGCGGCGGCCAGGCCGGGATCCGCCGCACCGGTGGAGCCGTCGGGGGCGGGCAGGTCGCGCGGGTGGCCGGGGGCCGACAGGAGCACCGCGTGGTTGCGCGCCTGGTACACCGGCCTGCCGTCGTCGCCGAGCGGCGCCACGCCGAGCACGCCGGGCAGGCCAGCGGGGTAGCGGGGGCTCTCACCTGGGCGGACGGGGGTGACCAGGACGGCGTTGGCGTCCAGGGCGTAGCCGACCGCCTCGCGCAGGCGCTCGTCGGGGGCGGGGAAGACGCTGTCGAGGACGATCACGCCCGCGCCGTGGTCGACGGCCCAGCGGATGGCCTCCAGGTAACGCTCGCCCGGCAGGTCGGCCGCGCGCCAGGCGCGCATGGCCCCGGGGTCGCGGAAGTCCTGGGGATCGGGCTCGACGCGCACCGACAGCACGTTCGCGTCCGGGACCAGGCCGGCGGGGGCGGTGAGAAGGGCGGCCAGGCGGGTGCCGGTGACCTTCGCGGGATCGCGCCCGGCGAACGGGTCATCGGGGTCGACGGCGCCCACGGTGCCCACGGTGCCGGCGGGCGCCGGGTCGCCGTCCTCCGGTTCCGTACGGCGGAGCAGGTCGTGCTCGCCCTTGAACGAGTCCCCGATCCCGTCGGCCCAGCCCACGCCCGACGACAGGAGCGCCACCGTCACCCCCGCGCCCTTGGTGACGCGCTGCGCAGCGGCGAAGTCGCGGGTGGCCTCCGCGCTGGGCGCCGAGGCGAGGGCGAGACCGGCGGCCACGCAGGCCACGGACTTGATCAACATGACACCACCTCGACGGCTCGGCAGGGGTCGCCGGCCGAGGCCAGCGGAAGCAGGGTGTCGCCCACCAGACGCCCGGCGAAGCCGAACACCGACCGGGTGGCGTGCGCCAGCGCGGGGCGGCCGTCCGGATAGCCCACGGCGGCCATCACGACGTAGCGTCCCTGCCGCTCCATGACGTGCTGCTGCGCCTGGGCGTCGCCGAAGCGGGCGGCCAGGGTGCCGGGGAAGGCGGCGGGGCGCGGACCGGCCAGCCCGGCCTCGGCGACCGACGCGGCCGCGTGCTCGTCGCGCATGACGACGATCGCGACGGTGGCCAGCAGGCTCCCGTTCCTGTCGCTGTAGGTCGCCCGCAGGACCCGCTCGCAGCCGGGCTCCCATACGATCGCCTGCGCGACCGGGTTGAGCCCTTCGGCGCAGCCGCTCTCCTGGGCGATGCCCAGGCGCACCGCGTACAGCCGCGCTCCCTGCCCCTGCATGCGGGGGAAGAGCCGGTCGGCGTTCCAGGTGCGCCAGCGGCCGGCCCGCTCCATCGTGCCGAGTTCGGTGGCCTGCGTGCCCGTGAGCGGCCGGGTCAGCTCGAAGACGAGCCCGATGGCGCCGGCGGTGAGGCAGCAGAGACTTACGACAATGGCCACCAGAGTGATCAAAGAGGACTTAGCGGGCACGAAGGAGGACAATAGGCTCTTAGAGTCTCTTTATGGTCACGTGCCCCCGGCCCCGCGAAGTCGCGCGGGAAGTCGGCATCCGCCGAGGCCACCGTGCCGAATCACTCGCGTGACAGACACACTTGTGTCCCGCGATCTCGACGACCTGCTCGTCCGGGTCGCGTGCGGGGACGAGGCCGCCTTCGAACGGCTCTACGACCAGGTGAGCGGGCCGGTCTTCGGGCTCGTGCTGCGCGTGGTGCGCGACCGGGCGCAGGCCGAGGAGGTCGCCCAGGAGGTGCTGGTCGAGGTCTGGCGCTCCGCCGCGCGCTTCGACGGCGGCCGCGGCTCCGCGCTCTCGTGGGTGCTGACCATGGCCCACCGGCGGGCGGTCGACCGGGTGCGCTCCAGCCAGGCCTCGGGGGAGCGCGACTACCGGGTCGGGGTGAGCTCCGTCGAGATCGCCCACGACCAGGTCGTCGAGGAGGTCTCGGTCCGGCTGGACGGCGAGCGGGTGCGGCGCTGCCTCGGCGGGCTGTCGCGGGTCCAGCGGGAGGCCGTCACGCTCGCCTACTACGGCGGCTACAGCTATCCCGAGGTCGCCGGGCTGCTGCGGGTGCCCCTGGGCACGGTCAAGACCAGGATGCGCGACGGTCTGGTCCGCCTGCGCGACTGCATGGGAGTCGAACGATGACCGACATCCACACCCTGTCCGGCGCCTACGCGCTGCACGCGCTGACCGGATCCGAGGTGACGCGGTTCGAGCAGCACGTCGAGGGGTGCGACGAGTGCGCGGGCGAGGTCAGGGCCCTGCGCGAGACGGCGGCGCGCCTGGCCCTGGCCGTCGCAGAGCCGCCCCCCGCCGCCCTGCGCGGCCGCGTCCTGGCGGCGGTCAAGCACGTACGGCAGGCGGCCCCCGAGCCGACCAGGGTGCTGCCCTTCCCCAACGGAGCCGGGCGCCCCGTGACCCCTCGGTCATCCTCCTCCGGCGCGGGCGACGTGGTCGAGATGCGGGGCCGTACGCCGTGGCGCACCCGGCTGGCGCTCAGCTTCACCGCGGCCGCTGCCGCCGCCGCGGTCACGCTCGGCGTGATCGCCTTCGACGCCCAGCGCGAGCTCGACCGGACCCGCACCGCCCAGCGGGAGCTCGTCTCGGTGCTGGCCGCCCCCGACGCCCAGACGGTGCGCCGGCCCGTCACCTCGGGAGGCACCGGCACCGTCGTCTACTCACGCGACCGGGGCAGGCTCGTCTTCACCTCCTCCGGGCTGCCCGAGCTGGGCGACGGGCGGGTCTACGAGCTGTGGCTGATGGGCCCCGACGGCCCGCGCCCGGCCGGCCTGCTCACCCGGGACGCCGACGGCACGACCGTGCCGCTCTTCGCCCGGCCTCTCGGCGACGACCAGCACATCGGCCTGACCGTCGAGCCCGCGGGAGGATCGAGCAGGCCGACGACCACGCCGATCCTGTTCGCGGAGCTGCCCCAGGCGTAGGGGCGGCTAGAGCCGGGCGAGCGCCCGCGTCAGCCCCTTGCTCGCCGCGTCGCGCAGGGGCGCGTACTCCTCCGGCGGGTACTGCCGCGGGCCGTTCTCCACCAGCAGGATCAGGTACAGGTAGGCCCGGTACAGGTCGAGCCTGACCGGGTCCAGGTCGAGCGGGGCGATCTCGCGGTAGCCGGCCAGGAACGGGTCGGCGGGGTCGACCTCGGCGAAGATCGTCGGGGTGATCAGCTCGGCCAGGGGGTCGCCCCAGAAGGCCCGTTCCAGGTCGATGACGGCCTGGATGCGCGGCGTGCCGCCCGACAGGTCCACGAAGGCGTTGCCCGGCCAGATGTCGAAGTGCACCAGCCGGGGCTCGGTGACCGCGTCGAGGGCGGGCGCGGCCCTGTGCACCCGGTCGCGGATCTCGGCCTCCGGCACGGGCAGCTCGGTCGGGTAGCGCTCGGTGTCCTTCAGCAGCGCCTCCACCATCGCCAGGAAGGCCTCGCGCCAGGTGGCGCCGGTGATGCCGCTGTGCGGGTAGCCGTAGACGTCGCCGCGTACCGAGTTGAACCTGGCCATGTGGCCGCCGAGCTCGCGGCGCAGCGCCGCCTGGGTCTCGGCGGGAAGCTCCACCTGGTTCCACGACGTGCCGGTGAGCGCCGACAGGACGAGGTAGTCGCCGCCCAGCACGGGGTCGTCGAACCCGGCCGCCACGAGGTCGGCCAGCGGCACGCCCGCCGCTCCGGCCAGCTCGTAGGCGCGTGCCTCCATGCGCAGCAGGTCGCGTTCGTAGGTGAGCTGCTCGAGCTCGGGAGGGGGCGACAGCTTGAGCACGACCTCGCGGCCGTCGTCGAGGGACAGCCGCCACACGGCGTTGGCGAAGCCGTCGGTGAGCTCGGCCGAGGTGACGATTCCCGCGCCTGTCGCGCGTCTGGCCAGGGCGTCCAGTTCCTCGGGGGTGAGACGCCGCTTGGTCATGCTCTCCATGGGAGAGAGGGTAAGGGTGAGAGCGCTCCCATCGAGTGCCGAAAGCCTAACATTGCGGATATGTCACGCGCTTCCTGGGTCTATTGACACGGAGAAGCGTCGATTTTACGGTCGCGTTACCTGATTGGTGCGGGGCGAGCCTCGCCAAATGGGAGCGCTCCCATTCACGATGACCTTCGGGGGCTTTCGCTCGAGGACAACTCTGCCGGGTGTGGCCGGATCAGAGACGAAGGAGAAATACATGCGCAACAGTTGGCGGTTACTCACGCCCTTAGTCGCGGCGGGTCTGGCAGTAGCCGCCTGCTCGTCCGGCGGCACGCCGCAGACCGGCGGGCAGGCCACGCCGGGCGGTTCCGCGCCGCCGGCCACCCAGCCGGCCCAGCAGCCGGCCCAGGCAGGGGAGTTCCCCCGCAACGAGACGCTCTACTCCACGGGAACGATGTGGGGTCCGCCCGCCAACTTCAACCCGATGGACGAGGGCAACCACGCCACGGGCACGGTCGGCCTGGTCTACGAGACCCTGTTCCACTTTGACACCAATGCCAAGAAGCTGACGCCGTGGCTGGCCGAGAGCGGCAGCTGGACCGACGACAAGACCTACGTCGTCAAGCTCCGCTCCGGCGTCACCTGGAACGACGGCAAGCCGTTCACCGCCAAGGACGTCGCCTTCACCTACGGGCTCGGCAAGATCAAGGGCAGCGCCTTCGCCCACGTGTGGGACTGGCTGGAGGCCGTCGAGGCCACCGACGACCAGACCGTCACGGTGAAGTTCAAGTCCGCCAAGTACAGCCAGTGGGACTTCGAGCTCTACCAGCGGGCGATCGTGCCGCAGCACATCTGGGAGGGCAAGGACGACAAGGACGTCCTCACCGGGATGAACGAGAACCCGGTCGGCACGGGCGCCTACAAGTACGCCAGCCACGCCGACGACCGCGTCGTCTACGAGCGCCGCGACGACT
Source organism: Nonomuraea sp. NPDC050663 (assembly GCF_044456985.1). Taxonomy (NCBI): domain Bacteria; kingdom Bacillati; phylum Actinomycetota; class Actinomycetes; order Streptosporangiales; family Streptosporangiaceae; genus Nonomuraea; species Nonomuraea sp. NPDC050663. The sequence continues at coordinate 373,718 of NZ_JBITGL010000009.1, forward strand.
GGTGGGGCAAGACGGCCCTGAACATGGAGCCCAAGCCCAAGTACTTCGTGCACATCGTCACCCCGAGCAACGAAGTCGCCCTGGGCCTGTTCATGCAGAAGCAGCTGGACCTGGCCAACAACTACATCCCCGGCATGAACCGCATCGCCGGTGAGGCCTCGGGCATCCACACCTACTACTCGCAGGCGCCGTACAACCTGTCGGCCAACACCGCGTGGCTGGTGCCCAACACCACCAAGAAGCCGCTGAACGACGCGGCCTTCCGCAAGGCGCTGGCGACCTCGGTCGACGTGCCGAGCATCGTCAAGAACGTCTACGGCGAGGTGGTCCAGGCCGCCAGCCCGACCGGCCTGCTCCCCGGCTGGAAGGACTTCGACGACCAGGCGGTCATCGGCGAGAAGGGCTTCACCTTCAACACCGACAACGCCAAGAAGATGCTCGCCGACGCCGGCTACAAGGACAAGGACGGCGACGGCCTGGTCGAGAACAAGGACGGCAGCAAGATCAGCCTCAAGCTGATCACCCCTGCCGGCTGGAGCGACTGGAACCAGTCGGCCAGCGTCATCGCGACCAGCGCCAAGGCCGCGGGCATCGACGTCACCGCCGAGACCCCCGACTTCCCCGCGCTGCTCGAAGCCCGCAACGCCGGCAAGTTCGACCTGGTGATCAACAACGAGCGCCAGCTGTCGGTCAGCCCGTGGACCTACTACGACTACCTGTTCCGCCAGCCGGTCAACGAAGTGCAGAACACCGTCAACTTCGGCCGGTACGAGAACAAGCAGGCGTGGGACCTCGTCCAGCAGCTCGACGCCGTCAAGACCGACGACGTCGAGGGCATGAAGAAGGTCATCTCGCAGCTCCAGGCCATCCACCTGGACGAGCTGCCGGCCATCCCGCTCTGGTACAACGGCGTCTGGTCGCAGGCCAGCACCGGCGTCTGGAAGAACTGGGGCGCCGACGGCGGCGCGAACAAGTACCCGGCCGTGTTCTGGCGCCACTGGTTCGAGATGGGCGGCTTCGAGACGCTGACCCAGCTCCAGACCAACGGCTCCTGACCGTCTGACCCGCCCCCTCGCGCAGCGGCGCGAGGGGGCTCTCTAACGGGAGGCCGCCCCAGGCCGCGGCCTCCCATTAGTCCACGGAGGACTCGCGCGTGCGCCGCTACTTCGGCAGGAAACTGCTGCTCTACGGGCTGACCTTCTTCGTCGCCGTGACCATCAACTGGATGATCCCGCGCTTCATGCCGGGTGATCCCGTCTCGACCATGCTGGCCCGCCGCACCGTCAACGATCCGGCGGCCTACGAGCAGATGCGGGCCTACTACAGCGACCTGTTCGGCCTGGACAAGCCGATCTGGGAGCAGTACCTGAACTTCTGGGGCTCGCTGCTGCAGGGCGACTTCGGCATCAGTGTCTGGGCCTTCCCGACCCCGGTGGGCAGCGTGATCCTGTCGGCCCTGCCCTACACGCTGGCCCTGGTGATCCCGGCGGTCCTGCTGAGCTGGGTGGTGGGCAACTGGTTCGGCGCCTTCGCCGCCCGCCGCAAGCTGCTCGACAGCGCGGTCCTGCCCGTCGGCTACCTGCTGACCGCCATGCCGTACATGTGGCTGGCGGCCCTGCTGGCCTGGGTGCTGGGCGTGGTGACCGGCTGGTTCCCCTTCGCCGGCGGCTACAGCTTCTCCCGCACACCCGAGCTGACCTGGCCCTTCATCCAGGACCTGATCATGCACTGGGTGCTGCCGTTCCTCTCGCTCTTCCTGGTCGCGCTCGGCGGCTGGGCGATCGGCATGCGCAACATGATCATCTACGAGCTCGACTCCGACTACTCGAACTACCTGGGCGCGCTCGGCGCACCCAACCGGCTGATCCGGCGTTACGCCTTTCGCAACGCGATGTTGCCGCAGATCACCGGACTGGCCCTGCAGCTGGGCGTCATCGTGGCCGGCGCGGTGGTGACGGAGATCGTCTTCGCCTATCCCGGTCTGGGCCTGACCATCCTGCGCGCCATCCAGAACCTCGACTTCTTCCTCCTGCAGGGCGTCTTCCTGTTCATCGTCGTCGGCGTGCTGATCGCCAACTTCGTCATCGACGTCGTCTACCTGCTGGTGGACCCGCGGACAAGGATCGGTGTGGCATGACGGCGCTGCAAGAGATCACCACCCGCGAGGCGGAGTCGGCCGCCGGGCCCAGCCGCGACTGGCTGCACTTCGCGATCCGCAACAAGAAGCTGGTCATCGGCACGCTGATCATCCTGCTGTTCCTGTGCATCGGCGTCTTCGGCCCGCTGCTGGCCCGCTCGGGCTCGGCCTACGACTTCGTCGGGCCCCGCATGGAGCCGCCGTCGTCGGAGTTCTGGTTCGGCACGACCCTGTTCGGCCAGGACATCTTCACGCAGTTCGTGTACGGCGTGCGCAACGCCTTCATGGTCGGGCTGTTCGGCGGCGGCGTCGCCGCGATCGTCGGCATGGTCGTCGGCTTCCTGGCCGGATACCGCGGCGGCTGGGTCGACGAGGTGCTGAGCATGCTCACCAACGTCGTGCTGGTGCTGCCCTCGCTGGCGGTCCTCATCGTGGTCAACGCCTACCTCGGCATCAGGAGCATCCCCGCCCAGGCGCTGTTCATCGGCCTGACCATGTGGCCGTGGGCGGCCCGCGCCATCCGGGCGCAGACCTTCTCGCTGCGCTCGCGCGACTTCGTCGACCTGGCCAGGCTCAGCGGCTCGGGCACCGGGAAGATCATCGCCAGGGAGATCGCCCCGAACATGAGCTCCTACCTGGTCATGATGTTCATCCTGATGTTCGGCGGCGCCATCCTGACCGCCGCCTCGCTCGACTTCATCGGCCTGGGGCCGACCGAGGGCGTGTCGCTGGGCCTGATGCTCCAGCACGCGAGCGTCAACAGCGCCCTGCCGCTGGGCCTGTGGTGGTGGTTCGTCCCGCCGGGAGCGGCGATCACCGCGCTGGTGGGCGCCATGTACGTGGCCAACGTCGGGCTGGACGAGGTCTTCAACCCCAAGCTCAGGGAGATGTGACGTGACGCTGAAGGTCGATGACCTGCGGGTCTACTACCGGACGCTGCGCGGCGAGGTGAAGGCGCTCGACGGCGTCAGCTTCACGCTGGCCGACGGCGAGATCATGGGCCTGGCGGGGGAGTCCGGCTGCGGCAAGTCCACGCTGGGCAAGAGCCTGATCCGGCTGGACCAGCGTATGAAGCACGTCGGCGGGAGCATCGAGCTCGACGGCGAGGTGCTGCCGATCGCCGACGACCGGCGCATGAACGCCTACCGCTTCTTCCAGGTCTCGCTCATCCCGCAGTACTCCATGAGCGCGCTCAACCCCACCAGGAAGATCGGCAGGATGATCGAGGAGCTGCTGCGCTCGCGCGGCGCCCCCTTCGACCGCAAGGAGCTGGAGCGCCGGCTGCGCCTGGTCGGCCTGGAACCCGACGTGCTCGACCGCTACCCGATCGAGCTGTCGGGCGGCATGAAGCAGCGCACCGTCATGGTCGTCTCCACCCTGCTCGACCCCTCGCTGCTGATCGCCGACGAGGTCACCTCCGCCCTCGACGTGTCGAGCCAGCGCGCCGTGGCGCAGACGCTCCTGGAGTTCCGCGACCGCCACCTGGTCAAGAGCATGATCGTGGTCACCCACGACCTGTCGCTCGTCTACCAGATCGCCGACACGATCATGGTCATGTACGCCGGGAAGCTCGCCGAGAAGGCGCCCGCCAAGACCATCGTCAACGCGCCCCGCCACCCCTACACGCAGGCGCTGATCAACTCCCTGCCCGAGGTGGGCGTGCGCTACTCCGAGCGCAAGCTCCAGGGCATCCCCGGCAGCCCGCCGTCGCTGCTGAACCCGCCCAAGGGCTGCCGCTTCCGCGACCGCTGCCCGCTCGCCTTCGACAAGTGCGAGACCGAGCCGCCGTTCACGGAGATCGCGCAGGGACACTCCGTCGCGTGCTGGAAGGCGATCTAGATGCTCAAGCTCGACAAGGTCGGCAAGACCTACCGGATCGGGGCGTTCGGCGGCCAGGAACTGCGGGCCGTCCACGACGTGAGCTTCCAGGTGAACCCCGGCGAGGTCGTCTCGCTCATCGGGGAGAGCGGCAGCGGCAAGTCCACGATCGGCAAGATGGTGCTGCGCCTGCTGCCCCCCAGCGCCGGCTCCATCACGCTCGACGGCACCCCGGAGGCCGACTACTACCGCCACGTCCAGGGTGTCTTCCAGGACCCCTTCAGCTCCTACAACCCGATCTTCAAGGCCGACCGGGTCTTCGAGATGGTACGGCAGGGCTTCGGCCTGCCGTCGCAGGGCTGGCGCGAGAAGGTCGAGTCGGCCCTGCGGTCGGTGCGCCTCGACCCCGGCGCCGTGCTCGGCAAGTATCCGCATCAGCTGAGCGGGGGCCAGCTGCAGCGCATGCTGATCGCCCGAGCCCTGCTGCTGGAACTGAAGGTCCTGGTCGCCGACGAGATCATCAGCATGCTCGACGCCTCGACGAGGATCGACGTGCTCAACCTCCTCGGGGAGCTGCGCGAGCGCGGTCTGGGCATCCTGTTCATCACCCACGACCTGTCCCTGGGCAACTACGTCAGCGACCGCACCGTCGTGCTCTACAAGGGCCAGATGGTCGAGACGGGCCGCACCGACCTGGTCTTCGGCGACCCCCGGCACCCCTACACGCGGCGCCTGCTGGCCTCGGTGCCGCAGCTGCACCGCAAGTGGTCGGAAGAGGAGGAACAGCCGGAGCTCGAGGTGGAGTGCCTGTTCCACGCGCCGGGCGACGGCTGGATCGAGCCCGAGCACTTCGTCGGATGCGCCTTCGGCGGCGGGCAGGACTGCCCGCGCGCCGCCGAGGCGGTCGTCATCCCGCTGCGCTGACCGCGCCGGCCGTCCGGATGGTCCAGCTCGCCTCGTGGCTCTCGCCCGGGGCGAGCAGGACCAGGTCGGTGCCCGAGTTGAAGGCGTCGGGCGGGCACGTCATCGGCTCCACGGCCACGCCGGCGTGCCCCAGCCCGGTGCCGGTGCAGACCTGCACCCACGGCATGACCGCGGCGTCCCACACGATCTCGACGCAGCCGTGACGCACCCGGCCCTCGGACAGGCCCGTGAACGCGTGGTCGACGGCGGTGTCGCCGACCTTGCGCGGCTCCCTGAAGTCGTACGGCGTGGCCTGCACGCCGGTCAGCTCGCGCGGCACGAGCGCCTCGTCGACGAGCAGGACCTGCGAGGCGGGCAGGTGCAGCTCGTCGACGTCGGACAGCAGCCACGGGTGCGGCCCGCAGCCGTAGGGCGCGGGGCGCTCGCCGGTGTTGCGCGCGGTCAGCGTGCTCGTCAGGCCGCCGGAGCCGAGGCGGTGCACGATCTCCAGCTCCAGGCTGAAGGGGTAGCCGGGCGAGGGCTCCAGCGCGAGCGTGAGCCGTACGAAAGCGTGGTCGTCCTCGACCTGCAGGAACTCCGCGACCGTCCACTCGGTTTCGGCGACCAGGCCGTGCAGGGCGTGCCCGCGGTCCGGCTCGTTGACCGGGAGCAGGTGCTCCTCGCCGTCGAACCGGTAACGCGCGCCCGCCACCCGATTGGGCCAGGGGGCCAGCACCGTGCCGCTGTAGTAGGGGATCGGGCCGTCGGCCGGCCAGCTCGTGACCAGGTCGCGGTCGCCGTCACGCAGCACGCGAACGGCAGCGCCGCGCGCCGAGACGTCGGCGAGCAGGCTGCCGCTACGCAGGGTAGGCACTGGGGAGTCCTTTCGAGATGTGTCAAGACAGGGTAATGGGTGCCCGCAACGTGGCGGCCAATGCACCCAGGAACGCGGCGGCGTCCCTGCCGTTGAGGAAACGGTGGTCGTAGGCCAGGCCCAGCGTCACCACGCGCCGGCCGTCCGCCTCCTGCCGCGGCGCCGTCAGCGACAGCGCGCACGTGTGGCCCGGGTAGACGATGGGGGTCGCCAGGATGACGCCGTCGTCGGGGTGCAGGGCCAGCAGGATGTTGGCGCCGCTCAGGTCCGCCTCGGTGAACGTACCGTTCAGCGCCGTGCGGCGGTGCTGCGCCAGATCGGCGGCCAGCTCGGCGGTCGGGCGGCCGGTGGCGTCGCGCAGCACCGGCACGAACATGCCGTTGCCGAGGTCCACGGTCACGCCCACGTGGGCGGCGTCCGCGCGCCGCGCGGTCCTGCCGTTCACCGGCGTGGCGAAGCACAGCGGGAACTCCCCGACCAGGCTCCCGGCGGCCTTGACGACCAGCTCGGGCACGCCGATCAGGACCCGGTCGCGGCGGGACAGGACCCGGGCGTGGGCCAGCGCGTCGGTCACGTCGACCCGCATCGCGGTGAAGGCGGCGGGGATGGCGGCGTGGGACTCCTCGACCACGGCCGCCACCCGGCGCTGGGTTCTTGAAAGATGGATCAGGTCGGGATCCAGGTCGTCGGTGGTGACGACCTTCTTGCCGAGCGCGTGGACCTCCTCCAGGGAGATGCCCCGCTCGGCCATGAGAGCCTGGGCGGGCTTGGTGATGACCACCGTCGCGGCGCCCCCGCCCTCGCGGGCGGCCGGGACCGTGGGGCCGGGACCGGGTTCCTCGCCGACGGTCAGCCGGGCGATCACCTGGCCCGGCGCGCACTCGGCGCCCTCCGCCAGAGCGTGCCTCAGCACGCCGTCGTGCTCGGCCGTGAGCTCCTCCACCGTCTTGGAGGTCTCCAGCTCCACGATGGCCTCTCCGGCCCGTACGGCGCGGCCGTCGGCCGCCAGCCAGGCGACCACGAGATAGGCCGTGTCGTTGCTGTTGAGCTTGGGCACCAGGATGTCGGTCACGTGACGGTCTCCAGTACGGCACGGCGGATGTCGCCGGGCTGCAGCAGGACCTCGCGCTCCAGGTGCGCCGCCGCGGGAATGACACTGTCGGCAGAACTCACCAGCGTGACCGGCCTGCGCAGAGCCGACCACATCCGGGCGTGGAGCGCCGCGGCGACGTCGGCGCCCCAGGTGCCGCCCGCCGTGCTCTCCTCGGCGACCACGACGTTCCTGGAGGCCGGCAGCAGGTCGGGCAGCGGGTGGAGCCTGGCGGGCACCAGGATCTCGCAGACCACCTCGTGCTCCATCAGCAGGTCCTCGGCCGCAGCCAGGGCCCGGTGCGCCACCCCGCCCGGCACGATCAGCGTGCAGTCGGGCTCGCCGCCGCCGTCGAGGCCGATACGCGCCACCTCGTCCCCCGGATACGCGCCCCGGCCCGGCAAGTCGACGCGGAAGAGCGGGCCCGTCTCGAACATCCTGCGGGTGTAGAGGACCTTGTCCTCGAACAGCACGCACGGCAGGCCCTGCTCCAGCATCCCGGCCAGCAGGCGGGTGGCGTCGTGGAAGGGCGTCAGCTCGTAGACACGCAGGCCGGGGATGCCGATGAAGTGCTTCTGGGGGCTCTGGCTGTGGGTGGCGCCGTAGCCCCGGTTGCCGCCCGACGGACAGCGCACGATCAGCGGGACCGGGACCGGCCTGCCGTACATCGCGGTGGACTTGGCGGCGAAGTTGGCCAGCTGGTCGAAGGCCAGGGTCACGAAGTCGGCGAACATGATCTCGACGATCGCCTTGGCCCCCGCCAGCGCCAGCCCGGCGCCCACGCCGGTGATCGCGCCCTCGCTGATGGGCGTGGAGCGGATCCGGTCGCCGAAACGGGAGGACAGGCCCTTGGTGATCTTGAACGCCCCGCCGTACGGGTCGGAGATGTCCTCGCCCAGGACGTGCAGGTCGGGATCGGCCTCCAGGAGGTCGTGCAGGGCCCGGTTGAGGTGCTCGGCCACACGGGGCGCGGGCCCCTGCGCCGCGTCCGTTCGAGACGCGTCCGTTCGAGTCGCGTCCGTTCGAGACACGTCCGTTCGCGCCTCTTCCGCGCGCGACTCGGCTTCTCGCGAGGCTTCGTGCCGTGACACGGTCTCCGGCGACGTGTTCTCGCGCGACGCGGCCTGGGGGGCGTCGGCGACGTGGGTCACGCGCGCTCCCATACCGAGAGCGGGCGGGCCGAGACGTCGGCGACGATGCCGCCCACCAGAGCCTGCACCTCCAGGTCCAGATCGCCCCCTGCGGCGTGCCGGTACCAGTCGGCGGCGCGGGCCTCGTCGAGCTCCTGGGCGGGCCGGGTGTCGTCGCCCTTGCTGTGCGGCCCGAGCCGGTGGGTGACGAACTCCACGACGATCGGGCAGCTCTCCTCCCGGACCGCGGCTACCAGGGGCGCGAGCTCGGCGCGGATCGTGCCGATGTCGGTCGTGGCCAGCCGGATGTGCGGCAGGTCGAAGGCGGCGGCGCGCGCGGCGATGGTGCCGGCCAGGTGCCGGTGGGTGGGGGTGGACTGGGCGATGCCGTTGTTCTCGACGACGACCAGCAGCGGCACGCGCCACAGGGCCGCCATGTTGAGCGCCTCGTAGACGGCGCCCTCGCCCCAGGTGCCGTCGCCCATGTGCACGCAGGCCAGCGCCCCCGTGCCCTTGAGCCGCAGCGCGGTGCCGACGGCGACGGGCAGGCTCTCGCCCTGGACGCCGGTGGACAGGAACCGGTGGTGGTAGATGTGCTGGCTGCCGCCGACGCCCGAGCAGAGCGCGCCCTCGCGGCCCATGATCTCCGCGAGCAGGCCTGGCGCGTCGCCGTAGCGGGCCAGCAGGTGGCCGTGGCCGCGGTGGTTGCTGAAGACGTAGTCGTCGGGGCGTAACAGCGGTGACAGGGCCACGGGGATGTACTCCTGGCCCAGGCACGTGTGCGTGGTGCCGCCGATCTGGCCGGTCTCGAACAGCCGGAGCAGCGCCAGCTCGAAGTGGCGGATGAGGAGCAGGCTGCGCAGATCCTCGGTGCTGAGACCGCGAACCGCCTCGGCGAGGCCGGTCATAAAGGGACTCCAGGTGCTCTCACGGGACCTCCCGGGAACGGATGGGAGCGCTCCCATTTCTGGAGCGTAAAAGGCGCGGATTCGAGATGTCAACCCCGTGTCTTGATATGTCGGTCAAATTGCCTGACTCGATCCCGTATTGCGTCCTGGGCACGGGTGAATTTCGGCCATCCGTTATGTCGATCGTGAGAAATATTCTTGACACTCAACAAGTGGCATTCCTAGCCTCCGACGTTGGGAGCGCTCCCATCAGCGCTCACCATCGGGGAATGAGGCGAGTTGATGTCCGTGAAGTCCCTGCCTGATTTGTTATGCCTACGCGCCGGGGAGAACCCTGCCGGCGACGCCATCCTGGTCGAAGGGCGCGATGCGCTCACGTACGGCCAGTGGCACCTGCGCGCCCGTGCGCTGGCCTCACGGCTGGCGCTCCTCGGCGTGCGTCCGGGGGACCGGGTGGGGCTGCAGTTCTCCGAGCGGGACTGGCCCGAGTTCGCCGTGGCCTACTGCGGTGCGCAGCTCGCCGGCGCCGTCGCGGTGCCGCTGTCGGACCGGCTGGCTCCGGCCGAGCTGGCGTACATGCTGGGCGACTGCGAGGCGGCCGCGGTGCTGCACTCCACGGGCCTGCGCCAACCCGCGGGGCCGTGGTGGACGGCCACGCTGACGGAGGAGGACGAGCTCGACGCGACAGGCGGCGCTGACCTGGTCGAACGCGGTGGCGTGCACGGAATCCCAACCCGCCATGGCGCGCGGGAAATCCCGACCAGCGATGGCCCACGGGGGATGCTGACCAGCGATGGCGTTCCGGAGTCGGCGGCTTGTGGCGGTGCTGCGGAGGCGGCGACCCGCGACGACGCGCCGGAACGGGCGGCTCGCGGCGGTGCCGCGGAGGCTGCCTCCCGCGACCGGACGCCGGAATGGGCGTCCCGCGAAGACGCGCCGGAGGTCGCGATCCGGGGCGGGGACCCGGCGCAGATCCTCTACACCTCCGGCACCACCGGCCGTCCGAAAGGCGTCGTCGCGACCCACGCCAATCTGGTCCACGGCGCGGAAACCCGTCCACGACGCCGCCGTTTCGGACACTCCCAGCTCCTCCTTCATGCCTTCCCCATCGGCACGAACGCCGCCCAGCTCATGCTGTTCAACGCGCTCGACGCCCACCCCGCCGTCCTGACGCCCGCACGGTTCACCCCCGGCAGGTTCGCCAGGCTGATCGGCACCAGGCCGGTCGGCACCGTCTTCCTGGTCCCGTCGATGGCGATCGAGCTGCTCGACTCCGGCCTGCACGAGCGCTACGACTTCTCCGGCGTGCGGCTGCTGGGTTCGGCGGCGGCCGCGCTGCCCCCCGCGGTGGCCCGGCGCCTGGCGCAGGCCTTCCCGAACGCGGCGATCGTCAACTACTACACCTCGACCGAGGCCGCCCCCGCCCAGACGATCATGATGTACGACCCGGCCAGGCCCGGGGCGCTGGGCCGCCCGGCGGCGGGCAGCGCGCTGCGGATCCTGACCGAGGACGGTGCCCCCGCCGCGACGGACGAGGTGGGCGAGGTGTGGCTGCGTTCCGCGGCCGCCTCGCGCGCCTACCTCGGCGAGGGCGCCTCGCCGACCTTCCGCGACGGCTGGGTGCGCATGGGCGACCTGGGCCGCCTCGACGCCGACGGCTACCTCTACCTCGTCGACCGCGAGAGCGACGTGGTCAAGTCCGGCGCGTTCAAGGTCTCGACGCTGCAAGTGGAGTCGGCGCTTCACGAACACCCCGACATCGCGGAGGCCGCGGTTTTCGGCCTGCCGCATCCGGTCCTGGGCACCGTCCTGGCCGCCGCGGTCGTCCCGCGCCGGGACGCCACGCTGTCGCCCACCTCGATCCGTGCCTTCCTCCTGGACCGGATCGCCACACACGAGCTGCCCGCACGGGTGGCCGTCCTGGAGTCCCTGCCCAAGAACACCTCGGGCAAGGTGCTCAAACGTCGCCTGCCAGAGCTCCTCGATTCCTCTCGGAGTTGACATGACCCAAGCCCAGCACGGCATGTGGTTGACCGAACGCGCCGGGCTCGGCGGAGCGGTGCACCACCTGCCGCTCCGGGTGCGCTTCGCCGGCCCCCTCGACGCGGAGGCACTCCTGGCGGCCTGCGCCGCCGTGGTGGCCCGCCATCCGGCGCTCACCGCCGCCTTCCCCGACGGCCAGGCCGTGTACGGCGCCGCCAAACCGCCCATCGGCCTGGCCCAGGATCCGGACGCCGATCCGGACGACGAGGCCGCCCAGCCGTTCGACCTGGAGTCGGGGCCCTTGGCGCGCTTCATGTTGTACCGGCGCGGTGAGGAGGACCACCTGCTGCAGGTGGTGGCGCATCACCTGGTCTTCGACGGGGTGTCCAAGGATCTGCTGCTGGCCGACCTGGCCCGCGCGTACGGCGGTGCGGACCTGCCACCCGCGGAGGTCCGGGCCACGGTCCCGGCGGAGGCCCGTTCAGCGGCCCTGGCGGAGGCCTCCGCAGAGGCCAGGACCATGGACCCGGCGGACGCCCGGTCGACGGTTCCGGAGGCCCCGAACGCGGACATCTCGGCAGTGGAGGGCGGATCGGAGCGGGCGGCGCGGTTCTGGGAGAGCCGGTGGCGTGACGACCCCACCCTCCTGCCCGGCGACGGCACGCCCTCGCCGCGTCCCAAGCGAGCCGACAGCGTCACTCTCTATCTCGGCGATCTGCGGGACGCCGCGCAGGCGCTCCAGGTGACCCGCTTCGAGGCGCTGGTGACCGGCCTGATCCTGGTGCTGTACGGCTACGGCAACGACCGTCCCGCCGTGGCGGTGGACGTCTCCACCCGCACCCCTGAGACCGAGGACGCCATCGGGCACCACGCCAACGAGCTGCCCGTGTTCGTCACCCCCGAGGGGACCTACCGGGAGACGGCGGCGGCGGTGCGGGCGGAGTTGCGTGCCGCCTACCGCCACCGGCAGGTGCCCGTGCCCAGGGCGGTCCGCGGGATCTCGCCCAGGAGCGCGCTGAAGCCGGTCACGGTCAGCTTCCGCGAGCGGGGGCGGCCCGAGCCGGTGTTCGCGGGGGTCGAGACCGAGGTCGACTGGGCGGTGCCGACGGGATGGATCCGGGGCAGCCTGCACGTCCAGGTGGTCGACGAGCTGGCGCGGCTGCACGCCGGGCCGGGGGTGCGCGGGGACGAGGTGGCGGAGCATCTGCGCGCCGTCCTGCGGGCCGACCCGGACCTGCCGATCGCCGCTCTGCCGCTGCCCGCCCGGCTGACTCCTGCCGCGCCGGGGCATGCCGGGCACGGGGGGAGCGGGACGCCGGTGGGCTCCTCGACGACCGAAGCCGGCGCAGGGACAGGCCTGCTGCGTGGCGACGGTGCCGCATTGACGGGCCTGGTGGCCGCCGACGGCGTCGCGGTAACTGGCCTGGTGGCCGCCGACGGCGCTGCGGTGACGGGTCTGGTGTGTGGTGACGGTGTCGTGGCGACGGGTCTGCTGCCCGGCGACGGTGCCGCGGTGGCGGGTCTGGTACCCGCCGAGGACGCCGTGGTGACGGGCCCGCTGCATGGCGACGGCGTCGTGGTTTCGGGCTTGGTGCCCGGCGAGGGCGCTGCCGATCCCGTGCTGGTCGCGAAGGTGCTGGAGATCTTCCGCGAGGCGCTCCAGATCGACGATGTCCAGATCGACGACGACCTGTTCGACCTGGGGGGTCACTCCCTGACGGTCACCACGATCATCGGCCTGGTCAAGGAGCGCCTGGCCGAGGAGCTGTCGTTCGAGGTGTTCATCGACACCCCCACCGTCACCGGCGTCGCCGGGGAGATCGCGAGGACGAGGTGCTGAGGGAGCGGATCGCCGAGCTGGTGAGCCAGGCCAGCGGCGGCGAGCTGGAGGCGGCCGAGGTGCTGGCGGCGGACTGCCCGCTGCCCGCGCTCGGGGTGACCTCGCTGGTCTACATCAGGCTGCTGGACGCGATCGAGCTGGAGTACGGGGTGGACCTGGATGCCGAGGCGGGCTGGCTGGACACGCTCGACGGCCTGGTGGCGAGCCTTGAGGCGGCCGGGCGATGAACGCTGAGGAGACGTCGATGATGCGGGTGGTCGTCAACCACGAGGAGCAGTACTCGATCTGGTGGAGCGACCGCGAGCCGCCCGCCGGGTGGCGCGGCGCCGGGTTCGAGGGCAGCCGCGAGGAGTGCCTGGAGCACATCGCGGTTGTCTGGACCGACATGCGCCCGCTCAGCTCCAGAACGGCCGGCGATGAGACTCCGGGTGGCGCGGGGGGCTCGGGTTGAGCAGCGACCGTCTGCTGGAGCGGCTGGCCGCGCTGCCGCCGGAGCGGCGTAGGGCGCTGCTGGCCTCGGTCCAGGGCGGCGAGCGCACGTTCCCGCTGTCGAAGGCCCAGGAACGGCTGTGGTTCCTGCACCGCTACGACCCCGCCGACTCCGCCTACAACATCGTCTGGACCATGCGGCTGCGCGGCGCCCTGGACGTGACCGCCCTCGCCGCGGCGCTGACCTCGGTGGTGCGCAGGCACGAGGTGTTGCGTACCCGCTACCGGACGGCAGGCGACCGGCCGGCGCAGCTCGTCGACGCGCCCGCGCCCGTGGAGGTGGAGCGTGACGGCGAGCTGGAGGAGTTCGCGACCCGTCCGTTCGACCTGGCACGGCGCGGCCCGCTCCGGGCGGCGGTGATCCGCACCGGCCCGGGGGAGTGGCTGTTCTGCCTGGTGGTGCACCACATCGCCCTGGACGGCTGGTCGCTCGACACGCTGGTCGGGGAGATCGCCGAGGCGTACGCGGGCAGGCGGCTCGAGGTCGCGGAAACGCAGTATCGGCAGTTCGTCGAATGGGAGCGCTCCCAGGACGTTTCGACCGCTGTCAGGCGCCGGGCCGAGGCGCTCGCGGGTGCTCCGGCGCTCGACCTTCCCGGCACCAGACCCGCCCGGTGGAGCGGCCGCGGCGGCCGGGTGCGCGTCACCGTGCCCGACGAGATCACCACCCGGCTGGAGGGCGTCGCCAAAGCCAACCGGGCGACGTTGTTCATGGCGCTGCTGGCCGCCTTCGAGACCATGGTCTTCCGGGTCTCCGGCAGCAGCGACTTCTGCGTGGGCGTGCCGGTGGCGGGGCCGGGCCGCGTCGCCTTCCCCTCGCTGGTCGGATGCCTGGCCAACACCATGGCCCTGCGGGCCGACCTGAGCGGCGAGCCCGGCTTCCCCGACCTGCTGCGCCGTACCCGCGTGGCGACGCTGGGCGCGCTGCAGCACGCCGCCGCGCCGTACGAGGAGGTGCTGGCGGCGGTCCGCCCGCCTCGTGACCCGAGCCGGCCGCCACTGTGCCAGGTGATGTTCAACCTCACCCACAACCTGCCCAAGGAGCGGCTGCTCAGCGGCTCGATGGGCGACTTGGAGGTCGAGGTCGTGGACCCGCCGCCTCCCGGCAGGACCAAGGCCGACCTGTCCGTCGAGTTGTGGCGCGGTCCGGAGGGGTTGGGCGGCTGGCTGGAGTACAACGCCGACCTGCTCGACGCCGCGGCGGCCGAGCGGATGGCCGCCCTGTACGCCTCCATCGTCACCGAGGAGACACGATGATCCTGGAGGAGATCCGCGCCTGGAGCGAGCGCACGCCGCACGCCGTCGCGGTCAGCGGGCACGGCGGGCAGCTCACCTACGCCGGGCTGTGGCAGCGCGCCACCGACCTGGCCGGACGGCTGCGCGCGCTCGGCGTCAGGCGGGGCACGACCGTCGGGCTGCACCTGGAGCGCACGCCCGGCATGGTGGTGTCGATCCTCGCCGTCTGGGCGGCGGGCGGCGCCTACGTGCCGCTCGACCCGGGCTTCCCCGCCGAGCGGCTGGCGCTGATGCGCGAGGACGCGGGCATCGACCTGGTGCTGACCGGCGAGTTCGTCGGAGACCTGGGTGAGGCGAGCGGTCCCGCCGCACCGCCGGGCGAGGCAAGCGGTCCCGCCGCGCCGCTCGGCGAGGCGAGCGGTCCCGCCGCACCGCTGGGCGAGGGGCCGGGCGACCTGGCCTACCTGATGTACACCTCGGGATCCACCGGCAGGCCGAAGGGCGTGGCGGTGCCGTACGACGCGGTCGGCAACCTCCTGCGCTCCTTCGGGGACCGGCTGGAGCTGGGACCGGGCGACGTCTGGCTCGCCGTGACAACGCTGTCGTTCGACATCTCGGTCCTGGAGCTGCTCCTGCCCCTGGTCAGGGGCGCGCGGGTGGTCGTGGCCGGCAGGGAGGAGAGCGCGGACGGCGCGGCCCTGCGGGCGCTGGCCGAGCGCGAGCACGTGACCCACCTGCAGGCGACCCCGGCGACCTGGCGCATCCTGCTGGCCTCCGGCGGCGTGCCCGCCTCGGTCGCGACCCGGCTGTGCGGCGGCGAGGCGCTGCCGCGCGACCTGGCCGACGAGCTGCTGCGCGGCGGCGCCCGGTTGTGGAACGTCTACGGGCCGACCGAGACCACCGTCTGGTCGGCGGCCGGCCTTGTGGGCGACGGGCCGATCGACCTGGGCGAGCCCATCGACGAGACCAGCCTCCACGTCCTGGACGCGGGCGGTGGGCCGGCAGGGGAAGGCGAGCTGCACATCGGCGGCGCGGGCGTGGCCCGCGGCTACCACGGGCTGCCCGCGCTGACCGCCGCCCGCTTCCTGCCCGACCCGTTCTCCGGGGTGCCGGGCGCCCGCATGTACGCCACCGGCGACCTGGTCAGGCGCACCCCCGAGGGCAGGCTGCTGTTCCTGGGCCGGGCCGACCAGCAGGTCAAGGTGCGGGGTTTCCGCATCGAGCTGGGCGAGGTCGAGGCGGCGCTGCGCCGGGTGACCGGGACGGGCGACGCGGCGGCCACCGTACGGCCGGGCCCCGACGGCACGGCGAGGCTGATCGCCTACGTGACGGGCGGCCCGGCTCCCGAGCGTGCCGCGCTCGCCGCCCTGCTGCCCGACTACATGATCCCCTCCTTCCTCGGCACCCTGCCCGAGCTGCCGCTGACGCCGAACGGCAAGGTGGACCGCCGGGCCCTGCCCGACCCCGCGTGGACCCGCGACAGGAGCACCCCCTACCGGGAGCCGCGGACGGCGGCCGAGAAGGAGCTCGCCCTGATCTGGGGAGAGGTGCTGGGCATCGCCGAGCCGCTCGGCGTCGACGACGACTTCTTCCAGCTCGGCGGGCACTCGCTGGGCGCCGCCCAGATCCTGGCCAGGGTCCAGGCGCGGTTCGCCCTCTCGGTGCCGCTGGCGCTGCTGTTCGAGAACCCCACCATCGCCGGCCTGGCCGGGGAGATGGACCGGCTCGACCCCGACGAGTGGGACCTGGCCGACATCGCCGCCATGCGCGACGAGCTCGACGGCCTGGGCGCCGAGGAGCTGGAGGCCCTGTTCGACCGGCTGGAGGAGGGCCGATGAAGGCGCCCCTGGCTCCGCAGCAGGAGCGCCTGTGGCTGCTGCACCGCCTCGACCCCGGCGACGCCTCCTACAACATGTACCGGTCGAGCCGGCTGCTCGGCCCGCTCGACCGTCCGGCCCTGGAGCGGGCGGTCGCCGCCCTGGTGCGCCGCCACGAGGGCCTGCGCACCCGTTTCCGCGAGGAGGACGGGGTGCCGTGGGCGATCCTGGAGCCCTCCTGGACCCCGGCCGTCGAATGGGCCGCGTTCACCTCGATCGACGAGGCCGACCGTTACCTGACCGACCGGATCAACGACCCGTTCGACCTGACGCAACCGCCGTTCCGGGTGCTGGTGGTACGGCTCGCGCCGGACGACCACCTGCTGTGCCTGATGCCGCACCACATCGTGGCCGACGGCTGGGCGGCCGGGGTGATGCACGACGACCTGGCCGAGCTGTACAACGCGGAGGTGACCGGCCGCGAGCCGGGGTTGCGCCCGCTGCCGGTGGGGCCGGCCGACTACGCGCGATGGCAGCGCAGGCGGGCCGAGCGCGCCGTGCCGTACTGGCAGGACAAGCTCGCCGAGCCGCCGCCGCCCGACCTGCCGTTCGCGCGGGTGCGTACGGCGGAGCCGGGTGTACGGCCGGCCCGCGGCGGATGGTGGGCGCTGCCCGCCGGGGTGATGCGCGAGCTGGACCGGCTCGCCCGCGCCCACCGCGCCAGCCTGTTCATGGTGCTGATGGCCGCCCACCAGGTGCTGATCGCCCGGCACACCGGGCACGGGGAGGTGCTCGTCGGGACCGTGGCGGCGGGCCGCGACCGGGTGGAGATCGAGCCGATGGTCGGCTACGTCTCCCAGGCCGTGGTCATGCGCGGCGACCTGGGCGACGACCCGTCCTTCACCGAGCTGCTGGAGCGGACCAGGCGGGAGGCGCTGGAGGTCCTCGGCAGGCCGGCGGTGCCGTTCGAGCGGATCAGGCAGCCCGCCGCGACGCTCATGCCCAGCATGTTCATCCTCCAGGACGTCGAGATGTCGGGCCGCGACGCCTTCCACGGGCTGCGCGAGGTCACGCACGGGGGCGCGCTGCGCCACGCCAAGCTCGGGCTGGCCGCCGAGGTGTGGCGCAGCGGCGAGGACTACGGCCTGACCATGACCTGGGACGCCGGGCTGTTCGACCAGGAGGACGGCGAGGTGCTCGCCGCGCGCTACGTGCGGCTCCTGGAGTCGATCGCGGCCGATCCTTCCGTGCCCGTCTCGCGGCTGGAGTTGTGGCCGGAGCAGGGGGCGGTGTCGGGCGAGCCCGGCACGCCGCGCGACGCCCTGCCGCCGGTGCGCGGCGAGGACCCCGCGGTGATCTGCGGGGACGTCGTGGTGTCCCATGCCGCCCTCCGGGAGCGCGCCGCCCGGCTGGCCGGGGGACTGGCCGCGAACGGCATACGGCCCGGCGACATCGTGGGGGTGCGGCTGCCGCGCTCCCCGGAGGCGATCATCGCCCTGCTCGCGATCCGGGGCGCGGGCGCCGCCTACCTGCCCCTCGACCCCGCCGATCCCGCCGAGCACGCCGTCCGGCTCCTGGAGGAGGCGGGAGCGGCGGCGGTGATCAGCTGGGACGGCCTGCCGTACAAGGTCCTGGACCCGGAGCTCACCGGCGAGCCGCTCGAACGGGAACCGGCGGGCGCGGCATACGTGATCTTCACCTCCGGCTCCACGGGCATGCCCAAGGGCGTGCTGGTGGGGCACGAGGCCGTGGCCGCCCGCGTGGACTGGATGGTCCGCGACTACGGGCTGGGGCCAGGCGACCGGGTCGTGCAGTTCGCCTCGCTCAGCTTCGACGCCCACGTGGAGGAGATCTTCCCGGCGCTGGCGGCGGGCGCGGCCCTCGTACTGCTGCCCGAGGGCGCGGCCAGCCTGCCCGACGTCCTCGGCACCTCCACGGGGAGGCAGGTCACCGTGCTCGACCTGCCCACCGCGTACTGGCACCGGCTGGTCGACGACCTCGACGAGATCGTCTGGCCGCCCGGGCTGCGCCTGGTGATCATCGGGGGTGATCAGGCGCACGAGACCGCCGTCGCCCGCTGGCACGAGCGGTTCGGCGAGCGCGTCCGGCTGGTCAACACCTACGGGCCGACGGAGGCGACCGTCATCGCGACCGCCGCCGACCTGGCGCCCGAGGACGGGCGGCCGCCGATCGGCAGGCCCATCGGCGCGACCACCGTGGCGGTGCTGGACCGCCACGGCAGGCCGCTGCCCGCCGGGTGCGCCGGGGAACTGGCCATCGGCGGTGCGGGCGTGGCCACCGGCTACCTCGGCCGGCCTGGGCCGACCGCCGCGGCGTTCGTCCCCGACCCGGACGGCCCGCCGGGCTCGCGGCGCTACCTCACCGGCGACCGCGCCCGATGGCGCTCCGACGGGCGGCTGGAGTTCCTCGGCCGCGCGGACTCCCAGGTCAAGGTGCGCGGCTTCCGCATCGAGACCGGCGAGGTCGAGCAGGCCCTGCTGGCGCTGCCGGGGGTCGCGCAGGTGTACGTCACGGCGCGCGGCGACGACCTCGTCTGCTACCTCGCCGGATCGGCGACCGACGACGAGCTGAGAACCGGGCTGGCCGCGCGGCTGCCGCGCCAGTTCGTGCCCACGCTGTGGGTGCGGCTCGACGCCATGCCCCTCACCAGGACCGGCAAGATCGACAAGGCGGCGCTGCCCGAGCCGCGTCCCGCCGTCGCCGAGCACGTCCCGCCCGAGGGCGAGGCCGAGGAGCTCGTCGCCGGGATCTGGCAGGACCTCCTGGGCGTCAAGGCCGGCCGTACCTCGGACTTCTTCGAGCTCGGCGGGCATTCGCTGCTGGCCACCCGCGTGGTGGCGCGGCTGCGCGCCGCCCTCGGGATCCAGCTGAGCATCATGACGATCTTCGACCGCTCCACCGTCGCCGCCCTCGCCGCGGCCGTCGAGGAAGCCCTGATCGAGGAGCTGGCGCTGTGATCGAGTTCTCCGGCGCGGCCGTACGGCACGGCCCCGCCACCTGGGGGCAGCGCGCCATCTGGCGCATCACCCAGTGGCTGCCGCCCGGCGACCCCTACTTCAACCTGCCCTGGACGCTGGCGGTGCGCGGCAAGCCCGGCATGCCCGAGGTCGAAGCCGGGCTGCGCCGCCTCATGGAACGGCACGAGAGCCTGAGGACCACCTGGCACGACGGCCTGACCCAGCGGGTGGCGGGGGAGGGCAAGCTCGCCGTGGAGCTGGTGGAGGCCGGCGGCGAGCGGCCGCGCGAGGTCGCCGCGCGGGTCGCCGCGCGGCTGGCGGCCACCGGGTTCGACTACGCGGGCGAGCTGCCCCTGAGGTGCGCGATCGTCACCGTGGACGGCAGGCCGCGGGTGCTGGCCTTCGCCTTCAGCCACCTGGCCGTCGACGCGGGCGCGATGGAGGTGATCGCCCGGGAGTGGCCGCTCCTGCAGACGGGGGCGCCGCTGCCGCCCGCCCCGCAACCGCTGGAGCTGGCGGCCTACGAGCAGTCGCCGGAGGGCGCGGCGACCGGCGGGCGAGCGCTGCGGCACTGGCGCACCTGCCTCGACCGCGCGCCGCACACCTTATTCGGACGGGAAGAACCGGAGCAGGGCACCGAGCTGTCCGGGCCGGGAAAACCGGAGCAGGGCGCCGAGTTGTCCGGGCCGGGGACGTCGGAGCAGGTCGCGGGGAACCCTGAGCGGTTCGTCAAGCTCGGCATGGACTCGCCGCTCTGCGCCCGCGCCGCCACCACCCTGGCCGCCCGGCACGGCGTCAGCACCACCAGCGTCCTGATCGCCGCCTACGTCACCGTGCTGGCTCGCCTGACCGGACACCGCACGATCGCCCTGCAGTTCATCGTCGGCAACCGGCACGCGCCGATGACGCAGGGCCTGGTCGCCACCCTGGTCCAGGACGGCGTCTTCGTCGTCGAGACCGCCGGCGACTTCGCGGCGACGGCCCGCGCCGCGCACGCCCAGGCGCTGACCGCCTACCGGCGCGCCCACTACGACCCGGCCGCCCAGCAGGCCCTCATCGCCGAGGCCGGCCCGGCGCCCACCGCCTACTTCAACGACGCCCGCGCCTTCCCCGGCTGGCCCAACCTGCCGGGCTCGCCGCCACCGGCGACGATCACCGAACTCGGGACCTGGGAGCACGTCGACGCGCAGCTGTTCTTCGCCGTCGACCCCGCCACCCACACCTGCCGGACGAGCCTGCTGGCCGACACCGAGCACCTGCCGCGCGCGCGGATCGAGGAGACGTTGCGCGGCATCGAAACCCTGCTGGTCACCGAGGAGACGGCGTGAAAGCGCTCATAGTCGGCGGCGGACTCTCCGGCCCGCTGCTGTCGATCTTCCTGTCCGCCCGCGGTCACGAGGTGGAGCTCGTCGAGCGCCGCCCCGACCCGCGCACCTCCCCGCCCGCGGGAGGCCGCTCCATCAACCTGGGCGTCTCCGCGCGCGGCATCCGGGCCCTGCGCGCCGCGGGACTGTGGGCGGAGGTCAGGAAACTGGCGGTGCCGATGCGCGGCCGCATGGTGCACCTGCCGGGCAAGGCCCCGGCCTTCCACCCGTACGGCCGCTCGCGCGACCAGATCCTGCACTCCGTGCGCCGCGACGGCCTCGCCTCGCTGCTGGTCGAGCGCGCCGAGAAGCAGAGCGGCGTACGGCTCGCCTTCGACACCCCGTGCCTGGCCGTCGACCCCGACACGGCCACGCTCACCCTGCCCGGCAGGCAGGTCAGCGGGGACTTCGTGGTCGGCGCCGACGGGGCGTCGTCCGTCGTCAGGACCGCCCTGCACCGCAGGCTCGCGGGCAACTTCCGGCGCGACCACCTCGAATGGGGCTACCTGGAGCTGACCATCCCGGCCTCCGCCGGGCTGCCGATCGAGGCGCTGCACCTGTGGCCGGGCTCCGGCGGTCTGGCCGTCGCCCACCCCAACCTCGACGGCTCGCTGACCTGCACCCTCTTCCTGCCCCGCCACGGCAGCGACCCCGCCGCGCTGATCGCCGGGCAGCTGCCCGGGCTCACCGCGCTCATCCCCGACCTGCCGGACCAGCTCGCCGCCGCCGAGATGTCGACCCTGACCACCGTCAGGACCTCGCCCTGGCAGCACGACGGCCGGGTGGTGCTCGTCGGCGACGCCTGCCACGCCGTCTACCCCTTCTACGGCCAGGGCATGAACTCCTCCTTCGAGGACTGCGTCGTCCTGGACCGCTGCCTGAGCGAACACCCTCCCGCAGAGGCCTTCGCCGCCTACGAGCGCGCCAGGCGCCCGCACACCGACGTGCTGGCCGAGTTGTCCGAGCGCAACTTCTTCGACCTGCGCGACGGCGTGCGATCACCGCTCGCCGTCGCCAGGAAACGCCTGGACCTGGAGTTGCACCGGCTCTTCCCCAACGCCTGGGTGCCGCTGTACACCCTGGTCTCCCACACCACCGTGCCCTACGGCGACGCTCTGCGCCGGGCCAGAACGCAGGAGCGGATCGCGGCCGCCGCGGCGGGCCTGACCGGGGCCGCGCTGGTGGCCGCGCTCGTGGCCGCCAAGGGCATCACGGCGCGCCGGTTCCGACGTGAGAGGACCTCCACATGATCACGCATCCGACCGATCCGTCGCTGATGCTCTTCGACCCGGCCGACGTCGAGGCGGACGAGCCGCCGCACCCGCTGGTGCGGCAGTACGCCACGGAGTTGCGCGCGGTCGTCGCCTGGGCCCATGAGTACCTGTGCCGGCCGCACCCCGACCTCGGACGCCGCGGACCGGTCTGCCCCTACACCCAGGCCTCGCTGGAGCGCGGCCTGTTCCGGCTGGCCGTGGAGCCCGGCCACGACGCCGGATCGCCCGGCGTCATGGACCCCTATCGCGAGTGGTTCACCAGCCTGGCCCCGCCCGGCCGCGCCGACTCGGTGCATGCCGCGATCCTGGTGCTGCTGCCGGGCATGGCGGGACGACTGGAACTGATCGACGAGGCGCAGCGCCTGCTGAAGGACACCTATGTGGCTGACGGATTGATGATCGGCGAGTTCCACCCGGGGCCGCCGCCCAAGGCCGGGCTGTGGAACCCCGGCTTCCGGGCGTTGCACGCGCCGGTGCCGATGCTGGTCATCAGGCACATGGTCGCGACCGACCTGCCCTTCCTCGCCGGTGACCCCGCCCACCTGGAGGCCTACCAGGCCCGGTTCGGCGACCAGATCCCCGGCCGGTTGCGCGACGCCTTTCCCGCCGCGGTGGTGGGCGAGCGATGAGCAGGCTGCCCGCCGGGACGATCGCCCGGCTGATGGCTGCCCGCGGCGCGGGCGCCATCCCGCGGCGGGCGCCGGGGGTGCCCGTGCCGCTGACCCCGGCGCAGGAGCGCATCCGCTTCCTGCAGCAGGCGGGCCAGGACTACAGCGCCTACCTGTGCTGGGCGGGCGAGCGGCTGCGCGGCGAGCTCCGGGAGGAGGCGGTACGGCAGGCGCTCGGCGAGGTCGTCGCCCGCCACGAAGCGCTCCGCACCGCCCTCGTCGAGCAGGGTGGCGAGCAGGGTGGCACCGCACCGGTCCAGGTCGTGCACGAGACCGTGGAGCCTCCCCTGGAGGTGGCCGAGGCGGACGGCGAAGCCGGGGCCCGCGCCCTCACCGACGCCTTCGTCACCCGCCCGATGCCCCCCGGCGAGCCGCCGCTGCTGCGCGCCCTCCTGGTCCGCCTGGCGCCCGACGACCACGTGTTCGTCCTGGCCGCCCACCACGCCATCTGCGACGGCGCCTCGATGGGCGTGCTCTTCTCCGAGCTGTACGACCTGCTCGACGGCGCCACCCTGGAGCGCCCCGGCACGCAGTTCCCCGACTACGCGGCCCAGCTGTCGGGGGGCGGCGAGCGGGAGCGCGAATTCTGGCGCGCGGAGCTGTCGGGCGCGCCCGCCCTGCTGAGCCTGCCCGCCGACCGGCCCAGGCCTGCCGTACCCAGCGGTGCGAGCGCCCGCGTGTCGGTGACGCTGACCCCGGCCCAGCACGCCCGCCTGCGGGACAGCGCCCGCGCGGGGCGCGACACCACGTTCACGATCATGCTTGCCGCGCTGGGGATCACCCTGAGCCGGCTGGCCGGCCAGGACGACGTGGTCATCGGCTGCCCCGCCGACGGCCGGGACCTGCCCGAGCTGGAGCGCTCGGTGGGCATGTACGTCAACACCCTGGCCCTGCGGCTCCGCCTCGACGGAGACCCCACCCTGGCCCAGGTGCGCGAGCAGGCCTTCCAGGTGGCCATGCGGGCCGTCGATCACCGGGCCACCCCGTTCGACGAGGTCGTCGGGCTGGCGGCGGGAGCCAGGGACCTCAGCCACAACCCGCTGTTCCAGGTCATGCTCGTGGAGGAGGCCGCCGCCACCCGCGAACCGGCGGGTGGCCTGCGCCGGGAGGCGTGGTGGCTGCCGGCCCCCGAGGCGCGCTTCGACCTCACGGTCGTGGCCTCCGCCGGACAGGACTTCCTGCTGCACCTGGACTACGCCACCGACCTGTTCGACGAGCCGTCGATGACGGTGCTCGCCGCGCAGCTGGTGGAGGCCCTGGACGCGCTCCTGGGCACCCCGGACCTGCCGCTCAGCCAGGCGCTCACGCCGGACGAGAGCTCCAGCGGCGGCGCACTCCTCACGCGGACGCCCGACGTCGTGGCCGAGATCGCCGCCCAGGCCCGCACCCGGCCCGACGCGCCCGCGCTCATCGACGCCGACGGCGTCGTCACCTACGGCCGGCTGCTCGCCCGCGCCGACGACCTCGCCGGGCGGCTGCGACCGCTGATCGGGCACGAGGGCGCCGTCGTCGGGATGGCCCTGCCCACCGGCACCGACGCGGTGATCGCCATCGTCGGCATCCTCCGCGCCGGCGCCGCCTACCTGCCGCTCGACCCCACGCACCCGCCCGCCCGCCTCACCGAGCTCCTGGCCCGCGCCGGCGCGGCGGCGGTGGTCCACCCGGGGCTGACCGTGGAGCCCCTGCCCGCGAACACCGCGACCGGAACCCCCGGCCTCGCCTACGTGATCTACACCTCCGGCTCCACCGGCGCCCCCAAGGGCGTCATGGTCACCCGCCGCACGCTCTCCGCCCTCACCCGCTCCTTCCGCGAGGTCCACGGCTTCGCCGAGGGCCAGCGGGTCCTCATGCTCCCCCCGCTCACCTTCGACGCCTCCGTGGGCGACGTCTTCCCGGTGCTCACCTCGGGCGCGGCCCTGGTGACCCATCCCGAACCGGCCAGGCTCGACGGCCGGGAACTGCTCGCCTTCTGCCGCGAGCACCGCATCACGGCCGTGGACACCGCCGCGTCGCTCTGGCGGCGCTGGGTGGCGGACCTGGCCGACGAGGGCGTCCCCGGCGACTGGCCCGTCACGCTCGTGATGGTCGGCGGCGAGGAGGTGCGCGCCCAGGACGCCCGCACCTGGCAACGCCTCACCGGGGGCCGCTGCGACCTGGTCAACCACTACGGCCCCACCGAGGCCACCGTCTGCGCGACCACGCACTGGATGCGCGGCGGCGACGACCTGACCCGCCTGGGACGCGTCCCGATCGGCACCCCGCTCCCGCACGTCAGGGCCCGCATCCAGGACCGGCACGGCAGACCCGTCCCGCGCGGCGCCGTCGGAGAGCTGTTCCTGGGCGGCGACTGCCTGGCCCGCGGCTACCTGGGCGAGCCCGCGCTCACCGCGGCGGCGTTCGTCCCCGACCCGTCGGGACCTCCCGGGGCCAGGATGTACGGCACCGGCGACCTGGCCAGGATGCGGCCCGACGGCTCGATCGAGTTCCACGGCCGCCGCGACCGCCAGGTCAAGGTCAGAGGCCACCGGATCGAGCCCGCCGAGATCGAGCAGGCCGTCGCCGCCTACCCGGGGGTGACCGACAGCGTGGTGACAGCCGCGCACGACCGCCTGGTCGCCTACGTGGCAGGCGCGGACGACCCCGAGGAGCTGCGGCGCTTCCTGCGGGCCAGACTTCCCGGCCACCTGGTGCCCGGCGTGATCGTCCCGGTGGAGGCCATCCGGCTCACCGCCCACGGCAAGATCGACCACTCGGCGCTGCCGGAGGCGCCCGACACCCCCGGCCGCACCCCGCCGCGCGGCGGCACCGAGCGGCGCCTGGCGGAGGTCTGGAAGCGGGTGCTGGACGTGCCCGAGGTGGGCAGGAACGACGGCTTCTTCGCCGTGGGCGGCCACTCGCTGCTGGCCGCCAAGATCGTCACCGAGATCCGGCGGGAGTTCGGCGTGGAGCTGCCGCTGCGTGCCGTCCTGGAGACCGCCGACCTGGCGGAGCTGGCCGCGCTGATCGAACGCGGCGCGCTGCCGGAGCAGACGCCGGACCTGGAGGCCCACGCCGCGCTCCCGCAGGAGCTGGCCGGGGCGTTCCGCGCGCCGTACGGCAAGGGACGGCCCCGCGCCGGGACCGGCACCATCCTGCTCACCGGCGCCACCGGATTCCTCGGCGCCCACCTCGTCGAGGAGCTGCTCGCCAGGACCGACGCCACCCTCCTGTGCCTGGTCAGAGCCGCCGATCCGGAACAAGCCGTCGAGCGGGTCGTGGCCAACCGGCGCGCCTACGGCCTGGCCACCGACCCCCGGCGGCTGACCGGGCTGCCCGGCGACCTCACCGCCGAACGGTTCGGCCTGGACGAGGCGGCCTTCGCCGCCCTGGCCGCAATGGTCGACGTGATCTGCCACAACGGCGGGCGCGTCAACTTCGCCGAGAGCTTCGAGCGCCTGCGCCCCGCCAACGTGGGCGGCACGCTGGCCGCGCTGCGCCTGGCCGCGCTCGGCGGAGCCGACCTGCACCTGGTCTCCACGCTCGGCGTCTTCCTCGGCACCGCCCACCGGGACCAGAAGGTCACCGAGGCCGACCCGCCCGACGACCCGGCGGGCCTCGGCACGGGCTACGACATGAGCAAGTGGGTGGCCGACCGCCTGGTCAGGCACGCAGGGCAGGCCGGGGCGCGCGTGTCGGTGCACCGCCCGGCCCGCGTCACCGGCCACAGCGTCACCGGCCGGGGCAACGCGGGCGACTACTTCAGCCGCCTGCTCGTCACCTGCCTCCAGCTCGGCATGGTGCCCGACCTGGAACACGAGGAGGACCTGGCGCCGGTGGACCACGTCGCCGCCGGGATCGCCCACCTGATCGCGGGCGGCCACGAGGGCGCCTACCACTACTTCAACGCCGCCACGATCTCCTACGCGGGCATCGCCGCCGCCCTGGGGGCGGAGCTGGTGCCCTGGCCCCGCTGGCGGCGGGCCGTCCTGGACCAGGGGGACGCCGGCCCGCTGGCCCCCTTCGCCGGCGTGCTCGGCGAGGAGGCCCCGAGGTTCGACCGGCCGGGCTTCGACTGCTCGCACACCGAGAACCTGCTGGCGCGGGGGGGGGGCGGGGGGCCCCCCCCCCCCCCCCCCCCCCCCCCCCCCCCCCCGCCGCCCCCCCCCCCCCCGCCCCCCCGCGCCCCGGCGCGAAGTGGGGGCCGTGATCGCGGTCGGAGGAGCAGATG
>NZ_JBITGL010000010.1:0-331625 GCF_044456985.1 Nonomuraea sp. NPDC050663
GGGGGGGGGGGGGGGGTGGGGGCCCCCCCCGGGGGCCGGGCCCCCCCCCCCGGGGGGGGGGGGGGGGGGGGGGGGGGGGGTGGGGGGGGGGGCCGGGGGGGGGGGGGGGGGGGGGGGGCCCCCCCCCCCCCCCCCCGCGACGGTGGTCGTCAGAGGCGGGGGTCGACCGGCTCCGATTCCAGGGCCAGGACGCCGAACACCGGCTCGTGGACGCGCCAGAGCGCCTCCCCGTCGGCCAGCCGCGACAGCGCCTCCAGGCCGAGAGCGTGCTCGCGCAGGGCGAGCGAGCGCTTCTTGCCGAGGAACCGCCGCCGCAGCAGGTCGAGCGACTCGGTGTAGTCGGGCCCGTAGATGATGCGGAGGTACTCCCGCCCGCGCACCTTGACGCCCGGCTGGATGCGCCCCGGGGTGTGTTCGGCGGGTTTGACCACCATGCCCTCCCCGCCTGCGGCCGTCATCGCCTCCCACCACGCGGTGGCCTCCTCGCGCGACTCCTGGGAGTCGAGCGAGACGAACAGGTGCCGCGTCTGGGCGATGAGCGGGTGGTCGAGCGTGCCCAGCGTGGACAGGTGCCAGGCGTGTGGCTCCAGCGCCGTGGCGCGCCCCTCGCAGGCCAGGATCTGGAACGGCGCGAGCCGTACGCCCTCGAGCCCGTCGACCGGCCAGCAGTAGCGTGCATATGCGGCGCGGAACAGGGCAGCGTTGGAGTCTCGGCGTCGGGTGCGGTCTATCAGCTCGCCCACATCCAGGCCGCGCCCGGCCGCCGTGGTGAGGGCCGACAGCGCCGCCGGGAGGGCGGTGCGCGAGGCGGCGCCCACCGAGGCGTACTGGGAGCGGATCAGCTCCATCGCCTTGGCCGACCACGGCAGCAGCTCGCAGTCGAGCATCACCCAGTCGGAGTCGAGCGCCTTCCACAGCGGCTCGCATGCCTCACGGAGCCGGTCGACGAGGGGTGCGAGGTCGGCGAAGAACGGCCTGCCCGTGCGGGTGAAAACCGAGCCGGTCGAGCCGTCGGTGATCCCGAAGCGGGCGGCGGCCACCTCCGGGGTCCTGGCCAGGACGGCGATCGCGCGCGAGCCCATGTGCTTCTCCTCGCACACGACCTCCCTCACGCCCGCTGCGGCGAACTCCTCGAACGCCTCGTGCGGGTGCTCCAGGTAGCCGTCGAGCTTGGACGTCTCCGGCGGGGCCATGGTGGGCGGCAGGTAGAGCAGCCAGCGCGGGTCGACCGCGAAGCGGCTCATGACCTCCAGGGCCGAGGCGGCGTTCTCCTCGGGGATCTTGACCCTGCTGAGGAAGCGGGTCTCGATGTGGCGGGTGCCCTGGACGTCGCCGATGTCGAGCGTGCCCGGGTCTCGGTAGCCGGGGGCGCTCAGGGGTTTGACCGATTCGTACCAGACCTGCTCGGCGGGGACGGAGACCAGTTCCTTCTCCGGGTAGCGCAGGGCCGTGAGGCTGCCGCCGAACACGGCGCCCGTGTCGAGGCAGATGGTGTTGTTGATCCAGGTCGGCTCGATCGTGGGGGTGTGGCCGTAGACGACCATCGCCCTGCCTCGGTACTCCTCCGCCCAGGGGTAGCGGATCGGCAGGCCGTACTCGTCGGTCTCGCCGGTCGTGTCGCCGTAGAGGGCGAAGCTGCGCACGCGGCCCGAGGCGCGGCCGTGGTAGGCCTCCTTGAGGCCCGCGTGCGCGACGACCAGGTTGCCGCCGTCGAGCTGGTAGTGGCTGAGCAGGCCGTCCATGAAGGTGCGGGCGCGCGCGACGAAAGTCTCGTCGGCGGCTGCCAGCTGGTCGAGGGACTCCTGGAGGCCGTGGGCGACCCTGACCTTGCGGCCGTTGAGTGCTCGGACGAGTTTCTGCTCGTGGTTTCCGGCGACGCAGATGGCGCGGCCGGCTTCGACCATGGACATGACGAGGCGCAGGACGCCGGGGGTGTCGGGGCCGCGGTCGACGAGGTCGCCGACGAAGACGGCGGTGCGACCGTCGGGGTGACGCGCATCGACCCAGCGCACCTCGGGGCGAGGGTGGTCTGCGGGCACCGGGGCGGAGGCGGGGGCGGGGCTGGAGACCGACGTGGTGGAGTCGGCCGCGGTGGGGTCGGCCGTGGCTGGGTGCCAGGTGCCGTTGATCTCGGTGCCCGGCTCCCAGCGGCCGTCGATCTCCCTGCCCGGCTGCCAGCCGAGCGTCGACAGCAGCGTCTGCAGCTCCGAGCGGCAGCCGTGGATGTCGCCGACGATGTCGAACGGTCCCGTCAGGTGCTTCTTGTTCGACCACGCCAGGTCGTAGCCGATCGTGGCCGACTCGATCTCGTCCAGGCCGTGCAGCACGTGGACCTTGCGGAAGCCGTCCCGGTTGATCTTGCTGAGCGAGCGTCGCAGGTCCTTGCGCTGGCGGATGACCACGCCTGCGCCGAAGTCGCGGTCGGGCCGGGACTCGTTGCGGGCGATCGCCACCTCCTCCGGCACGTCGAGGACGATGGCGTCGACCAGCACGTCATGCCGTTTGGCCAGGTCGATGAGGCTCTTGCGCGCGGAGTACTGGACGTTGGTGGCGTCGACGACGGTGAGCAGGCCGCGGCCGAGGCGGATGCCGACGATGTGGTGCAGCAGGTCGAAGGCCGCCGGGGTGGCCGCCTGGTCGTTCTCGTCGTCGGCGACCAGGCCGCGGCAGTAGTCGGAGGAGATGACCTGGGTCGGCTTGAAGTGCCTGGCGGCGAAGGTGGACTTGCCGCTGCCGGACACGCCGACCAGGACGACGAGCGAGAGCTCGGGAACACGTACCTCAGTCATCGGAGCCCTCCTTCGCCGGGCCAAGGGTGAAGATCGCCATCTGGGTGGGTGGACCCAGGTCGGGGTCCGGTTCGCCCACGGGGGCGTAGCGCACGCTGTAGCCGTACTGCGTGGCGGTCTGCTCGGCCCACGCGGCGAACTCCTGTCTGGTCCACTCGAAGCGGTGGTCGTTGTGGCGCAGGCCGGTGAGGAACTCGTAGCGCACGTTGTACTCGATGTTGGGGGTGGTGACGATGACGTGCTGCGGTTTGGCGTGGCCGAACACCACGCGCTCCAGTGCCGTCAGCCGAGGCGGGTCGACGTGTTCGACGACCTCCATGAGGACGGCCGCGTCGTAGCCGGTGAACCTCTTGTCGGTGTAGGTGAGGGCCGACTGGAAGAGGGTGAGCCTGGCGCGCTTGGCGTCGGGCATGCGGTCGAGCTTCAGCTTGCGGGCGGCGATGGTCAGGGCGAGGGGGGAGACGTCGGTGCCGGTGACCCGGGTGAAGCGGGGGCGGGAGAGCAGGGCGCCGACCAGTTCGCCGCCGCCGCAGCCGAGGTCGATGACGCTGGTGGCGCCGAGGTCGGCGAGGGTGGCCAGGACCGCCTCGCGGCGGAGGGTGTTGAGGGGGGTGGGCTTGCCCGAGGGCTCCTCGGCACGGTCTTCGTGCACGGGCTCCGAGGGCACGGCGCCGGGGCCAGCCGAGGGCCGAGCACCGGCACCGGCGTCACCCGAGGACCGAGCATCGGCCTCCGCCGAGGATCGGGCATCGGCGTCGGCGTCACCTGACGCAAGCGTCTCGCTCGCCAGCACCTCGTCCAGGGCCGTCTCCCCCGCGGCCGCCTCCTCGGCGACCGCCGGCTCCAGCGCCTCCTCCACCTCGTCGCCCAGCTCGGCGAGCCGCGCCAGCGCGGTCCTGGCGAGCGACGAGCGCCGCCCCAGGTATCGCCGGGTGATCAGCCCACGCTCGGGGTGCCCGGCCAGCCACCCCTCCCCGGCACGCACGAGCTTGTCGACCTCGTCGGGCGCGATCCAGTAGTGCTTGGAGTCGTCAAGCACCGGCAGCAGCACATACAGATGGTTGAGCGCGTCGGCCAGCCGCACGGAGCCGCGCAGCGTGAGCGTCACGTAGCGGGAGTCGCCCCACGAGGCGAAGGCGTCGTCGAGGGGCACGGCAGTGGCCTCCACCTCCCACCCCAGCGGCTCGAAGAGCCGGTGGGCCAGCTCGGGCCCGCCGCGGCACGGCAGCGCGGGCAGGGAGATCTCCAGCGGAAGAGCCTGAGCCGCCAGCTCCGGGCGGGCGTTGCAGCGCCCGGCCCGCGCGGTGCGGAAGACGTCGCCGAGCGCCACCGCCAGCAGCGAGGAGGCGGCGTAGGGCCGGTCGTTGACGTACTGCGACAGGCTGAAGTCGGGTGAGCCGTGGCTGCGCGTGCGGACCAGCCTGACCGGGTCGACCTCGAGCATCAGCGCCGCGGTGCAGCGTTGCTCGGAGGCCTCCGGGTAGAAGACCGTGGCCGTGCCGAACGCGTGGCTGAACTCCTGCACCCGGTCGGGATGCTTGTGCAGGAGAAAGCCCAGGTCGGTGGCAGGGGTCAGGGTGGTCGTGATCGTCAGCAACACGGGGAACAGTCTGCACGACCGGCCCGGAGGCGAGCCACCGCGTTTCTCCGGCTGTGGATAACCGGCTCCCAGGAACCCCGCCACAGCCGGAGAAAGCGCGGCATCACACCCGCGGAAGCACTTCCGCCGCGATGAGCTCCAAGTGCTCCAGATCCCCCAGATCGAGCACCTGCAGATACACCCGCGAAGCCCCGAGCTCGCCGAGCCGCCCGATCTTGTCGAGCACCTCCTCTGGCGTGCCCGCCAGCCCGTCGCGCCGCAGCGCCTCGGCGGTGTACCCGGTGGCCGCGGCCCGCCGTTCGACCTCGGCCTCGTCGCGCCCGACGGCCACGGTCTGCGCTGCCGAGTAGACGAGCGACCGCCCGGCAGCCGCCTGCCGTACCCGCTCGAAAGCCTCGCCGGTCACGTCGAGCGGCCTGAACGGCACGTTGTACTCGTCGGCGTGGGTCGCGGCCAGGCGCGGGGTGCGCGTGGAGCCGACGCCGCCGATGATGATCGGCGGCCCGGGCCGCTGCGCGGGCTTGGGCAGCGCGGGCGAGTCGACGAGCCGGTAGTGCACGCCGTCGTAGGAGAACGGCTTGTCGGCGGCCCACAGCCCCCTGATGATCTCCAGCTGCTCCTCGAACTTCGAGAAACGTTCGCCCAGCGGCGGGAAGGGGATGCCGTAGGCGGCGTGCTCGTCGTCGAACCAGCCGGTGCCGAGGCCCAGTTCCACGCGCCCGCCGCTCATCTGGTCGACGCCGGCGACGCTGATGGCCAGCGGGCCGGGCAGCCGGAAGGTGGCGGGGGTGACGAGGGTGCCGAGCCTGATGGTGGAGGTCTCGCGGGCCAGGCCCGCCAGGGTGATCCACGCGTCGGTGGAGCCGGGACCGGGGTCTCCGGCGCCGATCCGCTGGTAGTGGTCGGAACGGAAGAAGGCGTCGAATCCCAGCCGCTCCGAGGCCTGGGCGACTGTGAGCAGGTCGTCGTACGAAGCGCCCTGCTGGGGCTCGGTGAAGATCCTCAACTTCATGTTTTCACATTATCCGGGCGCATTGCGGCGATCACTTGCTAGGGTTCACCATCCATGCTCTCCGTAATCAATCCACCACGGGGGGTGGCGCATGTCGGAGCATCGTAGAGCGCCGGGCACCCTGCCCCGCTCCGTCTCCATCCTGGCCGCGCTGACGCTGGCGGCGGCTACGGGAACGGCCGTCTGGCTGCTCCCGACCACGGCGGCTCCCGAGCGCGAGCCTGAGGACTCGGCGCGGGCGGCCGACCGGCAGCCGGTGGCGGTCACCTCGACGCCCACGCCGTCGCAGCGCAGGGATCCGACCACGTTCGTCTCCTACGTCAACACCGCGCGCTCGCCCGATCTGAACCTGCCCGACCACGCGCAGCGCACGGGGGTGCGCTGGTACCTGCTGGGCCACATCGTCGCCGCCCCTGACGGCTGCTCGCCGAAGTGGAGCGGGCAGCTCGACCCGGCGGGCAATCCGGTCGCCAACCGCCTGACGCGGCTGCGTTCCGAGGGCGGCGACGCCCTGCTGGCCTTCGGCGGGCCGGGCGGGCGCGACCTGGCCGCGACCTGCCGCAAGCCGCTCCAGCTCGCCCAGGCCTACCGCGATGCCCTCGACGCCGTCGGGGCGACGCACGCCGACTTCGAGGCCGATGACGGCGATCCTGTCACGACGGCGCGCCGCGCCCGGGCGATCCGGCTCATGCAGCGGCAAAGACCCCTGCACGTGACCTTCAGCCTGCCCCTCGACAAGGCGGCAGCCGTACTGAAGGCCACCCACGACGCGGGCGCGGTGGTCGACACGGTCAACCTGCTGGCGCCGATCGAGCCGCAGACGGCCCCGGCGGGCCGCATGCAGCGGCTGGCCGAGGCCCTGCGTACGGCACAGCGCCAGATCGCCGTGTCGCAGCGCCTCACGGATCCCGCGACGGCCTGGCGACGCATGGCGGTGACGGCGGTGCTGGTCGCGCCCGGCGACATGAGCAGTCTCGACGCGCGCAAGCTCACGATTTTCGCCGCGCGTCACGGGCTCGCGTGGTTGTCGTTGCGCGGTGCCGTACCGGCGACGGCCGTGACGGGGATTCTGCGGCGGACCCGCAGCTGACGGGTAGGATAAGTCCGACAACAGGCGGACTTAGGAGGGCATGAGGTGGCAGCACGCCCGCACGTGGCGCGCAGGATCCTCGTGTACTGGATGGACGCGGTGATCGCCTTCGTCGCGATCGCCTCCCTCATCAACCTCCTCACGCTCCTGGCGCTGAAGCAGGTCACCCCCGCCCAGGCACTGGTCGCGGGTGTGCTCCAGCTGCTCGTCTACGCGGGCTTCCCCTGGACACTCAGGGCCGCCTTCGACAACAAGCCCGCGCCCGTCGCCCTGCTCGCCCTGATGACCGCGGCGTCCCTGGCGGTGACACTGCTGTTCCCCGCCGACGGGTACGGCGCGGCGTCCTGGGACATCCTGCCGTGGTTCATGCTCAGCGCCGTCGGGCTGTTCCTCAGGCTGCGCGTGACGCTGGCGATCGGGGCCGTCATGGTCGGCCTGTTCACCGTCGTCATGCACCTGCGCACCGGCGAGGCCTGGTGGTGGTTGCTGACGCTCAGCACGATCATGGCCGTCGTCATGGTGTACGGGATGTGGCTGTGGTTGTGGCTCTGGCGCACCATCCGCGAGGCCTACGAGAGCAAGGAGGCCAAGGCCAGCCTGGCCGTGGCCGAGGAACGCCTGCGCTTCTCGCGGGACCTGCACGACCTGCTCGGGCGTAGCCTCGTCCTGCTGTCGCTGCGCAGCGAGCTGGCCGCCAAGCTCGGCTCGGCCGAGGAGATGCTCCAGGTGCACCGCCTGGCCGGCGAGGCGCTCAGCCAGCTGCACGTCACCGCGACCGGCCTGAGCGCGCTGGACCTGGAGGAGGAGCTCGACCAGGCCCGCGCCGCGCTGGCGGGCGTGGGCGCCGACTGCCTGGTCCAAGCCCGTACGGCGGAGCTGCCCGCGGCCTCGCGCGCCCTGCTCGCCTGGGTGGTGCGCGAGGGCACCACCAACATCCTCAAGCACAGCAGCGCCACCCGCTGCCACATCCGGCTCGACGCCGGGCGCCTGGAGATCCGCAACGACGGCGTACGGCACGCGGCGCAGGCGGGCGGCAGCGGGCTGCACGGCCTGGCCGAGCGCATCTCCGTGGCCGGCGGCTCCCTGGACGCCCATCCCGTGGGACGCGACGAGTTCCTGCTGACGGCGACGGTGCCCGCATGATCCGCCGCAAGGCCGGCCGCCTCGACAAGATCCGCTGGCTGATGGCCTACTCCTACGACTTCCTCATGCTCGCCGCTTTCCTGGGCATCGCGCAGCTGGTCGTGATGACGGGCGAGGGTTACCCCCTGGCGCTCGCCGTGGCGGGCTCGGTGCTCTGCGTGGTCCTGTTCGCGCTGGGCACGCGCCCCTTCCGCATCATGATGGCGGGAGGGCGGCGACCCACGCTCCTCCTGACGGTCTCCGGTGTGATCGCCCTGGCGTTGTCGGCGACGGCCGTGTTCGTGGCGGCCCCGATGTGGCTGGCGATGCTGGCGCCCTTCGTCCGCAGACGGACCACCGTCCTCGCCTCCGCCGGCGTCGTGGCCGCGTCGGGCGTGGCCATGGCGCTGCTCGCGCCCGAGTTCGCTCTGCAGGCCATGCTGGTCATGCTCATGCTCGTGGTGTTCTTCGTCGGCGCCACGATCGCCAACCAGGCGCTGTGGAAGGTCGCCCTCGAGGCCCACGACGGCGAGGAGGCCAAGGCCAGGCTGGCGGTGTCGGAGGAGCGGCTGCGGCTGGCCAAGGACCTGAACGCGCTGCTCGGCCAGAGCCTGGCCGAGATCTCGGCCACCAGCCTCGTCGCCGCCGAGAACCCCGACAGGGAGGCGGCCAGGCAGGAGATGTTCGAGGTGCGCGACCGGGCCAGGAGCTCGCTCAAGCAGGTGCGCGAGACGGTGCAGAACTACCGCGCCCTGGACCTGGACGAGACCCTGTCCAGCGTGCGTGCCGTACTGGAGGCGGCGGACGTGGTGTGCATCGTGCGCGCCTCGACGGCGGATCTGTCGCCGCAGAGCCGTACGCTGCTGGCCACGGCCGTGCGCGAGGGCGCCACGACCATCCTGCAGCAGGGCACCGTGAAGAGGTGCGTCATCACGATCGAAGGTGGAGTCCTGGAGATGTCGAACGACGGCAGCACCTGGCAGGGCCTCGAAGCGCTGGCCGCCCGGGTGAGCGCGGCCGGCGGCACCGTCAGCGCCGAGCCCGGCCTGTTCAGAGCGACGGTGCCGGCGTGATCCGGGTCCTGCTCGCCGACGACGAGCACCTCATCCGCGGCGCCATCGCCGCCCTGCTCGACCTCGAGGACGGCATCAAGGTCGTCGCCCAGGTGGGCCGGGGCGACGAGGTGGTCGCCGCGGTCGCCGAGCACACGCCCGACGTCGCGGTGCTCGACATCGAGATGCCCGGCATGGACGGTCTGACCGCCGCCGAGCGCATCAGCGGCCAGGCCAAGATCGTGATCCTGACCAGCCTGGGCCGCCCCGGCTACCTGCGCCGCGCCATGGCCGCCGGGGTCAGCGGCTTCCTCGGCAAGGACGCCTCGGCCGAAGAGCTGGCCATGGCCATCCGCAAGGTGCACGGCGGCGGGCGCTACCTCGACGCCGACCTGGCCGCCGCCGCCATGACGGCGGGCGACAGCCCGCTGACCGACCGCGAGACCGACGCGCTGCGCATGGCCGGCGACGGCGCGGCCATCGCCAAGATCGCCGCGGAGCTGCACCTGACCGAGGGCACGGTGCGCAACTACCTGTCGAGCGCGATGACCAAGCTCAACGCCCAGAACCGGCTCGAGGCCATCCGTACGGCCCAGCGGATGGGCTGGCTCTGAGGCGACATACCGACGACATACCCATGGATTGCTACCTTCGCCTCATTCGGGACAATTCCGACCCGAATTGAGGAGAATCTCCCAGCGGAGGAGCAGTTCATGCGCATCAAGTCCCTGTTCTCCATGGCGTCGGTCACCGTGATCGCCGCCACCGCCACCATCAGCCTGGCCGCCCCCGCGCACGCGGCCTGCGGTTCAGGCGACTACGCGGCCGTCTCCAAGACCTCGGGCATCGGCGGCGGGCTGAGCCTCAGGATCACCTACACCTACGCCACCTGCACCGCGAAGGCCTCCGTCATCAACTCCAACAAGTACGGCCTGAAGAACGCCGGCATCAAGCTCTACCGGCGGGCGGCCACCAAGTGCGACCCGAATGCCGCCAACGGCAGCCGGGTCATCAACTGGTACGGCGACATCGCCGCGAACTCGACCAAGACGATCTCCACGGTCGTCTCCCCGAAGGCCTGCTTCCGCATCTACCTCACCGACGGCAGCAGCAACACCGTCGGCTCGATCGACAAGTACGTGCCGTACTAGGCGGCGACGAGCAGCGCCACGCACTCCACGTGATGCGTCATCGGGAACGCGTCGAACGCCCGCAGGTCCGCCAGCGCGTACCCTCGCTCGTCGAACCACGCCAGGTCGCGCGCCAGCGTCGCCGGGTCGCATGACACGTACACCACCCGTGAGGCCCGCAGCCCCGCGATCCGGTCGACGACCTCGCGTCCGAGCCCCGAGCGTGGCGGGTCGACCACGACCAGGTCGGCCCGCTCGATGTCGAACCGGTCGAGCGCCTCCTCGACCCTGCCCCGCTCGACCTGGGCCTGGGGCAGGTCGCGGAGGTTGCGCCTGGCGTCTCGGACGGCGGTGGCGTCGGTCTCGATGCCGAGCACGGCGCCGTCGGGGCCCACGGCTTCGGCGAGCGAGGCGGTGAACAGGCCGACGCCGCAGTACAGGTCGAGCGCCCACTCCCCCGGCTCCGGCGCGCCGTACGTCATGACGGCGTCGAGCAGGGTCTCGGCGGCGCCCGGGTGGACCTGCCAGAAGCCGCTGCCGGTCACCTGGAACTCGCGGTCGTCGACCCGTTCGTGCAGCAGGCCCGAGCCGTGGCGGGGTTCGGTGCGGCCCTTGCCCTGGTCGACGAGGATGGAGGCGTCGAGCGCGGGCACCGCGACCGTGCGGCGCGGCTTGGGGCGGACGACGACGGCGTGTTCGCCGCCCGAGGCGGCGATGACCTCGACGCCGGCGGCGCCCCTGAAGGTGTGGGCCAGGACGCCGACCGCCTCGACCTCGGGGTGGGCGATCAGGCAGGCGTCGATCGGCTCGACGTCGTGGGAGCGGTGCCTGCGCAGGCCGAGCGTGCCGTCTGGCCGGGCGGCGAACTGCACGCGGGTGCGCCAGCCGAGGCCGTCGGGCGCGCCGGGCACCTCCTCGACCAGGACCTTCCTGGTGATGCCCGCGAGGCGTTGCAGCTGCTCCTCCACCACGGCGGCCTTGAGGTCGCGCTGGGCGGGCAGGGAGGCGTGCTGCCAGTCGCAGCCGCCGCAGCGGCCGGGCCCGGCGAAGGGGCAGGGCGGCACGACGCGGTCGGGTGAGGCGTCGAGGATCTCGACGGCGTCCGCGCGCAGGAAGCGGGTGGTCTCCTCGGTGATCTTGGCGATGACCCGCTCACCGGGAAGCGCGTGCCGTACGAAGACGACCCGTCCGTCGTGGCGCGCCACGCACCAGCCGCCGTGGGCGACCGGGCCGACGGTCAGTTCGAGATCCATCGTTCCAGCTTAGGGCTTGGGAGCACGCCGTACGGCCCCGGGGGCGAAGGGCTCGCGGCGTCCGCGCAGGCGGTCGGAGGAGTGCAGCTGCCATGGCACGCTGATGACCATGACGCCCGGCTTGAACAGCAGGCGGGCCTTCAGCCGCAGGGCGCTCTGGTTGTGGAGCAGGTGTTCCCACCAGTGGCCGACCACGTATTCGGGGATGTAGACGGCCACCACGTCGCGGGGCGAACGTTTGCGCAGGTTCTTGACGTAGTCGAGGATCGGCTGGGTGATCTCGCGGTAAGGCGAGTCGAGTGTCTTGAGCGGCACCGGGATCCCCAGCCTGTCCCATTCGGCGCTCAGCTCGCTGGAGCCCTCGGAGTTGACGGTGACGGCCTCCAGCACCGAGGGCCGGGCGGCGCGGGCGTAGGCCAGGGCGCGCATGGTCGGCTTGTGGACCTTCGACACGAGCACGATGGCGTGGGTGCGCGAGGGCAGCATGGCCGGGTCGTAGTCGTCGTCGAGCTGCAGCTCCTTGGCGACGTTGTCGTAGTGGTGCCTGATGCCCTTCATCATCAGGAAGAGCACCGGCATCGCCAGGCAGACGATCCAGGCGCCGACCATGAACTTGGTGAGCAGCACGACGGCCAGCACCACGCCGGTCATGACGGCGCCGAAGGCGTTGATCACCCGCGAGCGCTGCATCTGGAAGCGCACGCGCGGGTCGGTCTCGGTCTTCAGGTGGCGCGTCCAGTGCAGCACCATGCCGGTCTGGCTGAGCGTGAAGGACACGAACACGCCCACGATGTACAGGTTCAGCAGCTTCGACACGTCCGCTTGGAAGCCCCACAGCAGCAGGCAGGCCGCGGCGGCCAGGATGATGATGCCGTTGGAGAAGGCCAGCCGGTCGCCGCGCGTGTGGAGCTGGCGCGGGAGGAAGCGGTCCTGCGCCAGGATCGAGCCGAGCACGGGGAAGCCGTTGAAGGCGGTGTTGGCGGCCAGGAACAGGATGAGCGCCGTCACGACGGAGATGATCACGAACAGCAGGGAGCCGCCGCCGAAGACGGCGTCGGCCACCTGGGAGATGATCGGCTGCTGGTAGTAGCCGGGTCCGGCGAGCTGCCCGTCGATCAGCACGTCCTGCGCCGGATGCTCGGAGACCTTCACCCCCGACACCAGGCCGAGCGAGATGATGCCGCCGAACATGGTGACCGCGACCAGGCCCATCATGAGCAGCGTGGTGGCGGCGTTCTTCGACTTGGGCTTGCGGAAGGCGGGCACGCCGTTGCTGATCGCCTCGACACCGGTCAGGGCCGCGCAGCCGGAGGAGAAGGCGCGCAGGATCAGGAAGGCGGCGGCGAACGAGGTCAGGTTCGTCTGCTCGGCGATGATGTCGTAGTCGGCGGTCGGCGCGCGCAGCTCTTCGCCGAGCGCGAGGTACTTGAAGGCGCCCCAGCCGACCATGCCGAGAACCGCGATCATGAAGGCGTAGGTCGGGATGGCGAAGGCCACGCCGGATTCGCGGATGCCGCGCAGGTTGACCACGGTGAGCAGGACGACGATGACGATGGCGACGGTCGGCTTGTGCTCGGCGACGTACGGGATGGTCGCGCCCACGTAGTCGACGCCGTTGGCGACCGACACCGCGACGGTGAGCACGTAGTCGACCATCAGCGCGCTGGCCACCGTGAGGCCGGCGTTCTGCCCGAGGTTGACGGTGGCCACCTCGTAGTCGCCGCCGCCGCTGGGGTAGGCGTGCACGTTCTGCCGGTAGGAGGCCACCACCGTCAGCATGACCACGACCACCGCGATCGCGACGAACGGGCTGTAGTGGTAGAACGCGACGCCGGCAAGCGACAGGATGACCAGGATCTCCTGCGGCGCGTACGCCACGGAGGAGAGTGCGTCACTGGCGAAGACGGGCAACGCGATACGTTTGGGGAGCAGCTGCTCGTGAAGCTGCCCACTCCGGAGGGCGCGCCCGACGAGCACGCGCTTCACAAGGTCGGTTACCTTCGCCACGTAACCAGATGCTATTACGCTGAGTGAGAGGCAACCCGGTTGGGGATCATATGCACGTCGTGATTATGGGATGCGGGCGCGTCGGGTCGACCATCGCCCACATCCTCGAGGACAACGGCCACTCGGTCGCGATCATCGATCGGGATCCTCAGGCCTTTCGCCGCCTGCGCGCGGGTTTCCGCGGCCGCAGGGTCACCGGCATCGGCTTCGACCGCCAGGTGCTGCAGGAGGCCGGCATCGAGTCGGCTGCCGCCTACGTGGCGGTCAGCAGCGGCGACAACTCCAACATCATCTCCGCGCGTGTCGCGCGCGAGACCTTCGGCGTCGACAACGTCGTGGCGCGCATCTACGACCCCCGCCGCGCCGAGGTCTACCAGCGCCTGGGCATCCCCACGGTGGCCACCGTGCGCTGGACCGCCGACCAGATCCTGCGCCGCATCCTGCCCGAGGGCGCCGAGCCGCTCTGGCGCGACCCGACCGGCCAGGTCATCCTCGCCGAGGTCGCGGTCAACCCGGCCTGGATCGGGACGAAGGTGACCGACGTGGAGGACGCGGCGGGCGCCCGCGTGGCCTTCCTCAACCGCATGGGCGAGGCGCTGGTCACCAAGAACGACACCGTGGTCCAGGAGGGCGACGTCCTGCACGTGATCGCCGACGAGAACGACATGGACCGGATCAACAAGGTGCTGGTCGCCGTACCCGAGGAGAGTCACTGATGCGCGTCGCGATCGCCGGTGCGGGGGCCGTCGGGCGCTCCATCGCCGCCGAACTCCTGGAGAACGGCCACGAGGTCCTGCTCATCGACATCGACCCCAAGGCCATCAAGATCGACACGGTGCCGCGCGCCGAATGGCTGCTCGCCGACGCGTGCGAGATCTCCTCGCTCGACGAGGCCGGGCTGTCGTCGTGCCACGTCGTCGTCGCCTCCTCGGGCGACGACAAGGTCAACCTCGTCGTGTCTCTGCTGGCCAAGACCGAGTACGGCGTGCCGCGCGTGGTGGCGCGCATCAACCACCCGTCGAACGAGTGGCTGTTCAACGAGTCGTGGGGCGTCGACGTCGCCGTGTCGACCCCGCGCCTGCTCAGCGCCCTCGTCGAGGAGGCCGTCTCCGTCGGCGACCTGGTGCGGCTGATGACCTTCCGCCAGGGCCAGGCCAACCTCGTCGAGCTCACCCTGCCCGAGGACGCCCCCGTCGTCGGCCAGCGCGCCGGCTCGGTGCCGTGGCCGACCGACTCGGCCCTCGTGGCCATCCTGCGCGAGGGACGCGTGCTCGTGCCGTCGGCCGACGATCCGCTGGAGGCCGGGGACGAGCTGCTGTTCGTCGCCTCCCAGGAGGTCGAGGAGGAGCTCGGGCAGCTGCTCGCCCCGCACTAGGGCACCTGGGCTCCGGCGGAAGTACGGCGGGCGGCCCAGATCATCCACAGCGCGGTCAGGAACCACGAGATCGCCACCACCTCGGGCTTGAGGTGGTTGGCCTGGGCCATGGCCGCCAGGGCGAAGCCCACGGCACCCGTGCCGAGGGCCGCCGCCGGGGGCCGCGCGATCGTCCACGCCCTCGCCGCCACCGCGCCCGACCAGGCGGCCAGGAGGATGAAGGTGGTGGGGGTGGTGGGCTGCGCGCCCAGCCAGTCGGTGACGGCCGCCTGCAGGGCCACCAGCGGGAGCAGGCGCAGGGCCCACTCGGCCACGCGGTTGCCCGACAGCAGGTCGCCGCGCACGCACAGCGCCACCAGGGTGAGGCCGGCGGCCATGACGGCGGTGGCCAGGAGGGGGCTGAAGGCGGTGGTGTCGATGGACAGCTGCCGCAGGAGGCGGGGCAGGCTGTAGCCGGCCAGGCCCGCGAGCGTGAGCGCCGCACCGACGCCCGTCAGCGGGGCACGCCACGCGGCGGTGTCGCGCGGGGTGAGCTCGTCGTGCTCCACGTCGGCGCCCAGGTGGTGGGTGAAGGGCTCGGCGTCCATCTGATGGGCGCGCACCTCACGAGCCACGTGCCCGGGACCGGCGTCGGCCTGGCGGGCGCGCACCTCAGAAGCGCCTGTAGCCCCCTGCGGCGCCACTGAAGCGCCCGTAGCTCCCGAAGCGCCCGTAGCCCCCGACGATGTCCCCGTAAGCCCCGGAGCGGCCGAAGCCCCCGTAGCCCTCGTTGCGCCCGTAGCCCCCGACGATGTCCCCGGTGTCCGGAACCACCCTGACGACGAAGCTCCCAGCCCGCCCCGGGCCTCCGCCTCGTCCGCGAGCCGTACGAGGTCGGCCAGCGCCCTTGACCCCGTCACCTCCGGATGCCCCCCGGCGCGCACCAGCGCAGCGCGGGCGGTGCTGAAGTCCATGCGCTCCCCCGGGTCCTTGGCCATCAGCCCCGCGATGACCCCCCGCAGCCGGTCGGCACGTTCCATGGGCCGCGGCTCGGACATCAGGATCGACGCCAGCACCGCCACCGGCGTGGGCCCGCGGTAGGGAGGGTCGCCCTCGACGGCGGTGTACAGGGTCGCCCCCAGCGCCCACAGGTCGGAGGCGGCCGTGGCGGGCCGTCCTTCGAGCCGCTCCGGCGCCATGAAGGCGGGCGAGCCCAGCAGCATCCCGGTGCCGGTGATGGTGGGCGAGTCGGCGACGTGGGCGACGCCGAAGTCGGTGAGCACGACGCCGCCGTCGTCGAGGAGCAGCACGTTGCCGGGTTTGACGTCGCGGTGGGTGATGCCGACGGCGTGGGCGGCGTGGAGGGCGTCGAGGAGTTTGACGCCGATCTCGACGGCGACGTCCTCGGTGAGCGGCCCCCACCGGTCGACGACCTCGTGCAGGGATTCGGCGGGCAGCAGCTCCATGACGATCCAGGGCGAACCCTCGTGCATCACCACGTCGTGGATGGTGATGACGCCGGGGTGGCGCAGCCTGGCCGCGGAGCGGGCCTCGCGCAGGACGCGGGTGAAGGCCTGCTCGCGTTCCTTGGCGGCCACCCAGTCGGGCAGCAGGACCTGCTTGAGGGCGACGGCCCGGTCGAGCACCTCGTCGTGGGCGCTCCAGACCACGCCCATGCCACCCCGCCCGAGCTCCTCGGCCAGCCGGTAGCGGCCGCCGACGGAGGGAGGGGTGGATTCGGGCACGTGGCGAGCGTACCCGCTAGGCGGCGGGGCTGCTCACGGGAGTGCGGCCGCGCGCGAGCACCCAGCCCATCGCGGCGAAGGAGGCGATCTGGAGCGGCCAGCCCATGGCGTACTTGAGTCCGAGCTGGGCGACGACCCATTCCTGGGACAGCAGGCCCATCTTGATCGCGGCGTAGAGCGGCACCTGTACGGCGAGGCGGACCAGGTTGGGCGCCATGAGCAGCCAGGTGAGCTTGGTGCACAGCTTGACGATGCCGGGGTCCTTGCGCCAGCTGAGGGGATCCTCGGCCATGGTGCCGACGAGGAAGCCCATGACGGGCCAGCGCGTGATGATCGAGATGAACATCACCACCGCGTAGGCGGCGTTGATGATGAGGCCTGGCAGCGCGATGTCGGCGGCGTTGCCGCTCTTGGCCACGAAGACGGCCGCGATGGCGATGCCGAAGGCGCTGTTGAGGACGAACTGCACGGTCGAGCGCTGCAGCACCCGGACGATGAGGAGCGCCACCACGACCGCGCCGCTGATGTAGAGGGAGAGCTTGAGCTCTTCGGTGATCAGCCAGGCGACGGTGAAGGTGATGGTCGGGATGGCGGCCTCGATGACGCCTCGTTTGCCGCCCAGGGCCTTGCCCAGCTGGCGGCGGACGGCGGCCTCGACGGTCTCGACCGCCTCCGGCTCGGCCGCGGGACTCACGCGCTCTTCTTCTCCGGGCGCGTTCGCCTCGGCGCGAGTTTCGCTCATGTAGCTCCTCCGGGGCGCAGTTCGTAGCGCGGGTTGAACATCACCTTGCGGCCGTCCTGCACGCTCACCAGGCCCTCCGCTTTCACGATCCGTCCTGGCTCGATGCCCGCGATCTTGCGGCGCCCGAGCCAGACCAGGTCGATGACGTCGGAACCATCGTAGAGCTCAGCTTCCAGAGCGGGGGCCCCGCCACGAGGACGCAGCGTCACCGTCCGCAGAGTTCCGGCGACGCAGAAGCGCCGGCGGTTGCTGCACGAAACGATGGGGGTCGCCCCGGTGTTCTCTGCGTCCTCACGCAGCTCCTGCGCCTCCAGCTCGGACTGG
Source organism: Nonomuraea sp. NPDC050663 (assembly GCF_044456985.1). Classification (NCBI taxonomy): domain Bacteria; kingdom Bacillati; phylum Actinomycetota; class Actinomycetes; order Streptosporangiales; family Streptosporangiaceae; genus Nonomuraea; species Nonomuraea sp. NPDC050663. Next base: position 17,221 of record NZ_JBITGL010000010.1, read on the forward strand.
CTCGAGGCCAGGCGGTTGAAGAAGGCGCGGAGACCGCGTTTCGGAGGCTCTGCCGTACTCGTCATGATGACTCAGCTTAAGCGAAGTTTTGTCAACGGATTTCGCTGATTTCCGGACCTCGCCTGAACGGATCAAGGCCAGGCTCGTCTTCCTCGGCCTGCGCGGCGCGTTCGTTGGGCCTGCGCAGCGGGATCGTCTCCTCCTTGGCCATCGGCTCCTGGCCGCGGACCACGACGACGTCGCGCAGATACGCCTCGAACGGCTCGGCCAGGCTCTCGTCGGTCGCGGCGGGACCGCTGACGACGGCCATCAGCAGCCAGCGCGGCCCCTCGACGCCGATGTGCCTGGTGGCCCTGGTCTGCCCCTCGGCCTGGACCTGGCCGGCGATCTCGGTGCCGAACGGGCCGTCACGGTGCTCGGCGGAGGTCAGCTGACCGGCGATCTTGGTCTTGACCTCCTCCCACAGCCCGCCCGACTTGGGCGCGGCCAGCGCCTGCAGCTGCAGCGAGCTGTCGCCCTGGACGGCGATGACGCCGACCAGCTGGTCGCCCATGACGGCCAGGCGCAGCTCGAAGTCGCCGGACGGCGGTACGCGCAACCCTCCCAGGTCGATGCGCTCGGTGGCCGGATGCGGCTCGTCGGAGTCCCACGGACCCGATGCGCGCATCTCGGCGACCTCGGCCGAGGCCTCTTGCGTCTGCTCCCGCCTGCGGCGTCGGAACACTGTCGTTCACTCCCTCACTAGCGTCCGGTGGACCCGTGCCCACCGGTACCGCGTGCCGAACCGGGAAGCGCCTCCACCTCGGCGAAGACCACCCGCTCGACCTTCTGGACGACGAGCTGGGCGATGCGGTCGCCGCGGCCGAGCCGTACGGGCTCCTTGGCGTCGGTGTTCAGCAGGATGACCATGATCTCGCCCCGGTAGCCCGCGTCGATCGTGCCCGGGGCGTTCACGACGGTGATCCCGTGCTTGGCCGCCAGGCCGGAGCGCGGGTGCACGAAGGCGGCGTAGCCGTCGGGCAGGGCGATCGACAGGCCCGTGCGCACGATGGCGCGCTCGCCCGGCTGCAGTTCGACGTCTTCCGCCGTGTGCAGGTCGGCGCCGGCGTCGCCCGGGTGGGAATACGACGGCAGGGGCAGCTCGGGGTCGAGCCGCTGGATCAACACCTCAATGCTCACGGATTCACCTCGAAGTCGTGGTGCTCGGCGGCGATGGCGGCCACGTCACCGTGTTTGGCGAAATGGTCCATCCGCACTTCGATGAACAACGCCGCCGCGCTGACGGCGACCGGGCCGTCGGGACCGCCGATGCGCCCCTCTGCCTCAAGGTACGCCTTTCTGCCGGAGATTCCGGTGCACCAGGCGCGCAAGTGGAGTGTCGTCCCCACGGGGACCGGCATCCTGAAGTCGGTCTCGAGGCGCCCGGTGACGTAGGGGCGCTGGAAGAGCCAGATCGACATGCCGATGACCTCGTCCATCGCCGCCGCCAGCACGCCGCCGTGGGCCAGTCCTGGCGCGCCCTGGTGGGCCTCGCCGACCACGAACTCGGCCTCCACGCTGGAGCCGTCGGTGGTGCGGGCGTTCAGGTGCAGCCCGGTCGGGTGGTCGGTGCCGCAGCCGAAGCACTTGCTGTAGTGGGATCCGAGCGCGGTCGGCTCCGTCAGGAGCGGCCGGGGAGCCTCGGCGTCCGGTGGCGGGGTGGTGAGGGAAGAGCGGGTCACGACGGACGAGGTTACTCCTCCGGCACGACCTTCTTCTCCGGGGTTGCCGCTACCTCCGGAGGTGGTGGCAGAGCTGGTGGTTCGTGCCTCAGCTCGGGAAGTGCCCGATAGATCACCGCGGCGATGGGGACGGCCACGGCGGCGCCGGCGATGCCCGCCAGGATGCCGCCGACGGCCAGCACGAGGATGATGGCCAGCGGGTGGAAGTTGAGCGCCCTGCCGACGATCAGGGGCTGGAGCACGTGGTTCTCCAGCTGCTGCTCGACGATCAGGATGATCAGGAAGACCAGCGCCTTCCACGGCTCCGTCGAGCCGAGCGTGACCAGCGTGGCCACGGTGCCGGCGAAGAAGATGCCGACGATGGGGATGAAGCTGGACAGGAAGATCAGCACCGCCAGCGGCGCCCACAGCGGCACGCCGAGGCCGGCCAGGACGACGCCCATCACGAAGCCGTGCACGGCCGAGACGACGACGGTGCCCTGCACGTAGTGGGAGATCGTCACCCAGGCGACCTTGCCGGCCCGGTCGACGCGCGGCGCCATGCCGCCGAAGGCCTTGAGGAACCACGACCAGATGCGGTCGCCGTCCTTGAGCAGGAAGAAGGTGACGAACAGCAGCAGCACGATCGAGGCCAGCACCTCGATGGCGACCTGGCCGGCCGCCAGCGCGGTGCCGGCGATCGCCTGGCCCTGGTTGTTGAGCTCGGTGACGAGTGTCTGGAACCACTCGGTGATCTGCGTCTCCTGCAGGTGCAGGGGCCCCGTCTTGAGCCAGCCGCGGACGTTCTCGACCGTTTTGCTGACCTGCTCGGCCAGGCGCGGGAACTCGTCGCTGGCGCGGGCTCCGACCAGCCAGCCGGTGCCGCCGATCACCGCGAGCGCGACCAGCATGGTCAGCCACGTGGCGTAGATGGGCCGCAGCCCCATGCCGCGCAGCCAGCTGGTCAGGGGGTAGAGCAGCGCGGTCAGCAGCAGGGCGATGGCCACCGGCAGGGCCACGAAGCTGAGCCTGGCCACGACCTGCGAGAAGAAGTAGACGACGACGCCGACCACGATCACGCAGGCGCACCACGCCGCCGCTCTGGCGAGCGTGGGTGGGACGAGCTTCATCGGTCGGTCGGGACGCACGTGTTCAAGACTGTCACGTGATCGACCCTGGCGCGCACGGTTATCCCGTCGGCTGAAGATCGGACCACGTCCCGGGGGCCGGCGCGGGCGACCTCACAGATCGGGCCTGGGCAACCTCACGTCCGCGTGGCACCGTCGTGGATGTGCGGACGATTATTCTGGTCTCTACGCTGCTGTTCGGCTTACCCACCGCCTCCCACGGCGGTTCCGTCGGCCTGGAGGTGCTCTCCAGCGCCCCCGACCAGGTCACCGGCGGCGACGCGCTCATCTCGGTCGAGCGCGGGCCGCGACTGAAGGTCACCCGCAACGGCGAGGACGTCACCGCCCTGTTCGCGGACTCCGGCACCGCCCTGGTCGACGGGCTCCGGGTCGGGGAGAACACGATCACCGCCACGAACGGGCGGGCCCGGACATCGTTGCGGCTGGTCAACCACCCGATCGGCGGGCCGGTCTTCTCGGGGCCGCAGCAGTACCCCTTCGTCTGCAAGACCGAGCGCAGCGGCCTCGGCCCGCCCGTCGTGGACAACCAGGACGGCCAGGGCTACCGCGTCGAGGGAGGCTGGAGCCGCGACTGCTTCGCGCCCCGCGTCACCGACCGGCTCTACCGCTCGACCGGCGGCCAGTTCAAGCCGATGCCCGACGCCAGGCCCGACGACATGTCGCAGACCACCCTGCTCGACGGCACCACGGTCGACTTCGTCGTCACCCGCGAGCGCGGCGTGATCAACCGCTTCATCTACTCGCTCGCCGTCCTGGAGGGCCACTGGAACAAGCGGGCGATCTACCGCTTCGACGGCGGCGTGGCGATCGGCCACGACCAGGGCACGCTCGGCGGCAGCGCGCTCGACCCGTACGGCCTGGGCAAGGGCTACGCGATCCTGCACTCCTCGGGCACCCGCACCTCCACGCACTACAACCTGATCCTCGGCGGCGAGACGGCGCTGATGGTCAAGGAGCGTTTCGTCGAGCTGTACGGCAGGCCGCTGTACACCGTCGGCGTGGGCGGCAGCGGCGGCGGCATCCAGCAGTACATCTACGGCCAGAACCACGGCAGCCGGATCATCGACGCGGCCATCCCGCAGTACTCCTATCCCGACATGGTCACCCAGACCATCCACGTCGGCGACTGCGAGCTGCTCGAACGCTACATGGACCAGCACCCCGACAGGTGGGCGCGGTGGGACGAGCGCACCGCGCTCATCGGGTTGAACGCCTCCGACACCGTCGCCAACCCCTACACGGGCAGGCCCGGCTCGACCGAGTGCGTGAAGGGCTGGCGCGGCCTGACGCCGCTGTCCATGAACCCGAAGTGGACCGACGACAACGATCCCGAGTGGGCGCGCATGGACCCGCCGGGCGTCAAGGACACCGTGCACTGGACCCACTGGGAGGACGTCAAGAACGTCTACGGCGTCGGCCCCGACGGTTACGCCCGTTCCACCTGGGACAACGTGGGCGTGCAGTACGGGCTCGGGGCGCTCACCGACGGCGTGATCACTCCGGCGGAGTTCCTGGACCTCAACGCCACGGTCGGCTCCTGGAAGGAGGCGCGTGACATGGTCCAGGAGGGCTGTCCCTTCGTGCCGAGCGCCTGCCCTGCCGACTTCGACCCGTGGAGCGCACGCAACGCCCACCAGGGCGATCCGGCGCCCCGCCGTACCGGGGATCCCGCGGCCATCCGCAACGTGCAGCGCAGCGGGCTGGTGTTCAGGGGCGACATCGACATCCCGATCATCGACTGGCGCCACTACCTGGAGGAGGAGCTGGACATGCACAACAGCCACCAGTCCTTCGCCTCGCGTCAGCGCATGCTCAACCACGACCGCGACGCCCGCAACCAGGTGATCTGGTTCACCAACGGCCCCGCTCGCTTCGACCAGACGCCGGAGGCGCTGCAGGTGATCGACGAGTGGATGGCCAGCATCAGGGCCAACCCGCGCCGCGGCGTGGCGGGCAACAAGCCGGCGCTGGCCGTGGACCGCTGCTTCACCACCGAGGGCGCGCAGATCGCCGCCGGTCCCGACGTGTGGAACGGCATCCTGGACAGGCGCTCGCCAGGCGCCTGCACGCAGGCCTTCCCGCTCTACTCGACGTCCCGCATCGTGGCGGGCGGCCCGATCGAGGGCGGCGTCTACGCGTGCAAGCGCCAGCCGGTCGAGCGGGCCGTCGCCAGGGGGCTGTACGGCTCCTGGCGGCCGTCGGCCGCGGAGCGGGCGCGGCTGAAGCAGATCTTCCCTACTGGGGTGTGTGATTACTGACGGGCAGTTCACGCATGGTGCGCATGGGTGAGGTGTAGATCCACAGGAAGGAGAGCGTCGCTCCGGCGGCGCAGATCCACAGGGTGTTCCGCACCCCGATCACCTCGCCCAGCACACCGCCGATAATGCCGCCGATCGGCATCGTGCCCCAGACGAGGAAGCGCATGGTGGCGTTCATCCTGCCCAGCAGGGGCTCGGGGGTGATCGCCTGGCGGAAGCTGAGCTGGGTGACGTTGTAGAGGACCACGCCCAGGCCGAACATGAACTCCTGGACGACCACCAGACCCAGCCGCCAGTCGGCCTCGACGATCGGCAGCAGGAAGCCGAAGGGGGCGCTCAGGGCGGTCGACATCCAGATCGCCGGGCCCTGGCCGACCTTGGCGGCGAACTTGGAGGCCACCGCGGCGCCGACGAGCCCGCCCAGGCCGCCGACGGCGGTCAGCAGGCCGATCACGCCCGCGGTCAGCTCCAGGTCCCTGGCAAGCAGCAGGATGATCATCGGGTTGGCCATGGACCAGAACAGGTTGAAGGTGCCGGTGGAGCCCGCGATCCTGCGCAGCAGCCGGTGCCCGAGCACGAACCGCAGGCCCTCCATGATCTCCCGGCCCAGGTGGCGGTCGGCCGCCCGGGGCTGGCGCTGCTCGCGCTTGCGGATCGTGCCCAGGCACAACGCCGACCACGCGAAGCCGACGACCGTGGTGAGCAGGGCGAAGGGCGCGGTGAGCCACTGGATCAGCCATCCGCTCACGGGCGGGCCGCCCAGCTGGGAGACCGTGCGCACGACCTCCAGCGCCGAGTTGCCCCTGACCAGGCTGTCCCTGTCGAGGAGGTAGGGCAGGTAGCTCTGGTAGGCCACGTCGAAGAAGACCGTGAACAAACCCATGATCACGGCCACGGCGTAGAGGTGGCCCATCGTCAGCACGTCGAACCACCACGCGAGCGGCACGCTGGCCAGGGTCAGCGCGCGTCCCCAGTCGGCCACGATCATCACGTTGCGCTTGCGCTGCCGGTCGACGATCGCCCCGGCGGGCAGGCCGATCAGCAGGAAGGCGGCCGTCTGCAGCGCGGCCAGCAGGCCGACCTCGAACTCGGAGGCGTTCAGCGACTGGACGGCGGCCAGGGGAATGGCGAGCACCAGCACCTGGGTGCCCAGCTGGCTGGCGGTGTCCGCCAGAAAAAGTCCGCGAAAATCACGATCCTTAAGGATGCTCACGACACGAACGATCCCGGACCGGTTGGGAAATGTCAATCAGTCGCGGAATCGGGGTACGCTCAGTGGCGATGGGCACCAATCGCCGACCGGCCACCCCGGAGGAAGCGCGCGCGCTGGCCTCCGCCGTCCGCCTGCGCATCCTGCGGATGTGCCTCGATGACGCGCTGACCAACAAGGAGATCGCCGCCCGCCTGGAGGCCAATCCCGCCACCGTGCTCCACCACGTGCGCACCCTGGTCAACACCGGCTTCCTGGTGGCCGAGCCGTCCCGTCCGGGCCCACGCGGCTCGGTGGAGATCCCCTATCGCGCCACCGGCAAGTCCTGGGAGATGGACGTCAGGGAGGCCGGGGTCCCCGGGGGCAGCGACGCCATGATCGACGCCTTCCTCCAGGAGATCAGGCTCGTCCCGGTCGAGGAAGCCATCCTGACCCGGCTGGGCCTGCGCCTGACGGAGGAGGAGCTGAAGGAGCTGATCGAGCGCATGCAGGCGCTGTTCGAGGAGTACAAACAGCGCCCGGTCGCGCCCGACGGCGTGCCCTATTCCGCGTTCTTCGCCCTCCACCGCGACGTCTCGCGCGAGCCCTGAACCACGACGTGCTGCCCGACCTCGTGACACTTGACGCGGTCGCAGCCCGCAGCCCGCAGCCAGTCCGCCAGCTGTGAAGCCGTCGGCAGGCCGCCGCCCTGGGTGTGCCAGAGGTTGAGGTCGAAGCCCGCGGCGAAGGCGCCCGCGCCCGCGCGGCTCTCCACGACGACCACCCGCTCCCCCGCGACCGCCGCCCTGGCCACGATGCCGGCGGCCTGCCCCGCGGGGAAGCCGTGCAGCACGTTGCAGAGCAGCACCACGTCGTGACCGGCGCCGAGGGGGTCGTGGCGCAGGTCGCCGACGCGCCACTCGATGCGCCGGTGCGTGTGGCGCACCGGCTGCGGCAGGTCCACGACGGTCGCGGTCAGTCCTGGGTGGGCCCGGCAGAAGGCGGCGCTGTACTCCCCGTGCCCCCCTCCGAGGTCGAGCAGGCGCAGCGGCCCTCCAGGCAGTTCGACCAGGGCCACCACCTGGTCGGCCAGCCCGCTCGCCATGCCCTTCTGCAGCGCCTGGAACCTCGCCGACACCTCGGGACGGCCACCGAGCCAGGAGTAGAAGTCACCGCGCGGTTCATCCTTCCGTACGGCATGCGCCAGATCCGCCCAGAGCTCGCCCAGGATGGCCTGCCAGACGAGCATCACGTCGAGCTGCGCGGTGCACCGGTAGCCGCCGTCCGCGCGTTCCAGGTTGCCCGTGGCCTCCAGGAACGCCAGCAGCCGTGACAACCCCTCGCCCGGCACTCCGAGGTCGAGGGCGAGCCGCTCGGCACTCCTGGGCTCGGCGGACGGCCCGGCGGACGGCTCGGCGGACAGCGCCTCGAACAGGCCCAGCCGCACCCCGGCGGCGACCGCCTGGAGGGCCATCGCGCCCACGAGGTCAGATTCGAGCGGCATCGCGCACTCCTTGTCGCAGTCTGAGCGCGGTGACGAGGGCCAGCGCGGCGAGCAGCACGGCGTCGAGCAGGAGCACGAACGCGATGCCCCGGCCGGGGCCGGTGCCGACGAGCGCGCCGAAGCTCCCGGCGAGCGCGCCGTCCGGCATGAGCAGCGGCCCGGTGACGAACTCGGCGAACGGCGCGGCCAGCAGGTAGGCCACCGGGGTGGCGGCGCTGCCCAGGGAGTTGGCGGTGCCGAGCACGCGGCCCAGCAGGTCGCGGTCGACCGCGCTCTGCAGCACGGCCTGGGCGCAGCCGTTGACGACGGGAAGCGTGAACAGGAAGGTGGCGGCCGCCGCGCCGACCAGCAGCGGCGAGGGCTGCAGCGTGTGCAGGAAGAGCGCGACGCAGCCGACGCCCATGAACACGGCCATGCCGCCGATCCGGTCGCGCGGGCCGCCCCAGGCGCCCATGACCAGGCTGCCGCAGAACATGCCCGCGCCGCCCGCCAGCATCAGCACGCCCAGCACGCCGGCGTCGGCGAACGACAGGATCAGCGGCTGCACCAGGACGCCCGCCGTGGCGAAGGCGAAGTTGAAGCCCGACTGGACCAGCACCAGGCCCAGCAGCTCCGGCCGCGAGCGCAGGTGGCGCCAGCCCTCGGAGAAGTGCCCGCGTTCGGGGCTGGGCGCCTTGACCACCGTGGCGGGCAGCCGCACCACCAGCAGCGTCAGCACGGCGACGGCGAAGGTGGCCAGGTCGATGAGGAGCACGCCGGCCAGCCCGACGCCGACCATGAGCGCTCCCGCCAGGACGGGCGCGGCGATCTGGGCCGCCCAGGCGACCTGCATGAGCCCGTTGGCCCTGGCCAGGTGGCGTTCGGGGATGAGCAGCGGCGTCATGGCCTGGTAGGTCGTCAGGTGCACGGCGGCGCAGGCGGCCGTGATCGCCGTGGCCACGCAGACGTGCCAGACCGCGAGCAGGTCCGCGCCCGCGAGCAGGGCCACGGCCAGCGTCGGGGCGGCGGCCAGGCAGTCGGTGACGACGAGCACCACGCGCCGGTCGAAGCGGTCGACCAGGACCCCGGCGACCGGTCCGACGAGGATGCCGGGCACCAGCCCGCACAGCAGGACCAGCGCGAACTGGGTGGGCGAGGAGGTGCTCTGGTAGACCCACACGCCCAGCACGAACCCCGTCAGCGCCGAGCCGACGCCCGACAGCAGCGAGGCTGCCCAGACCACGGCGAAGCGGGTCACGTCGCTGTTCATGCGCCGTACCTCGCGGGGATGCGGTCGCCGAACCGCTCGCGGTAGGCGCGCTCGTGGACGGGGTCGTCGCGCAGGAAGGGGAAGTCGCTGGCGACCATCTGCCGGATGGCCAGCAGCGGCACCGGGCTGGCCAGGGGCAGGAAGTCCTGGTTCCACAGGCCGGACTTGCCGGGCGGGCCCGGGTGGAATTCCCCGATCATCAGGCCGTCGCGGACGTAGTCGTCCTTGAGGAGGCGCTGGGCCTCGTCGATGACCTTCGTGTCGAGCAGGTCGGGGAAGAGCGCCAGGACCGTGCGGAACTGCGGCGCGACGCCGTCGGGGGGCGCGAGCCTGACGAACCAGTCGCGGTAGCCCGCCAGGAACGCGGCCGCCTGCGCGGCGGTGGGCGCGCCTGGGCACAGGGCCATCAGGAAGGCGCCGCGGTCGAGCGAGGTCTGCACGTACGGGCAGACCGGCCCGTTGCGTCCCAGTTCGGGATGGGGGCGGCAGAGGTACTCGCGGGCCCAGGCCACGATGTGGCGCAGCGCCCGCCCGTGCTCGTGGTCGCGGTAGGGGCCGTGATCGAGGTCGCCGAGCTCCAGGAGCACGCGTGAGGGGTCAGCGGGATCGGTGAGCATGTCCGGTGTTCCTTCCGGCGAGCTTGGTCAGGGCGGCCAGGCCCAGCCCGGCCGTCACCGCAGCGGCGCCCCAGCGCAGGATCGCCTCCTGCTTTCGGGCTCTGGCCAGCGCGTCGGCGTAGGGCGTGGTGGTGTGGGAGATCATCGTGTAGAGCGGCCGCCAGCGGCCCGGGAGCAGCCGGGCCAGCAGCAGGTCGGCCCGCTTGCGCGCGGCGTGCAGCGGCGAGGCGACCCGCTGGCGCAGTTCGACGAAGTTCTCCCGCGACAGCTCGTCGAGCACGTCGGTGTGCGGCCTGCGGGCGCTCTCGAAGGCGGCGAAGGAGTCGAGGCGGGCGTCCAGCAGGAGGCAGTCCTCCAGGGCCGCGTTCATGCCCTGCCCGTAGAAGGGGTAGACGGCGTGGCAGGCGTCGCCGATCAGGACGACCTTGTTCTCGTGGTGCCAGGGCGTGGTCCTGACCGAGACCAGGTGGCCGACGGGGTTGGCGGCGAACTCCTTGGCCAGGTCGGGCAGGAGCGGCAGCGCGTCGGGGAAACGCTCGGCGAAGAACGCCTCGGGGTCGGTGATGGCCTCCAGCTCGTCGTAGGGCAGGAAGAGCGTGGCGGTGAGGGAGGTGTCGCGGTTGGGGTGGGCGACGATCAGCCCGTCTCCGCCCGGCCACACGTGCAGCGCCTCCAGCCGGAACCCCGCGTTCGCGATCATGGTCAGTTCCTTGTAGCCCCAGGGCAGGAACTCCTGGTGGTGGTCGGCGCGCAGGCCGCGGTGCAGGTGGGCGCGGACGGTGGAGAAGGCGCCGTCCGCGCCGACGACCGCGTCGCCGTGGATCCACTCGCCCTCCACCTGGAGGGCGGGCGCCTGCCTGTCAAGGTCGGTGACGCGCCGCCCGAAGTGGAAACGCGCGCCCAGGCCGTGCGCGTGGTCGATGAGGAGGGTGACCAGGTCGCGGCGGAGCACCGAGTGGAGGATCTCCTCGTCGTGCGTGCCGTACGGGTGGAAGGAGGTACGGCCGGCGGCGTGCACGACGCGGCCGCGCATCGGCACGGTCAGCGGGCGGACCCGGTCCATCAGCCCGGCGTGCTCCAGGGCGAGCACGCCGCGGGCCGACAGGCCCAGGTTGATCGAGCGGCCCTCCGCGTCGTCGCCGCCGCGCGGGTCGGGGCGGCGCTCGAAGACGTCGACCCGGTGCCCGCGCGCGGCCAGGTAGCAGGCGAGCAGGCTGCCCGCGGGTCCGGCGCCGGCGATCAGGAAACGCATCGGTCAGCTCCTTGCCAGGACGCCGGTGGCGACCAGGTGATCGAGGTGGGCGTCGAGCAGGTCGCGGGCGTCGGGGCAGGCTCCGGCGAGCTGTTCCGTCCGGGTGCAGTCGAAGGCCGGGCCCTTCGACCCGCCGTACTCCGCGAAGAAGCGCGGGTAGGCGGCGATGGGCAGCGCCTGGCCCTCCGCCAGGCGCCGGCGCACCTCGGCGCGCCAGCCGTCGCCCGGCATCAGGCGCACGGGGAAGCCTCGGGCGGACAGGCTCGCGGCGATCCTGCCCGAGCCGAGCGTGCGCGGGTTGTAGTAGTGGAAGTCGCCGGTGGCGCCGGTGCGGGCGAGCCAGGCGATGGCGGCGGCCACGTGGTCGACGGGCGCCAGGTCGAGCTGCTCGCCGTCGGGCACGGCGCCCAGCTCGGCGCAGGTGGCGAAGAAGCGGCCGAGGAAGTCGCCCGCGGGCAGCGCGCCGGTGCGGGTGTCGCCGGCGATCCTGGCCGGCCGGTGGATGGCCACCGGCAGCCCGGCGTCGCGGGCCGAGGCGGCCAGCCGGTCGGCCACCCACTTGCTCTGGTCGTAGCCGGGATGCAGCAGGCTCGGGTCGGGCAGCGGGTCGCCCTCGCGCACCACGCGCTCGCCCGGCGTCAGGTGCACGCCGAGCGTGGAGACGTGGTGCACGGGGATGGCGCGCGGCCCGCGGCAGGCCAGGCGCAGGACCTCCAGGGTGCCGCCGACGTTGGCGTCGCGCAGCCTGGCGTACGGCCGGGCGAAGTCGACCAGGCCGCCGCTGTGCACGATGAGGTCGAGCCGCCCTGACAGGTCGCCGCTCAGCCCGAGCCCCGGCAGCGCGAGGTCGCCCGGCACGGCGACGACCCTGCTGCCGTCGCCTTCGAGGCCGTAGCGCGCGAGGTTGGCGAGCAGCCGTTTGTGCGGCTCGTGGCCCCTGACCAGGCAGTGCACGGTCACCTCGGGGTCCGACAGCAGCTCGGCCAGCAGGTAGGCGCCCAGGAATCCGGTCGCGCCGGTCAGCAGGACCCGCCGGTTGCCGGTGACCCTGCCCGCCGGGACCGTCAGGCCCGGTGGCAGCACGGCGTCGGCGTGCAGGTCCTGCTCTCGCGGGGTGTGCGCGCCGTCGATCCTGGCGGCCAGTTCCGCCAGGTCGGCGGCGGCGAAGAAGTCGGCGAGCTCCAGCTTCGCCCCGGTGCGCGCCGCGATGCGGTTGACCGTCTTGGGCGAGAGCAGGGAGTGGCCGCCGAGGTCGAAGAAGTTGTCGCGGCGGCCCGCCCTGACGCCGAGGGTCTCCTCCCACGCGGCGGCCACCGCCCGCTCGGTCGGGCTCGCGGGGCCCTCGTACGGCACGGCGTCCGCGGCGGGCTCGGGCAGGGCGGCGTAGTCGATCTTGCCGTGCGGCGTCATCGGGAGCGCGGCCAGGTGCACCACGTCCTGGGGGATCATCGCGGACGGCAGCCTCTCGGCCAGGAAGGAGCGCAGCTCGGCCCGGGTGACCGTGGAGCCGGTCAGGTAGGCGACGAGCCGCTCGCGGCGGGCGGCCACCACCGCCTCCCTGACGCCGGGACAGGCCAGGCAGGCGGCCTCCACCTCGCCGGGCTCGATGCGGACGCCGTTGATCTTGAGTTGCCTGTCGACGCGGCCGAGGAACTCCAGCAGGCCGTCGTCGCGCCACCTGACCAGGTCGCCGGTGGCGTACATCAGGCCGTCGGAGGCGAACGGGTCGGAACGGAACCGTTCCTCGGTCAGCTCGGGACGGCCCAGGTAGCCCCTGGCCAGGCACGGCCCGCCCAGGTGCAGCTCGCCCGGCACCCCGATGGGGGCGGGACGGCCGTGGCGGTCGAGCACGTAGGCGGCCACGTGCGGCAGCGGGACGCCGATGGGCAGGTGGGCGGCGCGTTCGCCCAGCTCGGAGCCGTCGACGGTGCGGTAGGCGGTGGCGCACACGGTGGCCTCGGTGGGGCCGTAGTGGTTGTAGAACGCCGTGCGGCCGCCGGTCAGGCGCGCCCACGTGCGCAGGCGGTCCATCGGGACGCTCTCGCCGCCGACCATCACGGTGGTCAGCGGTCCGGGGTCGACGTGCGGTTCGTCGGCCAGGTCGTCGACCCACTGCCTCCACAGGGCCACGGGGACGTCCACCATGGTGATGCCCTGCTCGCGGCACAGGCGCAGGAGGTCGTGGCCGGTGAGGGCGAAGGGGTCGGCGTGCAGCACGACGGCGGCGCCGGAGGTCAGGGCGGGGTAGAGGTCGCCCGCCGAGGCGTCGAAGCTCAGCGGCGGGGTCATCAGGACCCGCTGGCCCGGGCCGAAGCCGTGCAGGCCGACGAAGGCGGTGGTCAGCCGGGCGAGGGTGTCGTGGCCGACGACGACGCCCTTGGGCTCGCCGGTCGAGCCAGAGGTGTAGATCACGTAGGCGGGGGCCGGGTCGGCGGGAGCCGCCGGGGCGGTCCCGGGGCCCTCGCCCAACTCGGCCACGGTGACCTGCGACGTGCCCGGATCGGTCGCCGTGATCGCCAGGGTCGCTTCGCAGTCGGCCAGCAGCGCGGCCAGGCGCGCGGGCGGCTGGCCCGGGTCCAGCGGCACGTAGGTGGCGCCCGCCTTCAGCACGCCGAGGAGGGCGACGACGGCCTCGGGACCGGCCCGCAGGCACACCGCCACCCGCTCGCCCGGCCGTACGCCACGGGCGGCCAGGCCCGCGGCCAGCGCCTCCGACCGCGCGTCGAGCTCGCCGTAGCTCAGCGTCTCGCCGGCCGTGATCAGCGCGGGCGCGCCGGGGTCGGCCGTGGCCCGCTCGGCGAACAGCTCGTGCACCGCCCTGACCTGGTCCGGCCTCTCCTCAGGGCGGCGCACCAGCAGGGCCAGCTCGTCGGCGGGCAGCATCTCCAGCTCGCCGATCCGCGCCGCGGGCCGGGCGGTCATCTCCACCAGCAGCCGCTCCAGGTGGCCCGCCATCCGTTCGACGGTGCCGCGTTCCAGGACGTCGGTGCTGTAGGTGAACAGCAGCCGCAGCTCCTCTGGCGCGGCCACGACGTCGAGCGCCAGGTCGAACTTGGCCGGGGCGAGCCCCGACAGCACCGGCTCCCCCACCAGCTCGCCCAGCCGGAACGGCGGCCCGCCCGGCAGGCTGAGCATCATCATCGTCTGGAACACCGGCGGCACCGCCGGATCCCGCCCCACGCCCAGTTCCCCCACGACCTGCTCGAACGGCACGGCGGCATGGCCGAAGCCGCGCAGCAGGCGCCTGCGCACCCTCTTGAGCAGCTCGCCGACGCCGGGATCGCCCGTCAGGTCCGCGCGCACCGCCAGCGTGTTGATGAACAGCCCGAAGACCTGCTCGGACGCCTCGTCGTCGCGGCCGGCGACCGGGGTGCCGACGCAGAAGTCGTCCTGCCCGGTGTGCCGGTGCAGCAGCACCTGGTAGGCGGCCATCAGCGCCATGAACGGTGTGCAGCGTTCCGCCCTGGCCAGCCGCCCGAGTCCGGCCCACACTCGGGCGGGCACGCGGTGCACGACCATCGCGCCGCGGCTGCTGCGGGCGGCGGGCCGCGGCCGGTCGAGCGGCAGTTCCAGCACCGGGGCCGCGGCCAGCTCCTCGCGCCAGAAGTCCAGGTCCGCGTGGTGGTCGCGCTCCGGCGCCAGGTACGGCACGGCGGCGGCCTCGGGCGGCGGCGCCCCGGAGGCGTGGGCCCGGTAGAGCTCGTCGAGCTGCGGGAACATCACGTGCTCGACCGACCAGGCGTCGCCGATGATGTGGTGCATCACCAGGACCAGCACGTGCTCGCCGGGTTCCAGGCGCAGGACACTCGCCCGCACCAGGGGCCCCGCGGCCAGGTCGAAGGGGGCGTTGGCGCGCTCGGCCACGGCGGCGTCGAGGTCGGCGCGCTTCACGGCGGCCAGCTCGACCGGGATCGGCCGCGCGGCCCTGACCACGGCGACGGGCCCGCCGTCGGCCTCGGGGAAGACCGTGCGGAGCGCTTCGTGCCGCGCGGCGAACCCGGTGAGCGCGCGGGCGAAGGCCGCCACGTCCAGCGGGCCGCGCAGCCGTACCGCGACGACCATGTTGTAGCTGGCGTCGCCGCCCGCTAATCGGTCGAGGAACCACATACGTCTCTGGGCGGGGGAGAGAGGCGACATGAGTCTCCCTGAGGAATAACTCTTAAGAAAGTTTCCTATTAATTGGCTTGATGCTACATACCGCGACGCAGGTCGACAAGGACTCTGCATCCCTTATGGCGCAGGGGTTTCCGCGTCTTGCGCACGGGCGGCGCATGTGGTTCCCTTCCACGTATCTGTAAGGGTTCTTTCCCGTTTCGAGGCCTTCGTGATGACCCTCACCGCTCGCTTCGCCGGGCTTCAGGACCGGCACGGACCGCTCACCATGGGCCAGGCGAACATGGCCCGCTGCGTTCGGCGCGACCCGCCGGAGCACATGAACTTCCTGGCGATCAAGTGGCTGCCGCGCCGGGCGACGCGTGACGACGTCGTGCGCGCCACGGAACTGCTGCTGGCCAGGCACGAAGGGTTGCGCACCACCTGGGAGGAGCGGGGCCAGCACGCCCACGGCTCGGGCGAGCTGGCGATCGCCGTGCACGAGACCGACGGCTCACCCGCCGACCTGGCCCAGCAGGCCGGGGAGCGATTACGGGCCGAGCGCTTCGACCTCGAGGGCGAGTTCCCGCTGCGGATGGCGCTGGTGTGCCGTCAGGGCGCGCCCCGGCTGGCCGTCTTCGTGCTCCCGCACACCGCCGTCGACGCGATCAGCCTGGCCCAGGTGCTGCAGGAGTGGGAACGCCTGCTGCTGGGCGCCGAGATCCCGGCGAAGCCTCCCGTGCAGCCCATCGACCTGGCCGAGCAGGAACACACGCCCGAGTCGCGCAAACGCGCCGACGCGACGATCCGCCACTGGCGCGAGGGCCTGGGCCGAGCCCCGCAGACGATGTTCCCGATCGCCTTCGACACCGAGCACGCCCTGCTCCCCCGCCTGCGCGTACGCTCCGCCACGGCGGCCGCCGCCTTGGAACGTGCTACCAGGCGCACCGGGGCCAGCCGCTCGATCATCGTCATGGCCGCCTTCGGCGCGCTGCTTGGCCTGCGCACCGGCCAGCCCGCCTGCCTGCTGGCCTCCCTGTCGAGCAACCGCACCAGGCCCGCCCTGCGCGGCCACATCGGGCCGCTGGCCCAGGACGCGCTGATCGTCGCCGACCTGCGGGCCGCCACGTTCGACGAGCTCGTACGCCGCTTCCGCGTCGCCGCGCTCAGCGGCTACCAGCACAGCCGCTTCGACTCCGACCGCCTGTGGAACACGATCGACACGCTCGACGAGGAACGCGGCACCCGCTACGCCCGCGACTGCGTCTACAACGACATGAGCCTGCAGGCCGCCTCCACCGGGGAGCCGCCGCCCGAGCAGGAGGCCGAGCTCGACTGGCTGGAGCCCGCCTCGCTGCCGGCGAACCTGTCGCTCTGGGTCAACCGCCTCGACGAGAGCGAGCTGGAGCTGCTCCTGTGGGTCAGCCCGCGGGCCCTGGCACGCGCCGAGGCCGAGCGGTTCTCCCGCGGGCTGATAAGGCTGCTGGTCGAGGCGGGTGAGCACATCGTGGACCTGGCCGACCTGCGCAAGCTCACCGACGTGACGCCCGCGGCCTACGGTCCGGGATGGGTGCGCTCCGAAGGCTCGTGGGTGCGCCCCGCCGCCGTGCGCGAGCTGGTGGAGTCGGCCGTGCCGGGCTGCCGGGCCAGGGTCGTCGTCAACGACGACACCACCCTGACCTGCCACCTCACCGGCACCGACCTGGCTCAGGAGGAGCTGCGCCGCCTGTGCAGGAGCGGGCTGGCGGCCCGAGCCGACGCGATCGTGCCGCACACGTTCGTCACTCCAGCTCCACCGCCACGCTGAGCACGTCGCCGGGCTCCAGCACGAACTCCTCCACCGAGCCCACGGCGCACAGGTCGTCGGCGGCCAGCCGTACGAGCGCGAACTCGGGGCCGGTCACCGTCAGCCTGGAGATCTCCGCCCGCATGGAGAGCTTGGCGGCCGACTTGGCCTTGCGCACCTGGCGCAGCACCTCGGAGGCGACGGTCAGCACGGCAGGGTCGCCGCTCGCGCCGCCGGGCTCCGGCCACGAGGCACGGTGCACCGAGCCCTCGCGCCACCACGACCACACCTCCTCCGTGACGAACGGCAGGAACGGCGCGAACAGCCGCAGCTGCACGTCGAGGGCCTGGCGCAGGGCGCCGAGCGCCGACGCCGAGCCCTCGTAGGCCCTGGCCTTGACCAGCTCCAGGTAGTCGTCGCAGAAGGACCAGAAGAACCGCTCGGTGACCTCCAGTGCGCGGGCGTAGTCGTAGGACTCGAACGCCGCGGTCGCCTCGCGGACGGCCTGGTCGAGCTGGGCGAGCATCGACAGGTCGACCGGCTCGGTGACCTCGCCCGCGGCGTCGGGGAAGGTCAGGACGAACTTGGAGGCGTTGAGGATCTTGATGGCCAGCCGGCGGCCGATCTTCATCTGGCCCACGTCGAAGGCGGTGTCGGTGCCCGGGCGGCCACCGGCGGCCCAGTAGCGCACGCCGTCGGAGCCGTACTCCTCCAGCAGCCCGAGCGGCGTGGTGACGTTGCCCTTGGACTTGGACATCTTCTTGCGGTCGGGATCGAGGATCCAGCCGGAGATGGCCACATTCGACCACGGCAGGCCGGAATTCTCCTGGTGGGAGCGGACGACCGTGGAGAACAGCCAGGTGCGGATGATCTCGTGCGCCTGCGGGCGCAGGTCCATCGGGTAGACGCGGGAGAACAGGTCGGGGTCGCTCTCCCAGCCCCCGGCGATCTGCGGCGTCAGCGAGGAGGTGGCCCAGGTGTCCATGACGTCGGGGTCGCCGACGAAGTCGACGCCGCGCTGCTCCTCGGTGTAGCCGGGCGGCACGTCCGAGGAGGGGTCGACGGGCAGCTGGTCGAGCGAGGGCAGGATCAGGGAGCCGTCGTGCACGGAGTACCACACCGGGATCGGCACGCCGAAGAAGCGCTGGCGCGAGATGAGCCAGTCGCCCGCCAGGCCGCGCACCCAGTTGTCGTAGCGCACCTTCATGTGCGGCGGGTGCCAGGCCAGCTCGGCGCCGCGCGCCAGCAGCGCCTCGCGCAGCTCAGGGTCGCGCCCGCCGTTGCGGATGTACCACTGGCGCGTCGTGACGATCTCGAGCGGCTTGTCGCCCTTCTCGTAGAACTTCACCGACCGGCTGACCGGCCGCGGCTCGCCGTCGAGGTCGCCGGACTCGCGCAGCATCTCGACGATGCGCTCGCGGGCGCTGTGCACGGTCTTGCCCGCCAGCTCCTTGTACGGCGCCGGCTCCACGCCGTCGGGCGGCTCGGGCAGCAGGCGGCCGTCCCAGCCGATCACCGGGCGGGTCGGCAGCCCCAGCTCGCGCCACCAGGTGACGTCGGTCAGGTCGCCGAAGGTGCAGATCATGGCGATGCCGGTGCCCTTGTCGGGCTCGGCCAGGTGATGGGCGAGCACCGGCACCTCGACGCCGAACAGGGGCGAGAGCACGGTCGTGCCGACGAGAGCGGAGTAGCGGGAGTCGTCGGGATGGGCCACCAGCGCCACACAGGCAGGGATCAGCTCGGGCCTGGTGGTCTCGATGAAGACCGGGCCCTGGTCGCCGTAGAAGGAGACGCGGTGGAACGCTCCCGGCCACTCCCGGTCTTCGAGCTCGGCCTGGGCGACGGCGGTGCGGAAGGTCACGTCCCAGAGCGTCGGCGCGGAGGCCCGGTAGGCCTCGCCGCGCTCCAGGCCCCGCAGGAACGCCAGCTGGGAGGCGCGGCGCGAGGTGCCGTCGATGGTGGCGTAGGTCATGCTCCAGTCGACCGACAGGCCGAGGCGCCGCCACAACTCCTCGAAGGCGCGCTCGTCCTCGATCGTCAGCCGCTCGCACAGGTCGATGAAGTTGCGGCGGGAGATCGAGACCGGGTTCTTGCCGGGCTTGTCCGGAGGCTCGAACGCCGGGTCGTAGGGCACCGACGGGTCGCAGCGCACGCCGAAGTGGTTCTGCACCCGGCGCTCTGTCGGCAGGCCGTTATCGTCCCAGCCCATGGGGTAGAAGACCGCACGGCCGCGCATGCGCTGGAAGCGGGCGACGGTGTCGGTGTGGGTGTAGGAGAAAACGTGTCCGACGTGCAGGGATCCGGAAACGGTCGGCGGTGGCGTGTCGATCGAGTAGACCTGCTCGCGCTGGGCCGTACGGTCGAAGCGGTAGGTACCGTCGGCTTCCCATCGGGCTACCCATACCTGCTCCAGCCCATCGAGAGTCGGCTTCTCGGGCATGGCGGCATGAGTGGGATGAGTCATGCCTCCACATGCTAGGGCCTGCAGAGGGAATAGGGTTTGAACATGGCAGATGATAAGCCGGACATCGCGTGGCGGGTGGTTGGCGGCCTGCTGGGTCTGGTCACCGCTTGGGGGGCCAAGAAGATCCTCGGGTACGTATGGGTGAAGACGACGGGCAAGGAGCCGCCCGTCGACTCCGAGTCCGACGAGGTCAGCATGGCCGAGGCGATCGGCTATGCGGTCGTCATGGGCGTGGGCATGTCGGTGGCGCAGATCGTGGTCAACAAGACCGCCAAGAAGCGTTACACCGCCTGGAAGGCGCTCAAGACTCCAAAGCCGTGAGGAACTCGCCGGCCCACCTGTCGACGTCGTAGGTCGACACGCGGCGCCGCATGGCGCGCATCCTGCGGGCCACCTCGTGAGGGGTGGCCCGCATGGCCGCCAGGATCTGGCGCTTGACGCCCTCGACGTCGTAGGGGTTGACCAGGTAGGCCTGGCGCAGCTCGTCGGCGGCCCCGGCGAACTCACTGAGCACCAGCGCGCCGCGCAGGTCATGGTGGCACGAGACGTACTCCTTGGCCACCAGGTTCATGCCGTCGCGCAGCGGGGTGACCACCATGATGTCCGCGGCCAGGTATAGCGCCGCCAGCTCGTGCCGGTCGTAGGCCTGGTGCAGATACTGGATCGGCTGGTGGCCGAGCATCGAGTGCATGCCGTTGATGCGGCCCACCTGCAGCTCGATGTCGTCGCGCAGCCGCCGGTACTCATCGACGCGCTCGCGGCTCGGCGTCGCGATCTGCACGAACACCGCCTCGCCCGGCTCCATCTGCCGCTCGTCGAGCAGTTCCCCGAAGGCCTCCAGCCGCGTGCCGATGCCCTTGGTGTAGTCGAGCCGGTCCACGCCGAGCAGCAGGTGCTCGGGGTCTCCGAGCTCGAAGCGGATCTCCTTGGCCCGGTGCACGATCTGCGGGTCGCGGGAGAGCTTGTCGAGCTCGCCGAAGTCGACCGAGATCGGGAAGGACTGCGCGGTCACCACGCGGTCCTCGTGGAAGATCTCGTTGCCCTTGTACGGCAGGCCGAGCAGCCTGCGGCACAGGCGGATAAAGTTGGAGGCGCCTCCCGGCCGCTGGAAGCCCACCAGGTCGGCGCCGAGCAGGCCCTTGACCAGCTCGGTGCGCCACGGCAGGCGCCAGAACAGCTCCACGGGCGGGAAGGGGATGTGCAGGAAGAAGCCGATGCGCAGGTCGGGGCGGCGCTCGCGCAGCATCTGCGGCACGAGCTGCAGCTGGTAGTCCTGCACCCACACCACGGCGCCGGGCGCTGCCGCCGCGGCGGTTGCCTCGGCGAAGCGCAGGTTGACGGCCTTGTAGGTCTCCCACATCTCCCGCGAGAAGACCGGCGGCGCGACCACGTCGTGGTAGAGCGGCCAGAGCGTGGCGTTGGAGAAGCCCTCGTAGTAGAGCTGGACCTCCTCCTCCGACAGCGGGATCGGGATGAGGTTCATGCCGTCGTCGTGGAAGGGCTCGAGCTCCTCGCCGGGCGCGCCGTGCCAGCCCAGCCAGGCTCCGTCGCGGCTCTGCATGACCGGCGCGATCGCGGTCACCAGCCCACCCGGACTGCGGCGCCACGTCGCCGTGCCGTCAGGCCCGACCGAGCGGTCGACCGGCAACCGGTTGGCCACTATCAGGAACGAGCTACGGCTTCCCATGCAGATTCAAACCTCCACCGTCACGACTCTGAGGAGCCGCGAAGGCGGCTCAGGGGGCCCTACCCACTGTGCCCAGAACTAGGGCAAACAAACACAATCGTCACTTCTGGGTAGTGATCCTCATCACTCAGTCGAACTCCACGCGCACCTCTGGCGAGGTGGGCTGCGACTGGCACGACAGCACGTACCCGGCCTCCACCTCGCGCTTCTCCAGCGCGTAGTTGCGCTCCATCTCCACCTGCCCGCTCAGCAGGCGCACCCTGCACGTGCCGCACACACCGCCCCGGCAGGCGTAGGGCGCGTCGGAGCGCACCCGCAGGGCCGCCGACAGCAGCGTCTCGCCCTCGTGCAGCACCACCTCGCTCGTGCGGCCGTCGAGGCGGAACTCCAGCCGGGCGCCCTCCTGCGTGACGTGCGGGCGCTCGACCGGCTGTCCGGCGTAGAACAGCTCGTGGTGGACGGGCCGCTCCCCCATCACCCGCCTGACCGTCTCGACCAGGCCGATCGGCCCGCACACGTAGTGCTCGTCGCCCTCGCCCAGCATGCCGAGGATCGTGCGCAGCCTGGCCTCGTCGAGCCTGCCGCTGCAGACCGGGGCCTCGGTCTGCTCCCTGCTCAGCACGTGCACCAGGGCGAGACGCGGGCCGTACCTGTCCTTGAGGTCGCCCAGTTCCTCGGCGAACATCACCTCGCGCGCCGTGCGGTTGGCGTAGACCAGCGAGAACCTGCTCGACGGTTCGGCCGCCAGCGTCGTGGCCGCCAGCGACACCACCGGGGTGATGCCGCTGCCGGCGGCGACGGCCACGTGATGGCGCCGCGCGGCCGGGTCGAGCGGCACGTGGAAGCGCCCGGCGGGCTCCATCGCCTCCAGCACGTCGCCGGGCCGGAGCGCGGCGTTGGCGTAGGTGCTGAACGCCCCGCCGTCGAGGCGCTTGACCGCGATGCGCAGCGGCCCACCGGCGGGCGAGCAGATGGAGTAGCTGCGCCGGATCTCCAGGCCGTCGAGGAACACTCTGATGTTGAGATGCTGGCCCTGCACGAACGGCACACGCTCGGCGAAGGTGATCGCGACCGCGTCGTCGGTGAGCCGGTCGACGGCGGCGACGGTCAGGGGATGGAAGCGCGCCACCGCTCAGATCTCCTTGACGTGGTCGAACGGCTCCAGGCAGGCCCGGCAGCGGTGCAGCGCCTTGCAGGCCGTCGAGGAGAAGCGGCTGACCAGCTCGGTGTCGGGCGAGCCGCAGCGCGGGCAGCGCACCGACAGCACCAGGTCGACGGCGCCCGTCCGCCTCGGCGGCGCGATGCCGTGCTCGCGCAGCTTCTCGCGGCCCTCCTCGGTGATCCAGTCGGTGCTCCAGGGCGGCGAGAGCACGGTCGTGACCGTGGCGCCGGGAAGGGCCCTGGCCAGGTCGTCGCGGATCGCCGAGAGCGCCGGGCAGCCGGAGTAGGTCGGGGTGATGACCACCTCGAACCGGCCGTCGGCCAGCTCGTTGACCTCGCGCACGACCCCCAGCTCGCCCAGTGTCAGCACGGGCAGCTCGGGATCGGGCACGTCGCCGGCGATGCGCCTCGCCTCGGCCAGGCTCACCATCGGGCCCCCGGGTGCGCCCTGTGCAGCACCTGCAGCTCGGCCAGCAGGGGCGCGAGGTGCTCGGTGTGCTCGCCGCGCCGCCCGCCCTCTCGCTGGGCGACGTCGGGGACGGCCAGCGCGGCCTCCTGCAGGACGCCCAGCACGAACGGCGAGGGCAGCGACAGCTCCCCGGTGAAGGGCCACAGCGCCTCCAGCGCGGCCGTCGTGCGCCGGTGCGACTCCTGCGTGCCCAGGCCCAGCCGCAGTGTCCACAGGCGGGCGTAGTCGCGGTGGTAGGCGATCTCCTTGACGCCCTTGGCGGCCACATCGTCGTCCGGATGCCGCTCGTACAGGTCGAACAGGAAGTCGGAGAACAGCAGGTGACGCACGATCGTGTGGGCGAAGTCGCCGTTGGGCTGCTCGACGAGCAGGCAGTTGCGGAACTGCCCGGGCTCGCGCAGGTAGGCCAACTCGTCCTCGTCGCCTGCCCGCGACAGCAGCAGCCGGGCCTGGCCCAGCAGGTCGAGGGCGAGGTTGGCCAGGGCGACGTCCTCCTCCAGCGTGGGCGCCCTGGTGACCCACTGGCACAGCCGCTGGGAGAGCACCAGGCAGTCGTCGCCGATCTCCAGCGGATCCATCACAGGTGCTCCACCCCCTCCGGCAGCTCGTAGAAGGTCGGGTGGCGGTAGGGCTTGTCGGCGGCGGGGTCGAAGAACGACTCCTTGTCGTCGGGCGAGGAGGCCGTGATCTGGTCGGCGGGAACGACCCAGATGCTGACGCCCTCCTGCCGCCGGGTGAACAGGTCACGCGCGTGGCGCAGGGCCAGCTCGGCGTCGGGGGCGTGCAGGCTGCCCGCGTGCACGTGCGACAGGCCCCGCTTGGGGCGTACGAACACCTCCCACAACCTCATCGCGCGCTCCGCGCCGCGTAGGCCTGCGCCGCCTCGCGCACCCAGGCGCCGTCGTCGTGGGCGTTCCTCCGGTGGGCCATGCGCTCGCGGTTCATCGGGCCGTCTCCCGCCAGGACCCGCTTGAACTCGCCCCAGTCGATCTCGCCGAAGTCGTAGTGGCCGCGCTCGGCGTTCCACCGCAGGTCGGGGTCGGGCAGGGTGAGCCCGAGGATCTCGGCCTGGGGCACGCACATGTCGACGAAGCGCTGGCGCAGGTCGTCGTTGGAGTGGCGCTTGATCTTCCAGGCCATCGACTGCGCCGAGTGGGTGGACTCGGTGTCGGGCGGGCCGAACATCATCAGCGACGGCCACCACCAGCGGTCGACCGCGTCCTGGGCCATGCTCTTCTGCTCGGGCGTGCCGTGGGCCAGGGTGTGCAGGAGCTCGTAGCCCTGGCGCTGGTGGAAGCTCTCCTCCTTGCAGATGCGCACCATCGCGCGGGCGTAGGGCCCGTAGGAGCAGCGGCACAGCGGCACCTGGTTGACGATCGCGGCACCGTCGACCAGCCAGCCGATCGCGCCCATGTCGGCCCAGGTGGGGGTGGGATAGTTGAAGATCGAGGAGTAGCGCTGCCGCCCGTCGTGCAGGGCGTCGAGCAGTTCCTCCCTCGACACGCCCAGCGTCTCGGCCGCGCCGTACAGGTAGAGGCCGTGCCCGGCCTCGTCCTGGACCTTGGCCAGCAGGATCGCCTTGCGCTTCAGGGAGGGCGCGCGGGTGATCCAGCTGCCCTCCGGCTGCATGCCGATGATCTCCGAGTGGGCGTGCTGGGCGATCTGCCTGATCAGCGTCTTGCGATACGAATCAGGCATGTCGTCGCGAGGTTCGACCCGCTCGTCGGCGTCTATGAGGTCCTGAAATGTCACCATTGGTAGAACCCCCTCCCCGTCTTTCTTCCCAGTTCACCGCGCGCAACCATCCGGCGCAGCAGTTCCGGCGGCTCGAACCGGGGCCCGAGCCGGCCGTGGAGGTGGTCGGCGATCGCCAGGCGCACGTCGAGACCCACCAGATCGCCCAGCCGCAGCGGCCCCATCGGATAGCCGTAGCCCAGCGTCATGGCGGTGTCGATGTCGTCGGGCGAGGCCACGCCCTCCTCGACCATGCGGATGGCCTCCAGCCCGAGCAGCACGCCCAGGCGGCTGGTGGCGAAGCCGGGCGAGTCGTTGACCACCACGGCGGTCTTGCCCAGCAGGCCGACGTAGCCGCGCACCTGCTCCAGCACCTGCGTCGCCGGGGTCACCACCAGCTCGACCAGCCGCTGGACCGGCACCGGGTTGAAGAAGTGCATCCCGAGGAACCGCTCCGGCCGCTTCAGCGCCGCCGACAGCTCCGTGATCGACAAGGAGCTGGTGTTGGTCGCCAGCACCGCGCCCTCGTGGACCTGCTCCTCGACCTCGGCCAGCACCGACGCCTTCAGCCCCGGGTCCTCGGGCACCGCCTCGATCACCAGGTCGCTGTCGTACGGCACGGCGCCGACCGTCAGCCTGCCCAGGGCCTCGTCGGCGCTGCCGCCGCCCTTGGACTCCGCCGTGCGCAGCCCCCTGCCGATGGCCGGGGCCGGGTCGGTCAGCGGGTCGCGCACCGCCACGTGGGCACCGGCGCTCAGGAAGACCTGGGCGATGCCGGAGCCCATACGGCCCGCGCCGATGACGGCGACCCTCATGCGTGCCGCCGTGACTGCACGACGTGGAAACGCCCGGCCACGAAGCCGGGATCGGTCAGCGAGGCCGTGGCCGCCGGGTTGGCCCCGGTGCCGTGGTAGTCGCTGAAGGCCGCGGACTGGTTGACGAAGACGCCGCCGGTGAGGTTGCACGACAGGTTGACCCCGGCGTCGACCGCCGCCCGCTCGGCGTCGCCGAGCACCTGCTCGCTGGTGGAGTAGACCGACGCCGTCAGCGCGCCCCTGGCCTTGACCGTGCGCCGCAGCAGCTCCAGGCTGTCGGCGGTGCCGGAGGTCGGGATCACGAAGGCGATCGGCCCGAAGTGCTCCCTGCCGTAGACCTCGGGGTCGCTCGTCTTGATCAGGGTCGGGGTGCGGACGACCGCGTCGGGGAAGGCCGGGTGCTTCAGCGCCCTGGACTCCAGGATCACCTCGCCCAGCGAAGGCGCGCTGTCGACGCGCGACAACACGCCGTCGTTGACGATCGCGCCGGTCAGCTCGACGGCCCGCGCGTCGTCGCCGAGCAGCTTGCCCAGCGCCGCCGACAGGCCCTGGCAGACCTCGTCGAAGCTGCGGTGACCCTCGTCGGTCTCGATGCCCTGCTCGGGGATGAGGATGTTCTGCGGCGCGGTGCACATCTGGCCGCTGTAGAGCGACAGCGAGAAGGCGATGTTGCCGAGCATGCCCCGCAGGGAGTCGGTGGAGTCGACGACGATCGTGTTGACCCCGGCCTTCTCGGTGTGCACGAGCGCCTGGCGGGCGTTGCGCTCCAGCCAGTCGCCGTACTCCGTGGAGCCGGTGAAGTCGACGATGCGCACGTCGGGGTGGGTGGCCAGGTCGGAGGCCAGGCCCCGGCCCTCCTCCGGCGCCAGTTGCACCAGGTCGGGGTCGAACCCGGCCTCGGCGAGCACGTCGCGGCAGATCCCGACCGTGATCGCCAGCGGCAGGATCGCCCCCGGGTGCGGCTTGACGATGACGGGGTTGCCGGTGACCAGGCTCGCGAACAGCCCCGGGTAGGCGTTCCAGGTCGGGAAGGTGTTGCAGCCGATGACGACGCCGACGCCGCGCGGCACGACGGTGAAACGCTTCTCCATGACCAGCGGGTCGCCCTTGGCGGGCTTGCTCCAGCGGGCCGCGTCGGCCGCGGCGGTCATGGCCGCGTAGCCGTAGGCGATCGCCTCCAGCGCTCGGTCCTGCGCGTGCGGGCCGCCGGCCTGGAAGGCCATGACGAAGGCCTGGCCCGTGGTGTGCTGGACGGCGTTGGCCAGCTCGAAGCTGCGCTTGTTGACGCGGTCGACCATCTCGACGCAGGCCAGCGCCCTGGCCTCGGCCCCGGCGTCGCGCCAGGCCGGCACCGCCTTGCCCGCCGCGGCGACCAGCGTCTCGGCGCTCGCCGACGGGTAGGTCACCCCCAGGTCGAGCCCGTACGGCGACCGCTCGGCCCCCACGGGCTCACCCGCCTGTTCGAGCGGGAAGGGCTTGCCGAGGTAGGCCTCGAAGGCACGTTTGCCCTCGTCGGCCGCGCCCTCGCCGTACACCCTCGGGCTGGGCGACTCGGGGTAGGCGCTCCAGTAACCACGCTCCGCGATGGCCTTCAGTGCCTGGTCCAGAGTCTCGCGGTGCTGCTCGTACATACGCTCACCCCTGTCTTGACAGGATCCGCCGGACGTTGAGATGTTTACCGAACATTCGGTCAGTTGACAAGGGAGACTTCCGTTGGATAACGCGCGCCGGATGTTCGAGGCCGACACGGCCTCCCTTTCGCTCGGCATCGAGCTGCTCTCGCTGGAGGCCGGCCGGGCCGTCTGCCGCATGCCCGTCACCAAGCAGATGATCAACGGCCACGCGCTCTGCCACGGCGGCTACGTCTTCCTGCTGGCCGACACCGCCTTCGCCTGCGCCTGCAACAGCCACGGTCCCGTCACCGTCGCGGCGGGCGCCGACATCACGTTCGTCCGCTCCGCGCACGAGGGCGACGTGCTGACCGCCGAAGCCGCCGAACGGGTGTCGTACGGCAGGAGCGGCATCTACGACATCACCGTGCGCGACGCCGGCGGCGAGGTGGTCGCCGAGTTCCGCGGCCGGAGCAGGGAGCTGCCCCATGCACGTTGACGAGCTCAGGGAACTGCAGCTGAAGCGGCTGCAGTGGACGCTGCACCACGCCTACCGCAACGTCCCCTTCTACCGCGAGAGGTTCGACTCCTCCGGTCTCCACCCGAACGACCTCAAGTCGCTCGACGACCTGCGGCACTTCCCCTTCACCACCAAGGACGACCTGCGGGCGCACTACCCCTACTGCATGTTCGCCGTGCCGCGCGAGCGCATCGCCCGCGTCCACGCCTCCAGCGGCACCACCGGCAGGCCCACCGTCGTCGGCTACACCCGCAAGGACCTCGACACCTGGGCCGAGGTGATGGCCCGCTCCATCGAGGCCGCGGGCGGGCGGCCAGGCGACGTCGCGCACATCGCCTACGGCTACGGCCTGTTCACCGGCGGCCTGGGCGCCCACTACGGCGCCGAGCGGCTGGGCTGCACCGTCGTGCCGGTCTCCGGCGGCATGACCCCGCGCCAGGTGCAGCTCATCATCGACTTCCAGCCGTCGATCATCATGGTCACGCCCTCCTACATGCTGGCGATCCTCGACGAGTTCGAGGCGCAGGGCATCGACCCGCGCTCCACCTCGCTGCGCGTCGGCCTGTTCGGCGCCGAGCCGTGGACCGAGGAGATGCGGCGCGAGATCGAGGAGCGTTTCGCCATCGACGCCGTCGACATCTACGGCCTGTCCGAGGTGATGGGGCCCGGAGTGGCCCAGGAGTGCGTCGAGACCAAGGACGGGCTGCACATCTGGGAGGACCACTTCTACCCCGAGACCGTCGACCCCTTCACCGGCGACCTCGCCGGCAGCGGCGAACTGGTCTTCACCTCGCTCACCAAGCAGGGCATGCCCGTCATCCGCTACCGCACCCGCGACCTCACCACCCTGATGCCCGGCACCGCCCGGCCCGAGTTCCGCCGCATGAGCAAGGTCACCGGCCGCACCGACGACATGATCATCCTGCGCGGCGTCAACGTCTTCCCGACCCAGATCGAGGAGCTCGTCCTGCGCACCGCGGGCCTCTCACCGCACTTCCAGCTCGAGCTGACCCGGCCCGAGCGCCTCGACGTGATGACCGTCCGCGTCGAACGCCGCCCGGAGGCCGCCCGCCCCTCGCCCGAGCCGCTGCGCCACGCGATCAAGGACGTGGTCGGCGTGACGGTCGCGGTGGAGGTGGTCGAGCCGGAGACCTTGGAGCGATCGATGGGCAAGCTCAAACGAGTCATCGACAAGCGGGACAATTAATGACATGAAGCGCAGAGGGCACGATCCGGAATCGGTGCTGCGTATCGCCGTGGGCGTCTTCAACGAACGCGGCTACGACGGCACCAGCATGGAGGATCTCGCCCGCGCCCTCGGCGTCACCAAATCGGCCATCTACTACCACGTGCCAGGCAAGGAACAACTGCTCGGACGAGTGCTCGACGTGGCGCTCGACGGGCTCTTCACGATGATCGCCGACCCCAGGGCCTCCACCGGACGCGCCATCACACGCCTCGAATGGGTGGTACGGCAGAGCGTCACCATCCTCGTCGACCGCCTGCCGTACGTGAAGGTGCTGCTGCGCGTCCACGGCAACAGCCCGACCGAGACGCGGGCGCTGGAACGGCGCAGGGAATTCGACCGCTTCATCAGCGCCCTGGTCAAGGAGGCCGCCGGCGACGGGGACCTGCGGGGGGACGTCGACCCGGCGCTGGCCACGCGGCTGCTGTTCGGCACGGTCAACTCGATCGCCGAGTGGTACCAGCCGGAGCGGGGCGGATCGGCGGAGCAACTGGCGGACGCGGTCCTCAAGCTGACCTTCGACGGCCTCCGCGTCCCCTGACACGCGCCAGGCATGGGCCTTCCTTGTCATGGCGCTTCGCGCCCGGCGAGTCGGGCTCCCCTGCTTCGGGGGGGCCGAGCCCCCCAAGACCCCCAGCCGGGCCTGCGCCCCGGACCCCGCATGGCCGGCGTCGGCGAGGGGGTGCCTGTGGGAGCGGTTGGATGCGGCACACGGTGGGGTGTGCCTGGCACGCTGCTGGTCCAGGCGTTCTTGGGCCAAGGTTTGATGACACGTGGCAGTGAGTAGCTAGCCGACAGAATGATCTCCGCGTCGCTCTGCTGTATCCACGGCGCTGTGACACTCTCCCACTATCGAAACTCCACCTCTCGAGCCGAATCCCGTGCCCCGCCCCGCCCTTCTGGCGAGCATGGAGCGCAACCTCGCCGAGCACGCCTGCCACTTGCATCGCCACCTGCCAGCCGCCGCCGTCACGGAAACGCCCGATCTGCTGATCGCCGACAGTGGTCTTCACGATGACACCTTCAACCTCGTCGCCGGCGCCCGGTTCACCCCTGCCACCGCCCCCGCCCGCATCGCCGAGACGCTCCGGCGCCTGGTCTGCACCGGCCGGCCGTTCTCCTGGTGGGTCGGACCCGCGTCCACACCGCCGGGACTGCCCGGTCTCCTCTCCCGCGCGGGCCTGGGCGCGGCCGAGGCGGAGGTGGGGATGTGGCGGCGCTTGGACACCGCCCCGGCCCAGGCGTCAGGGCTGGAGGTCCGCGTCGTGGCGACCGTGGCCGAGCTCGACGACTACGCGGCCGTGGTGGCCGCGAAGCGGAGGTCTTCCACCACGCGGGTGTGGCCGGGCTCTACAACGTCGCGACTCTCGCCGCCGAGCGGCGGCGCGGGCACGGGGGCGCGCTGACCTCGGCCGCGCTGCGCACCGCGTACGACCTGGGGTGTCGGACCGTCGTGCTCCAGGCGTCCGCGCAGGGTGAGCCCGTCTACCGGCGGCTGGGGTTCGAGGCGTGCGGCGGGTTCACCGAGTTCGCCGTCAGGCCGGGGGCGAGCTGACGTAGTGGCCAGGCGACGGGCTGACGTAGTGGTGGAGGGTGGCGGGTTCGCCGGCGGCGTTGAGCCACGTCTCGCGGGTGGTGGCGACCCGGCGCCAGCCTGAGCGTTCGTAGAACCGCATCGCGGCGGCGCCCTCCGAGGAGACCCGCAGGGTGAGGGGGCCGGCGGCGGCGGCGCGCACGGTGTCGAGGAGCGTGGCCGCCAGGCCGCGCCCGCGGGCGGACGGGGTGACGAACAGGCGGCTGACTTCCATGGCGCGGGTGAGGATCACGTGGCCGGCGACGGCGCCGGAGTCGACCGCGATCCAGGCGCCGGCGATGTCGTCCGGGGTCAGCCAGGCCCCCGGGTCGGCCGGCCAGTCGACGGGGTAGCGGTCGGCGGCCTGGACACCGGCGAGGGCTTCGACGCAGGCCGGGAGGTCTTCTGGGGTGCGGGGGCGGATCTCCATCCGTGACAGCTTAGGAGAGCGGGCGGGCCGGCCCGGCGTGGCCCATGATGAGGGCGTGAGAACCTTTGATCGTTTACGCTCCGACCTCGCCACCGGGCGCAACCTTGAGATCTACGTCACCGTCGCCATCGCGCTGGGTGTGGGCGTGCTGGGCGTCGCCGGTGCCGTCGACGGCGCGGTGGTGAGCGCCGCCACGCTCGCCACGCTGGCGTTGCTGGCCGTCTCCGCGCTCGGGCCCCGCCAGCAGGCCGACGAGCTCAAGGAGCAGGTCTCCCAGCTCAACCGGCTCGTCCAGGAGAAGATCTCCGGGAACGTGTCGGCCGAGGCGTTCCTGACGACCACGCGGGCCGATCTGGAGGCGCAGGTCGCGCACGCGCACGACATCCGCCTGTCGGGCGTGACGCTGAGCCGTACGGTCCGCAACCTCGTCGGCCAGCTGGAGAGCAGGCTGATGCGCGGAGCGTCGGTCAGGGTCCTGCTCATCGACTCGGCGCCGGAGGTGCTGGACCAGGCGGCCAAGCGCAGCACGATCCCCGATCATCCCGAGGTGTTCGGGCACCGCGTGCGCGGGACGATGGACATGCTGCGGCACCTTGCGACCGTTCCCGGCGCCACCGGGTCGCTGGAGGTGCGGCTGATGAGGTTCGTGCCCGCCTTCGGCGTCGTGCTGATCGATCCGGAAGGCGCCGACGGGGTGCTGCACGTCGAGCTGGGCACGCACAGCTCGGGCGGCCCCGACCCGGTCTTCACGCTGAGCGCGCAGAAGGATCCGCGGTGGTTCCGCCACTTCAGCGGTGAGTTCGACCGCATGTGGGCGGCGAGCCGCCCGGCGGCGGTGGAGGACGGGTTCCCGGCACCCGCCTAGCGGGCGCGGTCAGGAGGTGATCTGGTCGCGCCGGGGCGCGGGCGGGAGCTTGCCCCGCAGGTCGTTGCGGATGGTCTCGCCTAGTTTCTTGGTGGCCGCGCGGTTCAGGGCCCCTCCCGCCACGGCTCCGGTGAGGAACGGGCCGAGCGTGGTCAGGTGTCGTCCCAGGGTGCGCATGAGGCGTTTGCGCAGCGCCGCCTTGGTGGCCGCACCCAGGGCGAGGGTGACGGACGCCGGGGCGAGGGGGTCGATGCCGCGCTGTCTGGCCCAGGCCGACGAGAAGGCGAAGGCACGCTGGGCGCCGCTGCCGTCGATGCGCACGCCGTACACCTCGTGCAGTTCGGCCAGCAGCTTGACCTCGATGGCCGCCACGACGATGGTCTCGGCGACCAGCTGGGCGGGGGCGGACAGGAGGAGGGGTGGGGCGGCGAACTCCGCTGCCGCCAGGGCGCCACCGACCGCGCCGACCGTCATCGTCGCCTTCTGCGCGGTGCGGACGAGATCGTCGGCTAGTGCTTCGCCGGTGAGGCCGTGGTGGTGCTCGGAGAGCGTCTGGAGATCCCTGATGGGGATGCGTGGTGCGATGTTGAGAAAGAGGTCGGCAAGCCAGCGGCCGCGGCCCACTCCCGTCGACTTGGCCTTCCTGGCGCCGTCGGAGACGGCCCGGGCCAGACGGCCGAGCAGTCTGCGACGCTCGGCCGGCTCCAGCTCCTCCTCGCCGGTGAGCCTGCCTACGAGTTCGCCGACCTCGTCACCGGGGTCGGCGATCTCCTTACCTGGTTGCTTGTCTTTCTCCGTGGACACGACGCGAAGCCTCCGTTCATGCGACGGTCGCTTGCTACCCCGAGCGTCGCCCTTCCATCGTCAGGCGGCGCACTCCCGGCAAACCTGCTGGCCGTTCTTCTCACTGGCCAGCTGGCTGCGGTGGTGCACCAGGAAGCAACGAGAACAGGTGAACTCGTCGGCCTGGCGCGGGATGACACGGAGCGAGAGCTCCTCGTTGGACAGGTCCGCGCCGGGCAGCTCGAGCGACTCGGCGAGGTCCGTCTCATCGATGTCGATGCTGCCGGAGGACTTGTCGGTGCGCCGCGCCTGGAGCTCCTGAAGGCTGTCCTCCCCCAGGTCGTCGTCGGTCTTGCGCGGGCTGTCGTAATCGGTCGCCATTGTGCTTACTCCATCCCCCTCATATCTGTGCGTGCGCCTTTTGCGCGTCGTGTAACGTCCGAGAGGCCCATCTTGTGCCCGTTCCGTCGGGGAGATTTTGGCAATCGGTACCCTTTGGGAGCGGTCGCCGAACCTCCCTACACGCCAGTGCCTTCTGCCGGAAGCGTGGGTAAGCCAAATATGGCCAAAACCACAGCTTTGGCGTCATGCACCACCGTGTTCGACGGCACATCCAACCACATGTGCGGCGTCCTTGAGACTTCCGCGCCAGATCAACACGCCGGATCTAACGACCCGGGAGTCGAATGGTGACGACGAGCCCGCCGCCATCACGTGGCGCGGCGGTCACGTTGCCACCGTGTGCCTGCACGACCGCTCGCACGATCGACAGCCCCAGACCCGCTCCCTTGGCTGAGTCCACGCGGTCGGCGTGGAGCCTCCTGAACGGCTCGAAAAGGCTGTTGACCTCGTACGCCGGGACATGTTGCCCCGTGTTGGCCACCTGAACAACCAAGGCACCGTCCGACATTCCCGTTCTGATCCAGACTTTTCCGTCGGAGGGCAGGTTGTACTTGACCGCGTTCTCCAGCAGGTTGCTCACCGAACGCTCCAGAAGCACCGGATCGCCCTGCGTGCCGGCGTTGTGGAGGTCCGTGATGACTGTCACACCGTGCTCGCCGGCGAACGGCGCCAGCTGCTCGACGGCTGTGTGGGCGACGTCCTGGATGTCGACGGGCTTGCGTACGGCCAGCTCGCGTTCGCTACGGGCGAGCAGGAGCAGGCCCTCGATGAGCTTCTCGTTGCGGGCGTTGACCTCCAGGAGCGTACGGCCCAGCGCCTTGAGATCCTCTGAGGCCTCGGGATCGCCCAGGGCGATCTCCAGGACCGTCCTGTTGATCGTGAGGGGCGTACGGAGCTCGTGAGAGGCGTTGGCGACGAAACGGCGCTGGGAGTCGAAGGCCAGGTTGAGGCGGGTGAGCATGGCGTCGAAGGTGTCGGCGAGTTCTTTGAGCTCGTCGGGGGGGCCTTTGAGGTCGATGCGCTGGTGGGCGAGGTTGCTTTCCGAGAGCTTGCGGGCGGTGGAGGTCATCTGGGCGACCGGCTTGAGCGCCCTGTCGGCCACCAGGTAGCCCATGACGAGCGCGAGGATGCCGACGCCGAGCAGCACCAGGATCGACTGCCTGACGAGAGTGTCGAGCACCTCGTTGATCTCCGCGGTGCGCAGAAGCAGGACCTGGCCGTCGAGGTCCGCCTTGAGGGCAGCGGCCCAGTCGGGCAGCTTGAGCCGATAGTCGAAGCCGGTGTAGAGCACGGCCCGGACGATGAAGTACATCACCACGAGCAACAGCGCCCCGGCCGCGAAGAAGACCGCGCCGTAGGTGAGCGTGAGCTTCCACCGGATGCTCAGGCCGACCTCGCGCAACTCGCGCATGCGGCCGCCGGGCGCCTTCTGGTCGGCGAACAGCGGTGGTGGCCCGTCCCAGGCCGGGGGGCCGCTTGGGGGCGGGGGCTGGGTGCGCCCGCCGATCGTCAGTTCCTCCGCCCGCCCCGTGTGCGGGCTGATCATCGGATGCGTCGGCTCCGCCCGACGTTCTGGCCGTTCGGTCACAATTTGTACCCAACCCCCGGAACCGTCTCGATCACCTGCGGCTCACCCAGCTTCTTGCGCAGCGTCATCATGGTGACGCGCACGACGTTGGTGAACGGGTCGATGTTCTCGTCCCATGCCTTGTCCAGCAGGTCCTCCTGGCTGACCACAGCGCCCTCCGCGCGCATGAGCTCCTCCAGCACCGCGAACTCCTTCTTGGTGAGGACGATCTCCTTGCCGTCGCGCTCGACGAGCCGCTTGCCCGGGTCGAGGCGGATGCCGCCGCGCTCCAGGACCGGCGGCAGCGCCGGGGCCGAGCGGCGTCCGAGCGCCCGCACGCGGGCGACGAGCTCGATGAAGACGAAGGGCTTGGCCAGGTAGTCGTCGGCCCCGAGGCCGAGTCCCTCGACCTTGTCGTCGACGTCCCCCGCGGCGGTCAGCATCAGGATGCGCGTGGCCGAGCGCTGCTCGACCAGCCTGCGCGCGACCTCGTCGCCGTGCACGACCGGCAGGTCGCGGTCGAGCACGATGACGTCGTAGTCGATGTAGGAGGTCTTCTCCAGTGCCGAGCCGCCGTCGTAGGCGACGTCGACCGCCATCGCCTCACGCCGCAGCCCGGTCGCGATCGCGTCGGCGAGCACTCGCTCGTCCTCGACCACCAGCACCCGCACGGTTCACTCCTCAAGTTGACACATCATTGTGGACGCAACGCCGATAAGCGCACGGTAAGGCATGTACGGCCGCGCGGTGACGCACGGCACACTCACTTCGAGGTTTCAGCTGTCGCCCGGTGGGGGTACACCCAACCGAACATGCCAGAACCCCCCGAGAGAAGGTGAGATGGGCGAGTTCACGAGCACGATCGAACACCGTCTCGACCAGGCCTACAAAGGTCTCACCGAAGCGAGGTCAGCCGGTGACGACTACCTCGCCGAGACGCTCACCGCCGAGATCGAAGACCTTCGCCGCCTGGCCGACGATCACGGCATCCCCTTGCCGCGCAGCTGCTGACCACCCATAGACGACCAGAACGCCCGCGGGACGACGTCCTGCGGGCGTTCTCGTCGTACTGAGGGCGTCAGGAGTCCCGTTCCGGGTCCAGCGGCGCGATCAGGTCGTGCAGGGCCTCGAACAGCCCGGGAGCGGCGCAGATCGCCATCTCGGGCCCGACGGGCCTGCCGTGCATGCCGCCCACGAGGGCGCCGGCCTCGCGGGCGATGAGCCCGCCCGCGGCGTGGTCCCACGCGTTGGTGCCGCGCTCGTAGTAGGCGTCGACGCGGCCCGCGGCGACCGAGCACAGGTCCACGGCGCACGAGCCGCCCCGCCGGATGTCGCGCACGCGCGGCAGCACGTGGGCGACGACCTCGGCCTGTACGGCACGGCGGGCGGCGGAGTAGCCGAAGCCGGTCGCCACCAGGGCCTGCTCCAGCGGCACGCCGGTGGTGCAGCGCAGCCGCTCACCGCCGAGCCACGCTCCCCCGCCCAGCGAGGCGGTGAACACCTCGCCGCGCGGCACGTTGTTGACCACTCCCGCCACGATCTGCCCGTCGACCTCCACGGCGATGGAGACCGCCCAGTCCGGCAGGCCGTACAGGAAGTTGACCGTCCCGTCGATGGGGTCGACGATCCAGCGCACCGAGCCGGAGCCGGTGGCGCCCTCCTCCTCGCCGAGCACGGCGTGCCCGGCGGGGACGCGGGAGCGGATCAGCTCCTCGGAGGCCCGATCCAGCTCGGTCACCACGTCGGTGGGGCTGGACTTGGTGTCGGCCACGACGGGGCGGCCGGCGCGCTTGGCGAGCAGCATCTCGCCCGCCTCGCGCGCTATCTCCTCCGCCAGTTCGAGGTAGTTCATGCCACGCTCTCGGGTCGCTTCCATTCCTGGCCGAGCACGTGGTGGGCGAGGAAGGCCCCGACGGTTTCGTACCAGGCCACGACGTTGCCGGGCTTGAGGATCCAGTGGTTCTCGTCGGGGAAGTACAGGAACTTGGACTCCACGCCGGTCCGCTGGAGGTCCCACCACAGGCGCAGGCCTTCCCCGATCGGCACCCGGTAGTCCTTGTCGCCGTGGATGACGAGCATCGGGGTGACGATCTTGTCGAGCGCGTGGTGCGGCGACAGCTTCTCGTACAGCTCCGAGCCGGGCGTGCCGAACTCCCGCTGCCAGTACATGGAGGCGTCGGTGGTGCCGGCGAACTGGTCGAGGTTCCACAACGAGGCGTGGGTGACGATGGCCTTGTAGCGGTCGGTGTGCCCGGCCACCCAGTTGGCCATGTAGCCGCCGAAGGAGCCGCCCATCGCGGCGATGCGCTCGTCGTCGATGTCGTCGCGCGCCAGGGCGACGTCGACGATGGAGTCGAGGTCGGCCAGGGTGCGGGGTCCCCAGTCGGCCCATCCGCGGTCGATGTGGTGCTGGCCGTACCCGGTGGACATGCACGGGTCGGGCAGCAGGACGGCGTAGCCCTGGGAGGCCATGATCCACGGGTTCCAGCGCCAGGACCAGTCGTTCCAGGAGCCGATCGGCCCGCCGTGGATCCACAGCAGGAACGGCGCGGGGTTGTCGGCGGAGGCGCCCTCGGGCAGCACCAGCCAGCCCCTGATCTCCTGGCCGTCGTCGGCGGTGGCGCTGATCTCGGTGAGCGTGCCGGGCAGCTCCAGCCTGGGCGCGGGCGAGCCGAGCTCGGTGACCTCGCCGGTCGCCGGGTCGACGCGGACCGGGGTGGCGGGCATGTCGTAGCCGCTGCGCAGCGCGTACAGGGCCGAGCCGTCGGCGGAGGCGCTGAGGTGCAGGAACGCGCCCTCATCCGTCACGCGCGAGACGTCGTCCGAGCCGACCGGCACGCGGAAGATCGGGCGGCGGCCCTGGAGGTCGGCGGCGATGTAGACGGCCGAGGAGTCGGGCGCCCACTCGACGTCGTGCGGGAACAGGTCGGAGGCGTAGGTGCGGCCCTCGCCGGTGGCCAGGTCGCCGATCCACAGCTCCATGCGGGCCGAGATCTCGGTGGAGGTCTCGCGGTCGCGGATGGCGGCGACCTTGGTGCCGTCGGGCGAGATCGCGGGGGCGAAGTAGTCGAAGCCCTCCTCGCGCACCAGGACCCGGCGCTCGCCTGAGGCCACGTCGATGGCGACCAGGTGCACGCGGTTCTCGCCGCGCGGCAGGAACTCGCGCCAGGTGGTGACCACGGTGGAGCCGTCGGGCGACAGGTCGAAGGACGACTCGTGGAGCGCGTCGCCGGCGTCGGGGGTCAGCTCGCGCACGTCGTCGAGGCGGTCCTCGCCGAGCTTGCCGGCGAACAGGCGGGTGCGCGCCGGGCCCAGGTCGTGGTCCCAGTAGCGGACCGGGTAGCCCTCGTGGAGGATCGCGCTGATGCCGGCGTCCTTGCGCGCCTTGCGGCGCTCCTCCTCGGTGGACTCCTCGTCGCCGAGGACGTCGGAGGAGAAGACGACCGTCTCGCCCGCCGTACGGAAGGCTCCGATGCCGCCGGGGCGGTCGGCGACCTGGCGGGCCTCGCCGCCGTGGCCGGGCAGCTGCCAGAGCGCGGGCGCCTCGTCGCTGGAGTCCTTGACCGTGGGGTCGGGGCGGCGGGAGGTGAACAGCACGTCGCCGGCGTCGGTGAAGGCGGCGCTCGCCTCGCCCTTGGCGGAGCGGGTGAGGCGGTGCGGACGGTCGCCGTCGGCGGGGATCTCCCACAGGGCGGTGCCGTACGACTTGGTGTCGGGGTTGAGGGACTGGACGACGGCGATCAGCCGCGAGCCGTCGGGCGAGAGCCGCAGCGATGCCAGGCGTGGGATGGCCACATATTCACGAATGTCCTTGAATGCGCTCACCCGATCGAACTTACCGGCCAGCACATAGGGTTGTCGCCGTGGGTAATTATGACGCGCTGCTGGTTCTGTCGTTCGGGGGGCCGGAGGGGCCGGACGACGTCGTGCCGTTCCTGGAGAACGTCGTGCGCGGGCGCAACGTGCCGCGCGAGCGGCTGCTGGAGGTGGCCGAGCACTACCAGTCGTTCGGCGGGGTCAGCCCGATCAACGAGCAGAACCGGGCCCTGGTGTCGGCGTTGCGCGACGAGCTCGACGTGCCGGTCTACTGGGGCAACCGCAACTGGCATCCCTTCGGCGAGGAGACCGTCCTGCGCATGAAGGACGACGGGGTCGCCAGGGCGGCGGTCTTCGCCACCTCGGCCTTCGCCGGTTACTCCTCCTGCCGCCAGTACTACGAGGACATCGCCCGCATCTCGATCGAGGGTGGGCCCGAGCTGATCAAGATGCGCCACTTCGGCGACCACCCCGGCTTCGTGGAGGCGATGGCCGACCGGGTGCGGGTGGCGCTGGAGAAGATCGGCCGGCCGGCGCGGCTGGTGTTCACCGCCCACAGCATCCCCACCTCGATGGCCGCCGTCAGCCGCTACGAGGAGCAGCTGCGCCGCTCCGCCGCGCTGGTCAGCCGGGCGCTGGGCCGCACCGAGGAGTGGGACCTGGTCTGGCAGTCGCGCAGCGGGCCGCCCGAGGTGCCGTGGCTGGAGCCCGACGTGCTCGACCACCTGCGCACCCTCGACGAGCCGGTCGTGCTGGCGCCGATCGGGTTCGTCTCCGACCACATGGAGGTCGTCTACGACCTCGACACCGAGGCCAGGCAGCTCGCCGACGAGCTGAACCTGCCCATGGAGCGGGCGGCGACGGTCGGCACGCACCCGAGGTTCGTGGCGATGGTTCGCGAGCTGATGGAGGAGCCCCAGCCGGTCGCCTGCGCGCCCGGCTGCTGCCTGCCGCTCACGCGTAGTCCCGGGCGTACGCGGCCGCAAGGCTCATGACCTTGTCCACGTACGACCAGGAGTGGTTGTAGGCGTAGATCGCCTTGCGCAGGTTGCCCGGCGCGCCCGACTTGCACAGGTAGTTGGCCGCGCCGGGAACGGCGTCGTAGGGGCTCCAGATGTCCTTCTCGCCGTCGCCGTCGCCGTCGACGCCGTAGTGGGCCCAGGTGCGCGGCATGAACTGCATCGGGCCGAGCGCGCCCGCGCTCGACGGGCCGTTGTTGCGGCCGTGCGAGCTCTCCACCTGGCCGATGGCGGCCAGGACCGTCCACGACAGGCCGGGGCAGTGGGTGGCGGCGGCCTGGTAGAGATCCAGGTAGCTGCCGGGCCTGCCCACGTCGACCTGCTTGGCCCGCGGCTGCGCGGCGCCCAGCGGGACGACCTGGGCGGTGCCGCCCAGGACCTTGCTCACGTCCGCGGCGTCGATGCGGCCCTCCTTGCCGTGCAGCAGCACGACCACGTCGTCGGCCAGGCCCATCGCCCGGCCGGCCTCGGTGCTGACGACGCCGTCGATGCCCTTGAGCCCGAGCGGCGCTCCGGCGGCCACGCGCAGCCTCGGGCCGCCGTCGACCTGGTAGGCCGCGCCGGGGATGAGCCCGTAGCGGCGGGTGGCCGAGCTGTCGGCGACCAGTTCGCCGCGCATGAGGGCGCTCCACACCGCGGGCTCGTCGGCGACGGCCTGCGGGGTCCAGGAGCGGAAGGCCGCGGGGTCCACGGCGAGCAGGTTGAGCCCGGCCCCCGAGATCGTGATCATCCCGGCGTCGGCCGCCATGACCTTCTGCACGCCCTTGACCGCCGCGAGCCGGTGGCGCACGCCGGAGGGAACGGCGGCGGAGGCGATGGCCAGCACGCGCGGAGGGGTCGGGGTGATGCCGGGGCCGCCGCGGCCGAACTCCTTGACGGGTTCCCTGACCGACTGGGCGTCGGGCACCAGCCGGTCCAGCCGGTCGGGTACGGCACGCGCCGCCGCGGGGGCGGGCTCGGGCTCCTGCCAGGGCAGGCCCAGTTCCCGCAGGCCGAGGGCGGCTCCGAAGCCGGTCAGCACGATCGCCGCGGCCAGGACCAGGACGATCGGGCGCAGCGGTGACGGAGCGGACACCGGGCGAGCCTAATACAAGGTTTCGATTTCCTGGGACTTTCCGGGCGAACCTTAAGACCTCCGGAACGATCCGCTAGGTTCTTGTGAACCCTCGCAACATCCGTCACACCGGAAAGTTTTCTTATGTCCCGACAAATCACTTCACTTCTAGCGATCGCAGCTGTTGCCGTCTCACTGGCCACTCCTGCCTCCGCTACGGCGAAGGAAGAGGTCGACTGCACCCAGGTCAAGTGCATCGCGCTGACCTTCGACGACGGGCCGAGCAAGTACGCCGGTCAGCTGCTGGACACCCTGAAGAAGGAGAAGGTCAAGGCGACCTTCTTCCTCGAGGGCCAGTACGTGAAGTCGCGTCCCGCCTTCGCCAAGCGCATGGCCGATGAGGGCCACGAGCTCGGCAACCACAGCTACAAGCATCCCAACTTCACGGAACTCGAATCGTGGGCCATTCGATCCGAGATCCAGAAGACCCAGGACGTCATCAAGGCGGCGACCGGTGTCGAGCCCAAGCTGCTGCGCCCGCCGTACGGTCTGACCAGCATCACCAGCTCCGAGATCGCCGGCGAGTTCGGCATGCCGCAGATCCTGTGGACCGCCGGCTCCAAGGACTGGTCGAGCAAGAACGAGGAGGCCATCAAGGCCCAGGTCCTCGAGGTGGCCGAGGCCAACGGCATCATCCTGATGCACGACTGGGTGAAGCAGACGGTCGACGTGATGCCCAAGATCATCACGTTGCTCAAGAAGCGCGGCTACACGCTGGTGACGGT
Organism: Nonomuraea sp. NPDC050663; assembly: GCF_044456985.1. Taxonomy (NCBI): domain Bacteria; kingdom Bacillati; phylum Actinomycetota; class Actinomycetes; order Streptosporangiales; family Streptosporangiaceae; genus Nonomuraea; species Nonomuraea sp. NPDC050663. The sequence goes on from NZ_JBITGL010000010.1 coordinate 58,016, forward strand.
CTCCGAGGTCATCAAGCAGTACGACATCCAGCCGGGAGACACCTTCCCGCTTCCCGACGGCTGGGAGAGATGAGTATCGTTCACATTTAGTGGACCAATGCTCCGGAGGGGTGCTCACCATGGTTTTCGTCAACTGGGCCGGTAACCAGTCGGGCGCCCCCGCCGAAGTCCGCACGCCGTCCTCCGTCGACGACGTCGTGCGCGCCGTCCAGGACGCGGCCCGTGAGGGCCGTCGCGTCCGCATGGTCGGAACGGGCCACTCCTTCACGGGAGTGGCCCTCACCGACGGAATCCTGCTGCGCCCGGGCGCGCTCAGCGGCATCCTGTCGGCGGACGACGACCGCGTCACCGTCGCGGCCGGCACCCCGCTGTGGCGCCTCAACGAGGAACTCGACCGGCGCGGCCTGGCCCTGGCCAACATGGGCGACATCACCGCGCAGACCCTCGCCGGCGCCATCCAGACCGGCACCCACGGCACCGGACGCGACACCGGCGGCCTGGCCGACCAGGTGCTGGAACTGGAACTGGTGCTCGCCGACGGCACCGTGACCACCGTCAAGCCCGGCGACGACCTGTTCGACGCCGCCCGCGTCGGCCTGGGCGCCCTCGGCGTGCTGACCTCGATCACCTTCCGCGTCGAGCCCGCCTTCCTGCTGGAGAACGTGCGGCGGGTGATGTCGCTGACCGACATCCTCGGCTCGCTCGACTCCCTCACCGCCGCCAACGAGCACCTCGACTTCTTCTGGCTGCCGCACACCGACGCGTGCCTGGTCAAGACCAACAACCGGCACCCGGGACCGGCCAGCCCGCCCAGCGCGTTCAAGTACTGGCTCGACAACGTCTTCCTGGAGAACAAGCTGTTCGGCGCCGCCTGCGCGCTGGGCGCCAGGTTCCCCGGGCTCATCCCCGGTATCAACGCCGTCAGCGCCAAGGCCCTGGGCGACTCCTCGTCGGTCAACACCTCGTACAAGATCTTCAACTCGGTGCGCGACGTGCGCTTCCTGGAGATGGAGTACGCCGTCCCCCGCGAGCACCTGGCCCAGGCGCTGCGCGAGACCCGCGACCTGATCGACCGCACGGGGTGGAAGATCACCTTCCCGGTGGAGGTGCGGGTGACGCCCCCCAGCGACGCGTGGCTCTCGACGGCGTACGGCAGGCCGTCGGCCTACATCGCCTGCCACATCTACCGGCCGACCCCGAACCCCGCCTACTTCGAGGGCGTCGAGGAGATCATGACCAGGCTCGGCGGGCGGCCGCACTGGGGCAAACTGCACACCCGCGACGCCTCCTACCTGGCCAAGGCCTACCCCCGGTTCGGCGACTTCGTCGCCCTGCGCGACCGCCTCGACCCGCGGCGCCTGTTCACCAACCCCTACCTCGACTCCGTGCTCGGCTGAGCCTGGTCCTGCGGGTCGGGCGCGGGGGTCTCGTCCGTCTCGCCCGACTCCTCCACCGGGTCCGGCGTCGGCTCCGTGCCCGGGATCTGACCCGTGGAAGTGGCCGACGGCGTGGGCTGCGCCGTACGGCTCGGCTCGGGTTCGGGGTCGTCCGTGGCGCTCTCGTCGGGCGTCTGTGCGGGCGTGGGCGAGCGCGACGGCTCCACGTCCGTCGAGGGACGCTCCGACGGCTTCTCGCTGCGCTCCTCGTGCACGGGCGCCTTGTGCTCCTGGGCGGGCCCGGGGTTCTGGTTCTTCACGATCTCGGGGACGGTACGGCCCGCGGCAGCCTGGATGGCCAGGATGCCCACGACGCTGATCGCGAAGATCAGCGCGGCGGCGAAGCCGAGCTTCAGCCACGGCAGCGGCCTGCGCGCGGTCACCGGCGCCATCACGAGCGTGTCGCCGCCCGGGTTGCCGCTCGCGTCGGCCGCCTCCGGCTCGCGCACCGTCGCGTGCACCGCGGTGGCCAGCTCGCCCTGGCCCTCCTCGCGCACGGGCGGCTCGTCCTCGCGCCGCCGCCAGGCGACCACCGTGTGCTCCTTGACCTTCTGGCCCGTGCGTTTCAGGTAGTGGGTGTAGACGGCTCCGCCGATCGTGCTGGCGACACTGGCCACCGCCGCCCCGATGAACGTCCCTGCCACGCCCAGGTACGAAGCGGCCACCGCCGCGGTCACCGCCGCCAGTGCACCCCCTGCGATCTGCGGCACGCTCAGCTCGAACTTGGGCTGCTCGCCGCCCATCCCCGAATCAGTCCCTTCCTCAGGTAAAGACCTTCCTCGTGAATAGACGCGACCGCGTGTCCTGTTGTTCCTGTGACCTGCGTGACAGGCAGATTCTCGGCTCGTGCCCCGCCCACTGACACACAACCCCGTCACCTCTTGCCCGAAGTCCCCCGCGACCGGGGATTCGATTCGTCAGAATCCGACGAGGACCCCTAACGTCCTGCCGCACGGCGCCGAGGCCTGAATCCGGATGGAATGGATAAATGTGACCGGCGTCACATCCCCTGGGAGCTATCCCAGGAAGGCGATGTTCGGACATGCCGGGTACGGTGCTGGCAGGCAACCGGCAACCGCGAGAGACTCAAGGGTCCGGGGGAAGATTGAGCAAGACGCTGACGAAAGGACTCGCATGCAGGAGCTCCGACTCGTCGCGGTGAGCGAGGACGGCACCTACCTGGTCCTGGCGACGGCCGGGCGGGGTACCCGTTTCACGCTGCCCGTCGACGACCGGCTCCGTGCTGCCGTCCGCGGAAACTTCTCCCGTCTCGGCCAGTACGAGATCGAAGTGGAGAGTCCGTTGCGCCCCAAGGAGATCCAGGCCCGCATACGAGCCGGAGAGACCGCCGAGGAGATCGCCGCGACCGCCGGCATCCCGGTCGAGCGGGTCCGCTGGTTCGAGGGTCCAGTGCTCCAGGAAAGGGAGTACGTCGCCCAGCAGGCGCAGCGCGTCGCCGTCCGACTGCCAGGCGAGTCCGCCCCAGGCCCCACCCTCGGCGAACTCGTCGCCGAACGGCTCACCCGTCGCGGGGTGCCCGCCGAGGAGATCGACTGGGACTCCGCCAAGCGCGACGACGGCCTGTGGCGGGTCAAGCTCGGCTACGTCTGGAACGGTCACACGCGCCACGCCGAATGGCTGTTCGACCCCCGCAAGCGCCACGTCACGCCACACGACGAGGAGTCGATGCGGCTGTCGCAGGCCGACTTCGACCCCAACCCGCCCGTCGAAGACACCACCGTCACCCCGTTCTCTCCCCGGATCGGCAAACTGCAGCCGGTGCCGTCGCTCAACAGCGACCCGGTGCCGTTCCCGTCCGTCGTACGGCGGGAGCCGCCGGAGGAGCCCGCCGTGGGCTACCCCCGGCCGATCGCGGGAGCACCTGAGCCCGGCCACACCTGGCCCCCGACCGAGCGGCCCGCCGAAACCGGGTACGCCAGGCCCACGGGCGAGCGGCCCGGCGAGATCGGCTACGGCCGGCCCGCCGACAGCGGCTTCTCCCGCCTTGCCGGCGACACCGGCTACAGCCACCCGGCCGACACGCGTCCCGCGGACTCCGGCTACGGGAGGCTCGCCGACTCCGGCGGCCAGCCCGCCGAGCCCACCCGGCCCGCCGAGCCCAGGCGCGAGCCTGCGCCGTGGCTGCCCGACTTCGGACCCGCCCGCACCGACCGACCGGCCGCCAAGGACAGCGAGCCGGAGGTGTACGAGCTGACGACGCCGCTGGAGGCACTGGTCGACCAGGTCCCGGTCCGCACCCCCGCCCCTGCCGCCCCTGCCGCCCCGCAGCCGACGCCGGTCGCCGAGCCGGTGGAGGCCAGGGCGACGGAGGAGGCCGCTACTCGGCCCGCCGAGCCGACCGAGGCCAGAGCGGCCGAGCCCGTCGCGGCGCACCCTGCCGCGCCGGTCGAGCCCAGGGCGGCCGAGCCGGCCGAGGTGAGGGTCGCCGAAGTCGAGGCCGCTGCCAGGCCCGCCGAGCCCGTCGAGCGGATGGAGCCCGCCGCTCAGGCGCAGCCCACCGCGCAGGTGCAGCCCACCGCTCAGGCGCAGCCCACCGCGCAGGTCGAGCCTGCCGCTCAGGTCGAGCCTGGCGCTCAGGTGGAGCCCGCCGCTGTGACCAAGCCTGCCGAGCCGACGCCCGCTCCCGTGGAGCCGGTCGCCGCGCCTGTCGCGGTCTCCGCGCCCGTGGAGGCGGAGCGTGCTCCCGTCGAGGCTCCCGCAGTGCCCGTCTCGCAGTCGGTCGCACCCGCCACGACGCCGGTCGTCCAGGCCGTCGTGCCCGAGCCCGCACCGGCCGCCGCCGAGACCGTCGTCACTGAGCGCGTCGTCGCCGAGAGCGTCTCCACCGAGCCCGCTGCCACGGCCGCGCCCGCCCCGGCGACGACCGAGGCGCCGCGCGTGGAGGCCGCCGAGCCCGCTGCCCAAGCCCTCGTGGCCGAGCAGCCCACGGCCGCGCAGCCCACGGCCGAGGCACCCACAGCCGCGGTAACCCCGGCCGAGGCACCCAAGGCCGAAGCCCCCGCGGCCGAAGCCGTCGCCGAGGTCGCGGTGGAGCGTGCGATCGAGGCCGCCAAGCCGGCCCCGGTCGCCGCCGAGCCCGCTGTGGCCGCTGGGGCCGCTGTGGCCGCTCCTGCCGCCGAGGTCGTCGTTGAGGCGGCCCCCGTGGTCGAGGCGCCCGCGGTCCAGGCGCCCGAGCCCGAGCCCGAGGCGCCCACCCAGAGCGCCGCTCCCCTGCCCGTCACCGAGTCCAAGCCCGAGCCGGTCGCAGTGCCGGTCGCCGAGTCCCCCGCGGCAACGGAGAACACCGAACCCGCAGAGGCCAAGGAGACCGCCGTGGCAGCCGCCGCATCCCAGCCCGCAGAACCGGAGGCGCCCGAGCAGCCCGCGGAACCACCGGCCGCCGCGAAGCCCGCCAAGCCCGCTCAGGAGCCGCCTGCCGTACCAGCGGCCAGGGAGGGCGACGGCGACAAGCAGGCGCCGGTCGCTTCGCCGCCTCCGGCGCCCGCGGCCAGGCAGCCGAAGAAGAACGCCAGGGGCCGCCGGGCGTCGGTGCCGAGCTGGGACGAGATCATGTTCGGCGCCCGCCGCCAGGACTGACACGACAGACACGACAGTGAGGGCGGGCCCCGGGCATGGGGCCCGCCCTCAGTCGTTCACGAGGAAGGGCGCCACCCACTCGGGCGTCACCGTCCGCGTGAACGCCACCGCTTGTTCGCGCGACACGTCCACGGCGTGGTAGCCCCCGCGCCCCGCCCCCACCCCGGCGATGACGGTGAGCACTCCGGAGCGCCGCTGGAAGACCGTCTGCCGCAGCCGCCAGCCCACGACGGCCCGTCGTTCGACGACCGCCTGGGAGCGCCGCAGCGACCCCGAGCGGACCGACAGCCGCGCCCCGTCGTACCCGTGCCCGAGTGACCGGTAGCGGTCGAGCCCGAGCGGCACCCCGAGCCCGGCCAGGGCGAGCGAGGCCAGGACGAGACCGGGCCACGCGGGCGGGGCGAGCACGGCCCAGGCGAGGGCGAGGGCCAGCCAGGGGGCGACGGCGCGGAAGAGCCGCCGCTGCCGGGCGACGGGCGGGTGGGCGATGAGCGGTCCGGTGTACGGTCCGACGGCTCGCGCGGTGAGGTCGGCGGCGACGGCGCGCGGCACGTCGGGCAGCAGTTGCCCGCGCGTCTGAGAGTCCCCCAGCCCGGTGACGATGGCCCAGACGCGCACCACGCCCGCCCAGCGTTCCGCGAGCGCGTCGACGCTCTCGTAGCCGCGTACGCGGGCGCTCTCCAGGGAGACGCTGCGCCGGGTGAGCAGCCCGCGTTCGGCGACGAGGTGACCTTCGCGGCTGCGGAGGGTGAAGTCCCAGGCGAACAGGGCGTACATGATGCCGCCCGCGATCGGCATGAGCACGACCAGGACGAGGATGGCCAGGATGAGCAGGTCGGGGTGGTTGACCAGTTCGCGTCCGGCGCGCAGCGCCTGGCGGCCCAGGCCGAGTTCCTCGCCGATCTGGAAGGCCAGGCCGATGGCGCCTCCCGCGAGGGCGAAGGGGGTGAGGAGGTAGGCGCCGGACAGCGGGCCGTACAGGAGCCAGCGCCTGGGCAGCTTGAACAGCACGTCCTGGGCCTGGGCGGGTGCGGCGTGCTGCTGGCGCAGCAGGACGGCCTTGAGCCGCTCGGCCTCGGCGAGGGTGACGCCGTTGAGCTCGCCTTCCTGGCCGGTGGCGCCGGTGTCGATCTTCAGGACGGCCAGGCCGAAGATGCGCAGCAGGGGCGGTGAGGCGATGTCGACGCCGCGGATGCGTTCGAGGGGGATGGTCTTGACCGAGCGGCTGATGAGCGAGCGGCGCAGTTCCAGCCGGTCGCCCACGATCGCGTAGGTGAAGGTGAGCCAGCGCACGACGGCGAAGACCACGCCGCCGCCGAGCCCGGCGGCGGCCCACCCGTAGGAGACGGGTGAGAATCCGCCCGCGAACAGCACGCCGAGCAGGGGCAGCAGGAGCGAGGGCACCATCCTGACCGGGTCGATCAGCAGCACCTTGGGGCTGAGCCGCGCCGCCGTACCCGCTGTCATGTGGCGTCGTCCCTGAGTTCCTCGGCGCGGCGGGCCAGGAGTTCGGCCAGTTCGGCCGCCGTGCCGTACGCCAGGCCGTTGATCCGTGAGGAGCCCGCGTGGGAGGCGGTGCGGATCTCGAGGGTGGCCAGGTCGAGCAGGCGCTCGAACCAGCCCTGCGACTTGTCGACGGTCTGGATGCGGCTGACGGGCACGAAGACCCATTCGCGGGTGAGGAAGCCCGAGCGCGCGTAGACGACGTCTCCTGACAGCTCCCAGCGGTGGACGGCGTAGCGCACGAAGGGCTCGGCCGCGAGCGCCGGCAGGCACAGGGCGATCACCACGACGGGGACGATCCACCAGGATTCGTCCATCCAGTCCGGCACCCAGCCCCACCGGCTGGTCCCGATCCAGCGTGCGATGAAGTACGAGCCGGCGGCCAGGACCACGAAGGCGGCCAGTGAGTGAAGCAGCCACAACAGCCGGGCCTTCGGGGAGACGCGCTGCGCAGGCTCACGGATTCTCACGCAATCACCCTAAATCGACCGCGATTGGGTCGCTCCCTTTGCCGTAGGCCCGTTGTACCCGGATCAGGTATCTCAGCAGCTTGAACAGGTATTGGGGGCGCCAAGCCCTCCAGGCTTCCTGATGTTTTCGGCCCGTATCCGAGTCACGGAGCAACCCGAAACGGTCTGCGCATCGTCCGGAGGCGCGTAGCATCATCCGGCATGGGGCTGCGTCACTCCTCCACTCGCAGCGTCGTCGTCAAGATGGCGGCGGCGACCCTGGTGTTCGCCGCAGCCGGGTGCGGCTTCCTTCGGGGCGGCGCCTCCGCCGCCGAGGAGATCGCCCTGATCAACGTCAAAAGCTCGGAGTTCCGCCAAGGTGGCGCACTTCCCCTCGAATACACCTGCCAGGGCAGCCTGGGCAGTCCCCCGCTGAACTGGTCGAGCAAGCCGCTGCCGAAGGCCAAGACCTTCGCGGTGGTCGTCGACGACTACTCGTCGACGAGCCAGGCAGTGCACTGGATCATCTACAACATCGACGCCCGGACCACCGTGCTGGCCCCGGGCATCCCCGCCGAGGGCGCCAAGCCGAACGACGTGCCCCCCGGTTCGAAGCAGGCACGGCTGGCCAACGGCAAGCGTGGCTACAACCCGCCCTGTCCCGAGTCCGACGGCAAGGGAAACTTCCGATTCAGCGTCTACGCGCTCAGTGACCAGCTCGAGCTCTCGGAGAGCACCCCCCTCGCCGAGATCCTCCAGGGCATCGCGGATCTGACAATCGCTCGTGGACGCCTGACCGCCGTCGACATCGAGTGAGAGGGCGAACACTGCAGGTAGTAGTGGTTACCAATTCTTCACTTAGGGTGTGACAACCCTCCTAGTAGTCGGCACAATCAGATCCAATTGTTAGACGTTAGTGATCAAATGGGGGAGGATCGCGTCGATGGCCGCGCGATCCCACTGGCGTCACAGGGAGGCCATGGCTGAGGTGGTGCAATGGTAGCGGTCGTCGTGATCTTGGTCGCAGTCGTGCTCCTCGTGCTCGTAGTCGTGGCGCTGGGCATGAGGTCGATGAACAAGCGGGAGAGTTCCCTCCCGCCCGAGCGTATGAAGGAGCTCATTGACCGCGAGGAGCGCACTCAGATCCGCTCGACGGACGAGTTCGCAGCTCACGAGCCGCGGATGAGCAATTTCAGCCCCGACTTCAGCCCGATCGACGAAGACAAGCCCAAGCCGGTCCGCAGTGGCCAGCGTGGCAAGCGCGGCGTCGACGAGTGGGGCAATCCGTCCTCGGACGACGAGGACGAGGAGTTCTGGGCCAGCATCCGCAGCGATGCGGCCGAGGGCGGTTTCGGGGCCAGCGGCACGGTGAGGCCGCGCCAGGCCAGCACGAGGCCGCGTGAGACGGTTTCCGACGACGCCAATGCCACCACGGTGCAGGCCCCTCTGCCGCAGCGCCCGGTGGAACGGCCCGTCGCCCGGCCCGCCGCGGCCGCCGCCTCGCTCGGCAGCCTGGTGGAGCCGCAGAAGAACGACGTGGCCGACCAGCGCACCGTCACCTTCGCCGCGCCCACGCCCGACGTGATGAGCATCCTGGGCCCCGGCAGCAAATCCCTGCCTTCCACGCACAACGGCTCACACACCGCGGCCGCCAACAACGGCCCCTCGACGGGTTCGTTCCAGCCGGTCAGCGCCGCCTCCACCGGCTCCTTCCCGGCCGCCACGGCCTCGGGTTCGTTCCCGGCCGCGAGCGCGTCGGGTTCGTTCCCCGCGGTGAGCCAGTCGGGCTCCTTCCCCGCGGTGAGCGCCTCGGGCTCGTTCCCCGCCGTCAACGGCGGCGCCGTCCACAGCGCGCCGACCAGCGACCCGTTCCCCGCCTACGGCAACGACGCCCTGGAGACCACCTGGCAGCAGCCGCTGCCCGGCACGGCCTCGGGTTCGTGGCCGGCGGCCTCGCACGACGTGCTCGACGACCCGGCGCCCGCCGGTGGCTCGTGGCCGGCGTTCGAGGGCGGCTACACCAACGGCACCTACTCCTACGAGGTGGGACCCGGCTACGCGGCGCCCGACGGCGACGCGCTGACCGGACCCTCCCCCGCCGTCGGCACGCCGACCGCGCCCAGTCGGGCGGTCTCGGCCTACGACGACGTGCTGTCGCCCCCGGCCTACGAGCGGGCCGGCTACACCACCCCCGGTGCTCCGTCGAGCCCGGCCGCGTGGCCCGAGCCGCCCGCCAACACCTGGCCGACCTACGGCGAGATGTACGGCTCGCAGCAGCAGGAGGCCGGCGCCGGACGACGTGCCGGCGACCAGGACTTGAACGACTACTACCGCTGATCCGGACGGGGTCCTCGCGCGAGGGAGGTGCGACGGACCCTTCATGATCACGTAAAAACCGCTGATCAGCACTTATGGGCGCCACTGGGCGCCCATTAGTGTCTGCGCCATGACTGAGCGTAACGGCATTCTGCGATACGACCTGCCCGCTTCACTGGTGGTCTTCCTGATAGCCGTTCCGCTGTCGCTCGGCATCGCGGTCGCCTCGGGCGCGCCCCTGGCAGCCGGGCTCGTCGCCGCCGCCGTGGGCGGCATCGTGGCAGGATTCTTCGGCGGCTCCGCCGTACAGGTCAGCGGGCCTGCGGCGGGCCTGTCGCTCGTGGTCGCCGATCTCGTGCACACCTACGGCTGGCGCGCCACCTGCATGATCACGCTGCTGGCCGGGGTGGTGCAGCTGCTGCTCGGCCTCTTCCGCGTCGCCAGGGCGGCGCTGGCCGTCTCGCCCGCCGTGGTGCACGGCATGCTGGCGGGCGTCGGCGTGGTGATCGCGCTGTCTCAGCTGCACATCGTGCTCGGCGGCAGCCCGCAACGTTCGGCTGTGGAGAACCTGCTGGAGCTGCCCGCGCAGATCGCCGACCTGCACGGGCACGCCGCCGCGGTCGGGCTGCTGACCATCGCCGTCCTGCTGGTCTGGACGCGGTTGCCGCAGAAGATGCGGCTGATCCCGGCGCCGTTGGCCGCGCTGGTCATCGCGGCCCTCGCGGCGGGGCTGCTCGGCTGGGACGTCACCCGCGTCGACCTGTCCGGCCTGTTCACCCAGATCCAGCTGCCGGTGCTGCCCTCAGGCGACTGGCACGGCATCGTCGGCGCCGTGCTCCTGGTCGCGCTGCTGGCCGGGGTGGAGTCGCTGCTGTGCTCGGTCGCGGTCGACGGTCACCGCGTCGACCTCGACAAGGAGCTGACCGGGCAAGGCATCGCCAACGTGGTGGCCGGGGCGCTGGGCGCGCTGCCGGTCGCCGGGGTGATCGTGCGCAGCACCGCGAACAAGACCGCGGGCGCGCGCAGCCGCTGGTCGGCCATCATGCACGGCTGCTGGGTCGTGGTGTTCTGCCTGGGCCTGGGATGGACCGTCCGGCTGATCCCCATGGAGTCGCTGGCGGCGCTCCTGGTCTTCATCGGCATCCAGATGATCAATCTGGGGCACGTGCGCAAGGTGCACGGGCACGGCGAGGTGCCCATATACGTCGTCACCCTGCTCGGCGTGGTGCTGCTGGGCCTGGGCGAGGGGGTGCTGGTGGGGCTGGCGCTGGCGGCCTTCCTGACGCTGCGCAGGCTGACCTGGGTGAGCGTGCAGGCCCGCCGGCGCAACGACGGGCGCTGGCACGTGGCGGTCAACGGCTCGCTCATGTTCCTCGGCGTGCCCCGGCTCACGGCCGCGCTGCGCTCCGTGCCCGCCGGGGCCGACGTCGACCTCGACCTGAACATCGACTTCATGGACAACGCCGCGTTCGAGACCATCCACACCTGGAGGCTGGAGCACGAACGCGGCGGCGGGAGCGTGGAGATCGACGAGCTGCACGACGAGTGGTACACCATCGCGGCCAGCGGCTCGCGCATGTTCCCCGCCAAGACGCCGCCGAAGGCCCCCGACCGCTGGTGGCTGCCGTGGACGCACCGGCGGCTGGTGCCGCGCCAGGGCGGCCCGGCGGCGCTGGAGTCGGGCGCCAAGGAGTTCCACGAGCGTACGGCGCCGCTGGTGCGGTCCATCTTCACCGAGCTCGCACACAAGCAGATGCCCTCGCACCTGTTCATCACCTGCGCCGACTCCCGGATCGTGCCCTCGCTGATCACCGCCTCCGGCCCCGGCGACCTGTTCACCGTGCGCAACATCGGCAACCTGGTGCCACGCTGCGGCATCGGGCCGACCGACGACTCGGTCGTGGCGGCCATCGAGTACGCCACCCAGGTGCTGCACGTGCGGACCATCACCGTGTGCGGGCACTCCGGGTGCGGGGCGATGGCCGGGCTGCTCAGCGGCGGGGTCAAGGCGGGCAGCATGCCGGGGCTGCGGCGCTGGCTGCGCCACGGCAACCACAGCCTCGCGCGGTACATCGCCGACCACGACGGTCCCGGCGCCGGGCCGCTCGACCGGCTGTGCCGGGTCAACGTGCTGCAGCAGCTGGAGAACCTGCGGACCTACCGCCGGGTGGACGAGCTGGTGCGGTCAGGGCAGCTGGAGCTGGTGGGGCTCTACTTCGACATCGGGGCGGCCAGGGTCGAGGTACTTTCCGCTGTTGGTGAAGATGTTTCCGGGTCTGCCCGCCGTACCGGAAATATGGTGCTATGAGAATTCTGGTCCTTGGCGGTTCCCGCTTCCTCGGCCGTCACATCGTCGAAGAGGCGCTGCTCCGCGGTCACACGGTCACCACCTTCAACCGCGGCGTGTCCGGGAGCCTGCCCGGCGTCGAGGAGATCCACGGCAACCGCGAGGAGGCCGCCGACCTGGAGCGGCTCGTCGACGGGCGCCACTGGGACATCGTCGTCGACACCTGCGGCTACGTGCCTCGCGTCGTCCTGGCCTCCGCCCAGGCCCTGTCCGGACATGCCACCACCTACGCCTTCATCTCCACGATCTCAGCGCTCGACGGCTTCCCGACCAAGCCGGGCACCGACGAGTCCGGCCTGTGGGCGTGCGAGCCCGACGCCGGGCCCGAAGACGGCGACTACGGCGTCCTGAAGGCGGGTTGCGAGCGTGCGGTCTCCATCGGGTTCGAGGGCAACGCCCTGTTCATCCAGCCGGGCCTGATCCTCGGGCCGTACGAGAACGTGGCCCGCCTGCCCTGGTGGCTGACCCGCATCTCGCACGGCGGCCAGGTGCTCGCCCCGGGATCGCCCTCGGTGCCGTTGCAGCTCATCGACGCCCGCGACATCGCCGCCTTCACGCTCGACCAGTCGGAGGCCGGGGTCACCGACCGCTTCATCGTCACCGGCCCTCCGGGCAACGCGACCTACGGCTCGTGGCTGGAGATGTGCAAGGAGGTCACCGGCTCCGACGCGTCGTTCGTCTGGGTCGACGACCAGTTCCTGCTCGACCGCGAGGTCGGGACCTTCGTGGAGCTTCCGCTGTGGGCTCCGCCCGGTCCTGACATGGACAACTTCTGGTCGGCCTCCACCGAGCGGGCCTTCGCCGCCGGGCTGCGCTCGCGGCCGGTGCTGGAGACGGTGCGCGACACGTGGGAGTGGCTGCGGGAGATCCCGGAGGAGTCGCGCGTGTACGGCAGCAGCCGCCAGCACGGCATCGCGCCGGAGAAGGAGCAGGCCATCCTGGAGGAGTGGCAGAAGCGCTCGTAAGCCTTGGAGGAGCGGCAGAAGCGCTCGTACGTCTTGGAGGAGCGGCAGAAGCGCTCGTACGTCTTGGAGGAGCGGCAGAACCGCTCGTAAGCGCATTTCTGCACAGACATCCCGCCGGTCCCGGCATAACGTCGGCCCTGTGTCCGCAGCCCTCCCCGTGGCGCGGACACAACGGCCCCGACTCCCAGGGCCCAGGAGGGCGGGGCGAGCCCACCCCCGCCCTCCACCGCCTTCAGGCCGCCAGTGTCTCCTCGAAGACCTCGAACGTGCGCCGCCCCAGGACCGCGAAGACGACGTGGCGGAACACGCCGCCGAACTCCCCCTCCAGCAGCTCCCTGAAGCAGGCCGCGACCACCCCCGGATCGTTGCCGAACACGCCGCACCCCCACGCGCCCAGCACCAGCTCGTCGTGCCCGTACGCGGCCGCCACCTCCAGCACCCTGCGCCCGCGCCTGGCCAGCGTCTCCTGCACCCGCGCCAGCTCCCGCCCGGTGAGCTTGCGCGTGTTGGGCGCCGCCGAAGTGATCACGGCCATCCGGTACGGCTCGGCGAGCAGACGGCCCTCGTCGTCCTTGAACACGCGCACGTCGGGCGAGTAGGCGACGGCATCGGTGTACAGCAGGCTCGACCCGCGCGGATGGGCGGCGTAGAACGCCCTGGCCTCCCGCAGCGACAGGTAGAGCGACGACGCCCTGGCCAGGCTCTCCTCCTGCGCCTGCGCCCCCTTCAGGAACCCGCCGCCCGGGCTCCTGGCGGACGCGAAGTTCAGCACCACCGGCGCCCGCATCCCCCTGGCCGCCGCCAGCGTCGACCTCTCCACGACCTCGATCGTCGTCTTGCCGCGCTCCCCCGGCCGCCGCAACCGCTCGTCCGGACCGTGCACGGCCACCTCGCGCAACGCGCCCGCCACGGCCACCCTGGTTCCCGACGGGCTGTCGTACCAGCCGCGGGAGAGGATCTCCATGGTGTCGGCGGCGACGGCTCTCCAGTGTTCACGCATACCCCCAGGCTCGGGCCCGGGGACACATGGCGCAATCGGGTTTCAACGGCCATGATCGGATTCATGCGACACCGCTCGGAGGGTCAGGCCGGCTCGGAGGGTCAGGCCGGCTCGGAGGGTCAGGCCGGCTCGGAGGGTCAGGCCGGCTCGGAGGGTCAGGCCGGCTCGGACGGCCGGCTTCGTCTGGACGGCCTGGTAGCCGTCGTCACCGGCGCCGGATCGGGCATCGGCGCCGCCTGCGCCACCCGCCTGGCCGCGGAGGGCGCCCGCGTCGGCATCCTCGACATCTCACCGGAAGCCGCCCAGGCGACCGCCTCCACCATCACCGCCCAGGGCGGCCAAGCCCTCCCCCTCCCCTGCGACGTCTCCGAAGAACCCCAGGTCAAAGCCGCCCTCGCCGCCCTCACCAGCGCCTACGGCGACCGCATCGACGTCCTCCACTCCAACGCCGCCGCCCTCGGCCGCGACGTCTTCGGACGCGACCACTCCCTCACCGACATGGACGTCGACGTCTGGGACCGCACCATGGCCGTCAACCTGCGCGGCGCCATGCTCATGGTCAAACACACCGCCCCCGCCATGACGGAAGGCGGCTCCATCGTCGTCACCGCCTCGGTGTCCGGCCTCACCGGCGACACCGACCACGCCGCCTACGGCACCTCCAAAGCCGCACTCACCGGCTTCGTGCGCTACGCCGCCACCATGTACGGCAAGCACGGCATCCGGTGCAACGCCATCGCCCCCGCCCTCGTCATGACCCCCACCGCCCACCGCGCCCTCGGCCCCGCCCGCCTGGCCGACAAGGCCGCCGAGCGCCTCCTGCCGTGGGCGTGCGAGGTGGAGGACGTCGCCAACCTGGTGGCGTTCCTCGCCTCGGCCAAGTCGCGGTGCATCACGGGCCAGACCCTGGTCCTCGACTCCGGCACCCTCGCCCACCGCCCGGAACACACGCTGCACGCGTGGCGAGAAGCGGCGGACCAGGACTGACCATGGCGTCGTCCCTGATCGATGCGATCGGCGTGTACAGCTGACCGACCTGAAGGCGGGTCGACGTCCAGCCGGTCCTGGACACCACCCGCTGAGGCGCGTGTGGTACACCGATACCAAGAACCTCCCCCGATGAGCAAGGGGGGAGACCGTGGCGTGGCTCAGCCGTACACGCCACCACCTGTGCCACCGCCAGCGAGGAAGACCGGCCTTGCCCTGAGCTGCCTCATCGTCGGCGCTGTGGGCGCGATTTTCGGACTGCTGCCGGTGCTCGGGCTCCTGTCGCTGCCCCTGGGCATCATCGGCCTCGTCCTGGCCATCATGTCGTTCACGACCAACCACAGCACCGCGATGTCGGTCATCGGCCTGCTGCTCTCGCTGCTGGCCATAGCGCTCTTCGCCATCCAGGCCTTCGTCTGGGCCGGCAGCAACGATCGGACCGCCACCCATGGAGGCGGCCCCTCAGCCAGCAGCGACAACGAGCAGGCATTCAAGTCCGTGAAGATCGCCAAGTGCGGCATCAACGCCCTGGACCTGCCCGTGGTGGAGGGAACAGTGGTCAATACCAGCGAACACAAGGCCACGGTCCGGATCGGCTTCGACATCACGGACGGGGTGGGAACGCGGATCGACGCGGCTCAGGGCCAGGCCGAAGACCTCGCTCCGGGGCAGCGGGGTCGCTTCACCACCGTTGTCCTTGCTAAGCAGGTAAGACCTCACACCAAGATCACGTGCACGCTCGCCGATGTACAGATCGACTAGGCGTTCTTGAACGATTCGCCGACGCCTGCCGTACGCGACCAAGAACTGCTGACAAGGCGACCTGGATCCGTGTCCAGTCGCGACGCCCACTCGACGCGGCATCCCCTACTGGCGTCGTCTCTTCAGCTGATCTATCGTGGCCGGCTATGAGCAGGGCCTGGTGGGTGCTCGGCGTGGTCATGGTGGTGAGCGGCGTTGCGCTCGGCTTCTTCTTCCCCAACCCTTGGGGATGGGATGGCCACAGTTCGTTGACGTGTGGAAGTGCCTTCCTCGGCGAGGGCTACCAACCCACTGATCCCGGGTGCCCATCTCGCCGGTTGCTGTCAGGGGGCATCGCGGCGTTCCTCATCTTCGCAGGCGCGATCCTGGCCTGGACGAACTTCCGAGCACGGTATCGAGCAGTGCGGGCCGGCCAGTAGCCGATCGATCACCCGCCGATGAACACCAGGCCGGCGCCGTGCTCGATACCCCGGCGTGTGATGAGCAGCTTCGCCCCGCCGCCCAGACCGTCCGCCAGTGCTCAGCACCTTGGGTGGTCAACGGGGCCGACCGCGCCGCTAGAGGCAGGCTCGGCAGAAGCTTAATCCCGTTGGTCCAGACCTAGACGGTGACTCATTTGAAGAGTCGGCGGTGGCAGATGAGGGGTGCGACAGTGGCGACGAAGGATGCCGCACGATGGGACAGTCGTTCATAGCGGCGGTGTAATCGTCAGCATCCTGCCAGCAGGAGACTGTCCGCTCCCCATCCTGCCGTGCCGTCCCAGCCGCTGGCTGAACGTTTCCCGGCGGGCGATGCGTAGGAAAGGCACGAGCGTGGGGACAGTCCTAGTTCGTCGCCGTGGGGATTGGCGGCTGGCGGCGCCGTGGGCCATGGCGCGAACGGATCGGGGTGGCGCTGCACCGCCGGTTCCAGCGTTAGGCTGCCGCAGGTGTTGGCAGAGCTGATCGCGGCAGCGATCGGGAGACCTGGCTGGACGCGGTACGGCTTGGCCCACGCGCGGGCGGTGCTCCATCCAATGAAGCGGCGATGCATCATCTGCCAGGAAGCGTCGAACACCGGCGGCAGCTGTCGCCAGGCGCACCTAATCGTGGCCACATACACGATCGCAGCCAAGATCACCCCATCCTCGACGCGCCGCCTTCCACGACCTGTGGGCGAGTGGGCACGCGCCGGACCAGCTCTTCACACCAGCCGTTGAAGGAGGCATCCACGCCTGATCTAACGACTGACCGCCAAACGAGTCACGGCTTAGTCGTAGCTGTCCCAGTGCAGCCAGCGGTGCTTGTCGAAGAGCCATTCGTGAGACAGGCGGACGCCGGTCATCTGCTCGGCCAAGGCCAGGGCGAAGGCCTGGAAATCGGTCGCTCCTTTGCCGGAGAAGTCCTCGACGAGATCGTCCAAAAGGTTGGGTCGATCGCCCTGTCGATCGAACGGCTCCTCCCCCATCTCCCGGAACTGGAGGAGCGTAAGCCGCCGGGAACGCACAAAGTACTCGATGCTGTGACTGTTCACTCCTGAATAGACGTTGAGGGCTCTTCCCTTCGCAGACAACGCTCCGAGGATTTCGTGGTCGGAACCCTTGTCACCGAAATCCGGTTCCACGACGACCACCCAGGAGCCGAGTTGCCCGGCGATTGCGCTGCAGCTGACGCGCCCGCCTCTTCCCGCGCCTCGAAGCCGGCGCTCTCCGCCTCGGGCCAGGTATAACGCAGGCCAGTGTCCAAACCACTGCCGAAGACGACGGCCACCTTGTCCAAATCGAGCCCCTCACACCAGGTGATGCAGATCGTTTCGGCGAAGTAGCCGGCGATGTCCCGGTGGTACGCTTCCGCCTCGCCTACAGGCATTCCGATGTCCTTACGTGGAGCGAGCGCCGACCAGCCCGACGGCTTGATCGGCGCCTGTCGTGAGTCAGCTTGATGGGTCAGGCGTTAGACGCGCTACTGCAGGAAACGAAGAACCAGTCGCCTGCAGGATGCGGTAGCGGGCCCAGAAGGTCTTCTGAGTTGCGCCGCCCGCTTGCTTGGCCTTGGCGCCGACGAACTTGAGCGATATGTCTCAGTCGTTGTATCCCACACCCTCAACCGCCCCTGCGAGCGGAAACTCGTCATATCCCATCGCCTCGGGCGCTTGCCAAGGGGTTCGCTCGGCTGCGGTGAACACCGACCGAGAGCCGTAGCCGTAGCGGTCCCTAACGTGCACTCTCTGGACGTAATTGGATTCTGTGGTCGTCCGGCCAACTACCGATTGAACAGGGACAACCCAAGGATTCTCTTGCCACCGAGCTGCGGCTTGGTGGCACTCGCCTGCCAGAAATGGGTGAGCTCGGCCGCAGGGATGGACCAGGCGTTCGCTTCGGCGCTAGATGTGGCCCGGCCTTGGGGCCCACGCACTCCCTCCCAGGTCACGAGGAGTGGAGACGAGCCGGCCTGTAGGCCGGGTTTTGTCCTTCGCGAGCGAAGGGGCGACCATCCATCTAGGACTGCCGTTGCCGGCAGCCTCAAGCGGTCTACCCGCGCGGCTCGGGCGGGCAGCCCTCGGACGCCGCGCGCGGAGCGCTTCTGCTGAAGTGCTCCTTCTTGACCTTGCTCCGGGTGGGGTTTACCGAGCCGCCCACGTCGCCGTGGGCGCTGGTGGTCTCTTACACCACCGTTTCACCCTTACCCCCGCCGAAAGGCGGGGGCGGTCTGTTTTCTGTGGCACTGTCCCGCGGGTCACCCCGGGTCGGTGTTACCGACCACCCTGCCCTGTGGAGCCCGGACCTTCCTCGGCGGGTCACCGTGGTGGCCCGACGCGGCCGCCCGGCCGGCTCGTCGGAAAGGAGACTACCAAACCACAAGCGATCTCCAACCGAGAGACAAGATCGATGGGATCGAATGAGCTTGTCGCTGTCCGAGGGGGACGGTGGCGGTTTCACTCCGGCCGTGCCAGGTGTTCTGGCGGAACCTGGTGCGGCCGGGGTTCGAAGAAGAGGTGCTCAGCGCAGGTGGGCGGTGTCGTTGAAGTACTTGACGACGCACTGCCCGTCGGCGAAGTACTCGATCCGCGACAGGCACGCCAGGTCGAGGTGCATGCGGTACAGCGCGGCCGGGGGAGCCAGGAGCGCGAAGCGCAGCAGCATCTTGATCGGGGTGACGTGCGAGACGACCACGACGGTACGGCCGGCGTAGCGCTCCACGAGCCGTTCCCGGGTCTGCTGGACCCGTCGCGCCGTTGCCCCGAAACTCTCCCCATCCGGCGGCGCGACGGCCGGGTCCGCGAGCCAGGCCGACAGTTCGGCGGGCCATCGGCGCTGGATCTCGGTGAAGGTGTGGCCTTCCCAGGCGCCGAAGTCGGTTTCTCTGAGTCCCTCGTCGATGTCGACGTCGAGGCCGGTGAGGCGGGCCAGGGCCTCCGCGGTCTGGCGGGCTCGTTTGAGCGGGGAGGAGACGATGGCGTCGGGTGCGATCTGCGCCAGGTGTTCGGCGGCGCGGGTGGCCTGGGTGAGGCCGGTGGGGGTGAGTTCGGGGTCGCCGGTGCCGGAGAAGCGCCGCTCGACGGAGAGGGCGGTCTGGCCGTGGCGTAGGAGGAGGAGGGTGGTGGCCGTCGTGGTGGGGGCACGCCACCCGCTCCCGGTTTCGGAGGGGGCACGCCCGCCGGTTCCGGCCTGGTTGGGGGTGCCGCTGGTGGGCTCGGCGAGGTCGAGGAGGTCGACGGGCTCCGCGGGAGTGGAGGAGGGTGACGACAACCCAGGCGAGGAAACCAGCGGGGACGACGACGGCGGCGAAGACGGGGACGACGGCACTGGCGGCGAAGATGGCGACGGCGAGTCGCCCGCCTGCCATCTCATCCCCTTGGCCGCCGCGTCCATGGCCTCGTTCGCCAGCCGGTCGGCGTGCGAGTTGCGCTCGCGCGGGATCCACGTCCACCCCGTGACGCGCAGCCGCCGGGCGAGTTCGCCGGCCTCGGAGGCGAGGGGTCGCAGGCCTTCGTTCTTGATCTTCCACCGTCCGGCCATCTGCTCGATGACCAGCTTGGAGTCCATGCGCACCTCGACGGAGGCGCCCTCCCCCGCGAGCTCCAGCACGGCGTGCAGGCCGGCGATGAGCCCCCGGTATTCGGCGACGTTGTTGGTCGCCATCCCGATGGCCTCGGCGCGCTCGACGAGGGCTTGGCCGTCGGTGGCGTCCTTGACGACCGCACCGTAGCCGGCGGGGCCCGGGTTGCCGCGGGAGCCGCCGTCGGCCTCGATGAGGTAGGAGGTCACAGGCCCGGCTCGGGGGTGCGGACGAGGATGCGGCGGCATTCCTCGCAGCGCACGACCTCGTCGGCGGGCGCGCGCTTGATGGCGTTCATGTCGGCGATCGACAGGGACACCTTGCAGCCCATGCAGCGTGTGCCGGAGAGCTTGGCGGCGCCGACGGTGTACTGCTCGCGCAGCTTGGAGTAGAGGCCGAGCAGGTCGGCGGGGATCTCGGCGGCGATGTCGGTGCGGCGGCCGGCGACCTCGCCTGCCTCCTTGTCGATCTCGGCGAAGGCGGCGTCGCGGCGCTCTTCGAGGACGGCGCGCGTGGAGCCGATCTCGTCGCGGCGGGCGACGAGGTCGGTGACCGTGGTGTCGGCGGCCTCGCGGCGTTCCATGATCTCCAGCACGATCTCTTCGAGGTCGCCCTGGCGGCGCTGCAGCGAGGTGATCTCGGACTGCAGGTTGGACAGGTCCTTGGGAGAGGTGACCTGGCCGGAGTCGAGGCGCTTCTGGTCGCGCTCGGAGCGCTGGCGCACGGCGTCGACGTCGCCCTCGGCCTTGGTCTGCTCGCGGGCCAGGTCGCCGGCCTCGGTCTCGGCCTCGATCACCTGGGTGACGATGCGGGCGTACTGCTTGGTGAGCTCATCGATCTCCGCGAGCTCGGGCAGGGTGCGCCGCCGGTGTGCGAGGCGGTCGGCGGCGGCGTCGAGCTCAGCCAGGTCGAGGAGGCGCAGCTGAGCGGCAGGGGCGGCTTTCATGATCAATATCCTCTTGTCCAAGCATCGGTGACCGTGGCGGAGACACGCGTCTCAACGTTAACGCCACTGGCGGCCAGGATCGACGCGGCGCTGCCCAGCCAGGGCCATTCGGTGGCCCAGTGGGCGGCGTCGATCAGCGCGGGGCCGCCGGTCTCCGCGAACTCGCTGGCCGGGTGGTGGCGCAGGTCGGCGGTGAGGAACACGTCGACGCCGGCCTTGCGGGCGGCGGCGAGCAGCGAGTCGCCGGCGCCGCCGCTGACGGCGATGCGCCGCACGCGGCTCTGCGGGTCGCCGGCCACCCTGATGCCGCCGTTGGTCTCGGGCAGGCCGAGGAGTACGGCGCGCGCGAAGGACTCCAGCGTGACGGTGGTGGGCAGGTCGCCGATGCGGCCGAGCCCTCGCCACGGGTCGTCGGGGAAGGGCTGCAGCGGCACCAGGTCGCCGACGAGGCCGACCGCCCTGGCCAGCGCGTCGGAGACGCCAGGGTTGGCCACGTCGGCATTGGTGTGGGCGGTGTAGAGCGCGATGTCGTGCTTGATGAGGTCGTGGATGAGCCGGCCCTTGTAGCCGGTGGTCGCCACGCTGGTGGTGCCGCGCAGCCAGAGCGGGTGGTGGGTGACGATCAGGTCGGCGCCCCACGCGATCGCCTCCCTGGCGACGACCGGCACCGGGTCGACGGCGAAGAGCACCTTGCGCACGGGTTGGGCGGGATCGCCGCTGACCAGGCCGACCGCGTCCCAGGACTCCGCGCGCTCCGGCGGGTAGGCGGTCTCGAGTTCCTTGATGACATCCTCGAGCTTCGTCACCAGTGAAGACTATCGAGGGCTGTCGCCAGAACGGGGTTCGGCGTACTGTAAGTGGATCCTGACGTGCGGGAGGACGGGCATGACGCCAAGGATCGCGATCATCGGCGCCGGGTTCGGCGGGTTGTGCATGGCGATTCGACTGGAGAAGGCGGGAATCACCTCCTACACGGTCTTCGAGAAGGCCGATGCGGTGGGAGGCACCTGGCGCGACAACAGCTATCCGGGCGCCGGCTGCGACATCCCCTCCCATCTCTACTCCTATTCGTTCGAGAAGTACGCCAGCTGGACCCGCCGCTATCCCGGCCAGCCGGAGATCCTCGGTTACCTGGAGCACTGCGCCGACAAGTACGACGTCAGGCGGAAGATCAGGTTCGCCACCGAGGTGACCGACGCGGCCTTCGACGGCGCCGGGTGGCGGGTGACCTCGCGTGAGACCGGTACGGCAGGCGCGAGCCGTACCGAGCAGTACGACGTGGTCGTCGCCGCGGTGGGCCAGCTGAACCGCCCCCACATGCCGGAGATCGAGGGCATGGGCGACTTCGAGGGCGTCGCGTTCCACTCCGCGAGGTGGGACCACGACCACGACCTGTCGGGCCGCAGGGTGGCGGTGATCGGCACCGGCTCCTCCGCCGCCCAGTTCATCCCGAAGGTGGCGGAGCGGGCCGGGCGCCTGACGGTCTTCCAGCGCACGCCCAACTGGGTGATCCCCAAGCCCGACGCCGAGTTCACCCCGCTCGTCCAGAGCGCCCTGCACTTCGTGCCGGGGCTGCAGCGTGCCTACCGCGAATGGATCTACCGCTACGCCGAGGGCACCCTCTACCCGGCGCTGGCCGGGGGCTGGAGCACGCAGTTACTGAGGAAGCGCGCCCTGGCCCACCTCCACGCCCAGGTCGCCGACCCCGGGCTGCGCGCCAGGCTGACCCCCGACTACCCGCCCGGCTGCAAGCGCGTCGTCATCGACAGCCGCTTCTATCCGGCGCTGACCAGGCCCAACGTCGACGTGGTCACCGACAGGGTCACGCGGATCACCCCCAAGGGCGTGGAGACCGACCGCGGGCTGCACGAGGTCGACACGATCGTCTACGGCACCGGCTTCCTGAGCACGGAGTTCCTCGCCCCGATCGATCTGACGGGCCGCGACGGCCGCAAGCTGCACGAGCAGTGGAAGGACGGGGCCGAGGCCTATCTCGGCATCTCGGTGCCCGGCTTCCCCAACCTGTTCCTGCTGTACGGGCCCAACACCAACCTGGGGCACAACTCCATCGTCTTCATGCTGGAATGCCAGGTGGACCACATCATGCGCTGCCTGCCGTACCTGGTCAGCCGCGGCCCGATGGAGGTCAGGCCGCAGGTCATGGCGGCCTGGACCGGGCAGCTCGAGCGGGCCATGGAGCGCATGGTGTGGGGGAACGGCTGCCGCAGCTGGTACAAGACCGCGGGCGGGCGCGTCACCAACAACTGGCCCGGCCCGACTCCCCTGTACAAGCGGCTCACCTCCCGCAGTCCTGGACCGATGTACAAATACGGGTGAGCCGACTTGGTCCCGGCGACGAGTGATGGTCCGCTCTGACCCGATAACGTGCTGGTCATGACCCTCCACGACCAGGCGATAGTCGCCGACGCGCACAACGACCTGCTGATGGCGGTCTCCGCCCGCCCGCCGGAGCGGTGGGCCGCCTTCTTCCGCGAGCAGTGGCTGCCGCAGCTGCGCGAGGGCGGCGTGAGGCTCCTGGTCCTGCCGGTGTTCATCGACGACGAGTTCCGCCCCGAGGGCGCGCTGCGCCAGACGCTGCGCATGATCGAGTGCGCTCACGTGCTCGCCGAGGGCAACGCCGACGCCGTACGGCTGTGCCGTACCGGGGCCGAGATCGACGCGGCGCTGGCCGACGGCGTGATCGCCCTGGTCCTGGCGCTGGAGAGCATGCCGGGGCTCGACGCCAGCACCGAGCTGATCTCGACCCTGCACCGGCTGGGCGTGCGCATCGCGTCGATCGCCCACTGGGGCCGCACCCCGCTGGCCGACGGCAGCGGCGAGGACGCCACGGGCAGCGGGCTGACCTCGCACGGGGTGGCGGCGCTGGCCGAGATGGAGCGCCTGGGGATGATCTTCGACGTCTCCCACCTGGGCGCCACGGGCGTCGCCCACGTGCTGGAGCTGGCGACCAAGCCGGTGATGGCCACGCACTCCTCGGCGCGGGCCAGGCGCGACCACCACCGCAACCTCACCGACGAGCAGCTGCGCGGCGTGGCCGCGACGGGCGGCATCGTCTGCGTGAACTTCTTCGCGCCCTTCCTCAGCGAGGGCGAGGCCACCCTCGACGACCTGCTCGACCACTTCGAGCACATGGTGTCGGTGATCGGCGTCGACCACGTCGGCATCGGCGCCGACTTCGTGCGCGAGGTCTACCTCGACCTGACGCCCGGCTGGTGCTGCGAGGAGCTGACGAACACCCTCGGCGTGAACGTGCTGTCGGCGATCCCGGGCCTGGAGGGCCCCGCGGGGCTGCCGATGGTGACCGAGGGGCTGGCCAAGCGCGGCCTGCCCGACGACGACATCCTCAAGATCATGGGGGGCAACATGCACCGGTTCTTCCTGGAGCGGCTGGCATGATCGGCGACCTCGAAGAGCTCGTCACCTGCGAGTCGTACTCCGCCGACCTGGAGGCCGTGGCGCGCAGCGCCAAGGTCGTCGGCGCGCTCGGACGGCGCCTGCTCGGGGCCGAGCCCGAGTACATCGTCATCGACGGCGTGACGCACCTGCGGTGGAGCTTCGGCGCGCCGCGGGTGCTGATGCTCGGCCACCACGACACCGTCTGGCCCATCGGGACACTGCGCACGCACCCGTGGTCGGTCGTGGACGGGGTGGCCAGGGGACCCGGCGTGTTCGACATGAAGTCAGGACTCGTCCAGATCTTCCACGCGCTGGCCGGGCTGCCCGACCTCGACGGCGTGACGATCCTGGTGACCGGCGACGAGGAGGTGGGCTCGATCACCTCGCGCGGCCTCATCGAGGAGACGGCGCGCGGTCTCGCGGCGGCCTTCGTCACCGAGGCGAGCGCCGACGGCGGCGCGCTGAAGACCGGGCGCAAGGGCACCTCCAACTACGAGGTCCAGGTGTACGGCAGGGCCGCCCACGCTGGGCTGGAGCCGGAGCGCGGGATCAACGCGGGCGTGGAGCTGGCTCACCAGATCCTCGCGGTCGCCGGGCTCGGCTCGGGCGCGACCAGCGTGGTGCCGACCGTGTTGTCGGGCGGCACCACGCTGAACACCGTGCCCGCCCAGGCCCGTGTCGGCGTCGACGTGCGCGTGCCGACGCTGGCCGAGCAGGCGCGGGTCGACCGGGCCGTGCGCGAGCTGGCCCCGGTGCTCGACGGCTCGCGGCTGGAGGTGTCGGGCGGCCCCAACCGGCCTCCGCTGGAGACCGCCATGTCGGCGTCGTTGTTCGCCCTGGCGCAGCAGGTGGCCGCGACCCTCGGCCAGCCGGAGCTGACCGAGGCGTCGGTGGGCGGCGCGTCCGACGGCAACTTCACCGCCGGGATCGGCGTGCCGACGCTCGACGGGCTCGGCGGCGTCGGCGGCGGCGCCCACGCCGATCACGAGCACGTCATCGCGGCCGAGATGGAGCCGCGCACGGCGCTGCTGCGCGGCCTGGTGCGGGCCGTCCTCAGCTGACGCGCGGCCAGGGGGCCTCCTGTTCCAGCCCGCTCGCCAGGGTCAGCAGGAGGTCCTCGCGCCCGTAGCCCGCCACGAGCTGCACGCCGATCGGCAGCCCCGACACGCTGCGCCCGAGTGGCAGGCTGATCGCCGGCTGTCCCGTGACGTTGAACGGCGGCGTGAAGGGCGCGTGGTCGAACATCGACCGCACGAACGGTTCGAGTTCGAGTCCGGGCTCGTCGTAGCGGATCGTGCCCAGCGGCGCGGGAAGCCTCGCCATCGTCGGCGTGACGAGCACGTCGTGGTCGGTGAAGAAGGCCGCGACCGACCTGGTGACGCGGTTCTGGGCGTCGAGCGCGGCCATCAGGTCCAGCGCGCCGAGCTCGCCCGCCGCCTCCAGCGTGCTCCTGCTCACCCCCTCCAGCAGCGCGGGGTCGAGAGGCGAGTGCCGGAAGACCGAGCCCAGGAAGGCGATCTGCGTCACGACGAGCGCCTGGATGACGGCGTCCCAGTCGACGGCGGGCGAGGCCCGTTCGACCAGGTGGCCCTGCCGCTGGAGCAGAAGCGCCGTCCGCTCGGCCGAGGCGGCCACCTCGTGGTCGACCGGCGCGCCCGACCACGCCTCGGTGGTGACCGCGACGCGCAGCCGTCGCGGTCCCGGCAGCGCGGGGTACGGCGGAGCGGTGTACTTGTCGCCCGTGGCCGGGCCGCTGACGACGTCGAGCATGAGCGCGGTGTCCCGCACGGTGCGCGTCAGCACGAACGGCTCCACCATGCCGAAGCCCGCCTCCCCGAGGTCGGGGCCGTACGGCACGCGCCCCCTGCTGGGTTTGAGCCCGACGAGCCCGCAGCACGCGGCCGGGACGCGGATCGAGCCGGCCCCGTCGCTGGCGTGGGCCACGGGCACGGCGCCCGCCGCGACCAGGGCGGCCGCGCCGCCGCTCGACCCTCCGGCGCTGCGCCCGAGGTCCCACGGGTTGCGTGCCGGGCCGAAGCGCACCGGCTCGGTGGTGAAGCAGAGCCCCAGTTCCGGCATGGTGGTCAGGCCGAGCGTGACCAGCCCGGCCGCGCGGAAGCGGCGCATCAGGTCGGTGTCGCCGCGGGCGGGCACGCCGGGCCCCAGGGCGCGGCTGCCCAGGAAGAACGGCACCCCGGCGGCCATCGGCCCGATGTCCTTGATCAGGAATGGCACCCCGGCGAGCGGGCCGCCGGGGTCGTGGCCGAGCGCCGGGGAGAACGGCGGCGAAGCCAGGCCGTTGACCCGGTTGTTCGCCTCGGTCAGCGCCTGCCTGGCGGCCTGTTCGACCTCGGCGGCGGTGACGTGACCCGCGCTGATCAGCTCGCGCAGGCCGGTGGCATCGTGGGCGGTGTAGTCGTCGATGTTCATGGACCCGTCTCTCGTCGATCGTCAGTGGGTGCGCGAAGCGCGCTGAAGAGGGCGACGGCCACTGCCGGCCGTCGCCTGCCGCTGATCGACGTGGTTCTACGCTCGGTCCATCGCGACCATCGTGGGCCGCGGCTCTCGCCTGTGTCGACCGGTTTTCCCCGGCGGTCAGGCCGTGAAGAACTCCAGGAGTTCGGGGGCGAGCGCCTGCGCGCTGACCGCGTGGGTCTGGCCGTCGAGCAGGCGGTGGGACGCGTGCAGGGCCCCGGCGACGGCCAGGCCGGCGTTGCGCATCCAGCCGGGGCTCTCGGCGCCGTTGAGCACCAGGGCGGGCCCGCTGATCCCGGCGAGCATCGCCGTGGGCAGCTCGTTGCCCGGCCCCATCACGTGGGCCTCGTAGGCCAGGGTGTGGGCCAGCGCCTCCATCTCCCGCCACGACTCGTGGCCGCGCATGCCCGAGACCGCCTCGGCCGGGACCTCGGCGGCCTCGACCATGAACCGCTCGACCGCCTCCGCGCGCCGGCCCCCGCGCACCAGCGCTTCGAGCCGCCCGGCGAAGTCGTCCGGCAGGCGTGGCGCGGTGGCGTCGACGTGGTAGGGCGGCTCCCACAGGGCGAGCTTGGCCACGGGGAACCGGGCGGCGGCCCGCAGCGCGAGGGCGGCGCCCGAGGAGCCGCCGAACACCATCGCGGGCCCGCCCGCCTCCGCGATCACGGCCGCCAGGTCGTCCAGCTCGCGCTCGACCGTGTAGGCGGGGGCGTCGCCGCTGCCGCCCCTGCCGCGCCGGTCGTAGTTGACGACCGTGAACCACGGGGACAGGGCGGCGGCGACGCCGCACAGGACGGGGTGAGAGCTGTCGGTGAAGGCGCCGTGCACCAGCACCACGGCCGGGCCGCTGCCGTACCGGTCGTAGGCGATGGGGGTGCCGTCGGCGGAGACGGCCCGGCAGCGCACCGGCCGGGCGATTCCGGGAGCGCTCACGGCTGGACCAGGCAGAGGGCGGCCCAGTGGTGGCCGTCGGGGTCGGCGAAGCTGCGGGTGTAGCGGCCGCCGGCGTTGACCGGCTCGCCGATCGCGGTGGCGCCGGCGGCCAGCGCCTTGCCGACCAGCTCGTCGACCTGCTCCTGGTTGTCGAGCCCGAGCACCAGGATGGCCTGGGTGGCCTTGGCGGGGTCGACGATCTCGTTGCGGGCGTAGCCGGCGAAGGCGGGCTCGGTGAAGAGCATCACCTGGGTGCGCTCGCTGATGACGACCGAGGCCATGTCGTCCATCATGCCGAAGATCTGCAGGCCCAGGTCGGTGAAGAAGGCCTTGGAGCGGTTGAGGTCCTTGACCGGCAGGTTCACGAAGAGCGTGTACGACATTTCGGATTTCCCTTCAGGTTCTGGCTGATGTCCTCAAGAATGCCGGGCCAGGACCCTAAGGGGCTTGCATCCCCGTGCCGCTCACTTGACGATCCGTGCCATGAACCGGGAGCGCCGGTACTCCGAGGGCGGCATGCCGTACGCCTGGCGGAACAGGCGGCTGAAGTGGGCGGAGTCGGGCAGGCCCCAGCGCGCGCCGATCGTGCTGACGGAGGTGGCGTGCAGGTCCGGGTCGGCCAGGTCCCTGCGGGAACGTTCGAGGCGCCGGTGGCGGATCCACGCCGCGACGGAGGTGTTCTCGGCGGCGAACAGCCGGTGCAGGTGGCGCAGCGACAGGTGGTGGGCGGCGGCCACCAGGCCGGGGTCGAGCGCCGGGTCGCCCAGGTGCTCGTCGATGAAGGCGTGGATGCGCAGGCGTAACATGCGCGCCTGCGTCTCCTCCGGCAGCGCGGGCAGCAGGTCGGCCCGCTCGGCGACGGCGGTGCCGATGAGGTCGGTCACCACCGTCGACAGCCGGGCCGCGCTGGCCGGCTGGTAGGACTCCACGTCCGTCGCGACCCGGCGCAGCAGGGGCGCGGCCAGCGCTCCCGCGCCGTCGTCGGTCGAGATCGGCACGGCCGTCAGCCTGGCGATCGAGTCGATGTGCATCATCTCGCGCGGCAGGCTGAAGACCGCCAGGTGCACCGCCGAGGTGTAGGCCAGGTCGTAGGGCCGGGCGAAGTCGTAGATCGCGAACTGCCCCTGGCGCAGCCGGGCCTCGCGCTCGTCCTGGGTGACGACCATCTCCCCCGACATGACGAGCACGACCCGGTAGAGCTCCGAGCCCCCGCCCCTGATCAGGCCGTGGGTGCGGTGCACGCTGTGCGGGGTCGAGGTCCACACCTTGCCCACCCCGACGGGCCCGAGCTGTCCGGCGTCGATCTGGCCCTCCAGCGGGACGTCGCCCTCGATGCGCATGTCGAGCGGGCCGAGCGTGTCGCACACGACGCTGCGCCACTGCTCCAGGCGGCGGGAGGCCGGCACATCGCCGGTGCGGATCAGGACGGCCACGGCCTCACTCTAGTCAGCTCGCCAGCTTCGCCAGCGGTTCGTCGGTCAGGCGGTAACGCTCCCATTCGTCCTGCGGCTCGGCGCCCAGCGACTCGTAGAAGCGGATGGTCGGCTCGTTCCACTTCAGCACCGACCACTCCAGGCGCTGGTAGCCGCGCTCCACGCAGGTGCGGGCCAGCTCCACCAGCAGCGCCTTGCCGTACCCGGAACCGCGGTGGCCCGGCCGCACGTAGAGGTCCTCGAGGTAGATGCCGTGCACGCCCCGCCAGGTGGAGAAGCTGAGGAACCAGATCGAGTAGCCCGCGACCCGGCCGTCGTGCTCGGCGACGTGCGAGAAGGCCGCGGGGTGGTCGCCGAAGAGCGCCTCACGCAGCTGCTCCTCGGTGACGCGCACCTCGTGCAGCGCCTTCTCGTAGTCGGCCAGCTCCCTGATCATGGACATGATCTCGGGGACGTCGTCGGGTGTCGCGCGGCGAATCATGCGCCCAGGGTAGACATTGCTGGTGAGAATCGCGGAACTGCGCACTGTGGACGACTTCCAGCGGGCCTACCGGCTGTTCGACGACATCTGGCACCCCGAGCCCGGCAACCCTCCCATGCCGGTGGAGCTGATGGTGGCCTTCGCCCACGCGGGCGGCTACCTGGCAGGGGCCTACTCCCCTGACGGCGAGATGGTCGGCGCGTCGGTGGGATTCCTGGCCGACGGCAACGCGCTGCACTCCCACGTCACCGGCGCCAGGCCGGGCATGGGCATCGGGACGCTGATCAAGCGGCACCAGCGGCAGTGGTGCCTGGAACGGGGGATCACCGCGATCCGCTGGACGTTCGACCCGCTGGTACGGCGTAACGCCTACTTCAACCTGGTGAAGCTCGGCGCCAGGCCGGAGGAGTACCTGGAGGACTTCTACGGGGAGATGGCCGACGCGGTGAACGCCGGGGACCCGAGCGACCGGCTGCTGGCGGTGTGGCGGCTCGACCGGGAGCCGGAGGGCGTGCCGCACGGCGAGGCGGTCGAGGCGCTGGACGGCGAGGGACGGGTGCATGACACGGACGCGCCGCTCGTGCTCGTGGCCACGCCCGACGACATCGAGAAGCTGCGGACGGCGGAGCCCGATCAGGCGCGGGACTGGCGGCTGGCCATGCGCGAGGTGCTCGGCGGGCTCATGGCGGCGGGGGCCGAGGTGTGTGGTTTCACCGGAAGCGGGCAATACGTGGTGAAGCGGTGATGAACGGGTAGCGGGGCCGGATGGAGTTCACCCCCACCGTCCCGGCCAAACGGCTCCCCCCGGTGACGGTACGCGACCTTCCAGAGCCCCCCGCGAACACGTGGCGGATCATCGGTCCCGGACTGGTCGGCGCGGGCGTCGGCCTGGCCTCGGGCGAGTTCATCCTGTGGCCCTACATCGCCTCCCAGGTGGGGCTCGTCTTCATCTGGGGCGCGGCGATCGGCATCATCACCCAGTGGTTCCTGAACATGGAGATCGAGCGCTACACGCTGGCCACCGGCGAGACGGCGCTGACCGGCTTCAGCAGGTTCTGGAAACACTGGGGCATCGTCTTCGTGGCGATGACGCTGCTGTCGAACCTGTGGCCGGGGTGGGTGACCACCTCGGCGACGATGGTGACGTACCTGACCGGCGGCACGCCCCGCTACATCGCCATCGGCATGCTGGTGGTGATCGCGCTGGCGCTCTCCCTGGCGCCGGTCATCTACAACGCGCTCGAAAAGGTGATCTTCGTCAAGATCGCGCTCGTGACGACGCTGATCGTCGTGGCGCTGATCTTCGCGATCACCTCGGACGCCTGGGTCAACCTGGGCAGGGGCCTGACGGTCGACGCCACCTTCCCGGTGCCGCCGCTGGAGCTGGCGGTGCTGATGGGCGCCATCGCCTACGCGGGAGCGGGCGGCGGCCAGAACCTGTGCCAGAGCAACTGGATCCGCGACAAGGGCTTCGGCATGGGCGTGTACGTGCCGCGCCTGGTCAGCCCGGTCACCGGGCAGGAGGAGGCGGCGCCCTCGACGGGCTTCCAGTTCGCCCCGACGCCGGAGAACCTGCGCCGCTGGCGACAGTGGTGGCGCTTCGCCAACATCGAGCAGGGCACGACCTTCGCCCTGGTCACCTTCGTCACGATCGCGCTGATGTCGATGCTCGCCTACTCGACCGTCTTCGGGCGGGAGGGGCTGGAGAACAGCATCGGTTTCCTCCAGGTCGAGGGCGAGGTGCTGCAGCAGACGGTGGCGCCGTGGTTCGGCGTGCTGTTCTGGGTGATCGGCGCGCTGGCGCTGTTCGCCTCGGCGATGGGCATCGTCGACTACACCTCGCGCCTGGCGGCCGACGTGATCAAGACGGTCTACGCGCGCAACGCCTCGGAGAGCAGGATCTACACGATCCTGGTCTGGTCGATGGCCGTCGTCGGCAGCGTCATCCTGCTGCTCGGCTTCGACCAGCCGCTCTTCCTGCTGGTGCTGTCGGCGTGCTTCGCCGCGGTGATGATGTTCGTCTACTCGATCCTGCTGATCATCCTCAACCGCAAGGCGCTGCCCCAGGAGCTGCGGGTCAGGTCGTACCGGCTGGGCGCCCTGGTGTGGTCCGTGGTCTTTTTCGGGACCTTGACCGTGCTGGTCCTCATCCAGCAGGTCCAGAAGATAACGTCGGGAGGGTGATCAACGGCGCGCACGTCATCCTCTACAGCCGGGACCCGGACGCCGATCGAGCCTTCGTCCGCGATGTCCTGAAATTTCAGCATGTGGATGCCGGGGGCGGCTGGCTGATCTTCAAGCTGCCGCCCTCCGAGCTCGCCTTCCACCCGGTGATGGACGGCGGCGAGACGCACGAGCTGACCCTGATGTGCGACGACATCGAGGCCACGCTCCAGGCGATCGGCCAGGACCAGCCGATCGCCGAACGCGACTGGGGCCGCGTCGCCGCCGTCGACCTGCCGGGCGGCGGCAGGCTCAGCGTCTACCAGCCGCTGCACCCGACGGCCAAGGACTTGACCTGAAGCGAGGTTGAGGTTGCAGGCTCGTCGTCATGAGAGCCGTGCAGGTGACCCGTTTCGGGGGTCCGGAAGTCCTTGACGTGTCCGACGTGCCGGAGCCGGTGCCCGGCCCCGGACAGAAGCTGATCGACGTGACCGTGGCCGACGTGTTGTCGCTCGACGCCCAGTTGCGTTCCGGGTGGGGGCGCGAGTGGTTCGGCCAGGCCCCGCCGTACATCCCCGGCACCGGGGTCGCGGGGCTGCACGAGGGCCTGCCGGTGGTGGCGATGGTCGACGGCGGGTACGCCGATCGGGCCGTGGCCGCCGTGGTGATCCCCGTGCCCGAGGCGCTGGAGCCGGTGCAGGCCGCCGCGTTGCTGCAGGCGGGACCCGCCGCGCTGGCGCTCGTGGAGGCGGCCGCGCTGACGGAGGGTGACCGGGTGCTGATCACCGCCGCCGCGGGCGGCCTGGGAACGCTGCTGGTGCAGCTCGCCGCCGCGAGCGGCGCCCACGTGGTGGCGGTCGCGGGCGGCGACGGCAAGCGCGCGCTGGCGCTGGATCTGGGCGCCGCGCGGGCACTCGGCTACGCCGACGAGCTCCCCGAGGTCGACGTGGTCTTCGACGGCGTGGGAGGCGCGGTCGGTGAGGCCGCGTTCGCCAGGACCCGGCGCAGGTTCTTCGCCTACGGCGTGGCCAGCGGCTCCCCCGCGCCCGTCCAGGGCGACAGGGTCACGGGCATGGAGCAGGTCCAGTTCTCCCCCGAGCGGCACGCCGAGCTGACCTCGCGCGTGCTCGCCCTGGCCGCGCGTGGCGGGCTGCGGCCGGTGATCGGGCTGACGGAACCGCTGCACCGCGCGGCCGCCGCCCACGAGGCGATCGAGTCCCGCTCGGTCCTCGGCAAGACGCTGCTGGTGATCTGAATGGCCGCCAGGATCGAGTTCTCCCAGTACGGCCCGGCCGAGGTGCTGGAGCTGCGTCCCTTCGAGCTCCCCGAGCCAGAACCAGGCGAGGTGCTGGTCAGGGTGCGGGCCGCCGCGGTCAACGCCATCGACTGGAAGCTGCGGCGTGGCTTCATGCCCTCGCCGTTGCCCAGCGGCACGGGCCTGGAGATGTCGGGCATCGTGGAGGGCGGCGACCCGCGCTTCACCCCCGGGCAGGCCGTCTTCGGCCTCGCGCCCGGCACCGCCGTCGCCACCCACACTCTGGCCAAGGCCGCCGACCTGCTGCCCAAGCCCGACGACCTGAGCTTCGAGCAGGCCGCCGCCCTGCCGGTGGCGGCCGAGACGGCCTTCCGCACGCTGCGCCGCCTGGCACTCCTGCCCGGCGAGACCCTGCTCATCCACGCGGTGGCGGGCGGCGTCGGGCTCGCCGCCGCGCAGACGGCGCTGGCGAGGGGAGCGAGGGTGGTCGGCACGGCCAGCCCGCGCCACCACGACTACCTGCGCTCGCTCGGCGTCGAGTCGATCGAGTACGGCGACGGCTGGCCGGACCGGGCGGGCAAAGTCGACGCGATCCTGGACGCCTCAGGGCGCGGCGAACTGGCCGAGTCGCTGAAGCTCACGAGCCGCGTGGTGTCGATCGCCAGCCACGACTTCCCCGAGCTGTTCTCCTCGGGCAGCACGGAAGGAGTGCCGCTGGCGGAGGTCTTCGCCGAGCTCCTGCCGGTCGTGCGGCTGCCCATCGCGGCCGTCTTCCCCCTCGACGGGGCCGCGGACGCGCACCGGCTGAGCGAGGAGGGCCACCTGCGCGGGAAGATCGTCATCTCCATCGCGGAAGGAAATCTTCCGCAATAACGGGCACACTGTCGTCATGCTGGAAACCTCGGCCCGACTGCTCCGCCTGCTGTCGCTGCTCCAGGCCCACCGCGAATGGTCGGGCCCGGAGCTGGCCGGCCGCCTGGGCGTGTCGACCAGGACGATTCGCAACGACGTGGAGCGCCTGCGCACGCTCGGCTACCCGGTGCACGCCACGCCGGGCGTGGCGGGCGGCTACCGGCTGGGCGCCGGAGCCGCGCTGCCGCCGCTGTTGCTCGACGACGAGGAGGCGGTGGCGGTCGCCGTGGGCCTGGGCAGGGCGGCGGGCGGCGGCGTGGCCGGCATCGAGGAGAGCTCGGTCAGGGCGCTGGCCAAGCTGGAGCAGGTGCTGCCGTCGCGGCTCAGGCACCGGGTCAACGCGCTCAACACCCATACCGTGCACATCCCGGGAACCACGTCGAGCGTGCCCCCGGAGACCCTGACGACGATCGCCAACGCCGCACGCGACCACGAACGGCTGCGCTTCGACTACACCGTCCACGACGGCGAGGCCAGCGTGCGCGAGGCCGAGCCGTACAAGCTGGTGCACCGGCGCGGCCGCTGGTACCTGGTCGGCTGGGACGTGCAACGCGAGGACTGGCGCACCTACCGGGTCGACCGCATGACGCCGCGCACCCCCAACGGCCGCCGCTTCACCCCTCGCGAGGTGCCCTTCGACGTCGCCGAGCACGTGGAGCGCGGCGTCAACACCGCGATGTGGCGTCACCGCGCGACCGTGCGCGTGTTCGCCCCCGCGGAACGGCTGGCCGCCATGCCCATGGGCCTGGACGTGGAGCCGGAGACCGAGCAGACCTGCCTGCTGCGCGTCGGCGCCGACGACCCCGGCGCGATGGCGGTGTGGATCGGCTTCCTCGGCATCGACTTCGAGGTGCTCGACTCGCCGGAACTGATCGAGCACTTGCGGCTGGTGGCCGAGCGCTACCAGCGAGCGGTCAGCGCGCGGTCAGCGCCGGAGCCGACCGTGTGAGGCATGACAGTCAAGCAGATCGCGGGCAGCGCGAACGACTTCCAGATCGTCCACCACGTCACCGCCACCGGCGACCAGCAGGCCATCGGCCGCCTCCTCGCGGCGCAGGCCGCCCAGGTCTTCGGATGGCGGCCCCAGCCGGTCGACCCGGAGCTGAACCGGGCCCGCATGGCCTGGTTCGCCGAGCACTGGCCGCAGCACCACGCCAGGATCGAGGGCGCCCGCGCCCTGTGGGCGGAGGAGCACGGCGGAGCCTCCGCCGACGGGCTGACCTTCGACGGGCTGACCGGCATGGCCATGGGCTGCTCGGCGTTGTGGGTCCCGCCCTCGGCCAGCACCGACGGCCACGGCAGGATCGGCCGCAACTACGACTTCTTCACCCTGACCACCAGCGAGCTGATGGGCCTGGGCGAGCCCCAGCCTGGCGAGCTGCCCATGGCCGGCCGCCCGCACGTCGTCACCACCGTCCCCGACGACGGCCTGGCCTCGACCGTGGTGTCGATGTCCGACCTCGACGGCGCCATGGACGGCATCAACGAGGCGGGCCTGGCCGTGGCGCTGCTCATGGAGGACTACGCCCAGACCGAGCCGCCCACGGACAGCACGCCCGGCATCGGCGTCAGCTCGGTGCAGCTGCTGCGCTACGTGCTCGACACCTGCGAGGACACCGAGCAGGCCAAGACGGCGCTGAAGGGGCTGCCGACCTACGACTTCGGCATGCCGCTGCACTACATCGTGGCCGACGCCGCCGGGCGGGCCTTCGTGTGGGAGAACGGCGGCGCCTTCGAGGTGGGCGACGCGGCCCTGTGCGTCACCAACCACCCGCTGCGCCACCACCCGGACCCGCGCTCGCTGCCCGAGGACGGCGAGCTGACCATGACCACCTTCGCGCGCCTGCGCTCCATCTTCGACGCCAGCCGCGGCGTCACCATGTCTCCCGAGTCGCTGCGCGCCGCGCTGCGGGAAGTGCAGGCCGGGCAGGACAGCCCGTGGCGCACGACGTGGAACACGGTGTTCGACACCCACGACCGCACCATGGCCGTGCGCTTCTACCTCGGCGACGGCGAGCGGGAGCCGCGTTACACCGAGGAGCTGCTGTTCACCGCCGGGGTGTGACCAGTCCCGACTCGTAGGCCATCACGACGAGCTGGGCGCGGTCGCGCACGCCCAGCTTGGTCATCGCCCTGCTGACGTGGGTCTTGGCGGTGAACGGGCTCACCACCAGCTCCGTGGCGATCTCCTCGTTGGACAGGCCCTGGCCGACCAGCGCGACCACCTCCCGCTCGCGGGAGGTGAGCGCGCTCAGGTCGCCCTGCACCGGCCTGCCGCGCGAGACGAACTCGTCGATCAGCCTGCGGGTGATGCCGGGCGACAGCAGCGCGTCGCCCCTGGCGGCCACCCGGATCGCGTGGAGCAGGTCGGCCGGGTCGGTGTCCTTCAGCATGAAGCCCGCCGCCCCGGCCCGCAGGGCGTTGAAGACGTACTCGTCGACGCCGTAGTTGGTGAGGATCACCACGTGCACCTCGGCCAGGGCCGGGTCGGCGGCGATGCGCCTGGTCGCCTCGATGCCGTCCATCACCGGCATCTGCACGTCGAGCAGCACCACGTCGGGCACGTGCTCGGTGACCAGGGCGACCGCCTCGGCCCCGTTGCAGGCCTCCCCCACGACCTCGATGCTCTCCTCGGCCTCCAGCAGGGCGCGGAAGCCCGCCCTGATCAGCGCCTGGTCGTCGGCCAGCACGACGCGGATCATGCCGGCAGCGCCTTGCCGGTGAGGCCGGCCGTGACCTCGACGGGCAGCCACGCCTTGACGGTGAAGCCTCGCCCGGCCGGTCCCGCCTCCAGCCGGCCGCCGAGGGCGTCGACGCGCTCGCGCATGCCGGTCAGTCCCTTGCCGCCGCCCGGGAAGCCCTCGCCCGGCGCGGCCGCCCCTCCGGTGTCGCTCACCTCGACCACGACCTCCTCCTTGCCGTACTCGACCAGCACCGAGGCCTGGGCGCCCGGGGCGTGCCTGACGCAGTTGGTCAGCGCCTCCTGCACGATGCGGAAGGCCGCCTGGTCGACGGAGGCGGGCAGGGCCCGGGTGTTGCCCTCGACCGTCAGCGCCACCTCCTGGCCCATGGCCCGCATGCGGGAGATGAGCTCGGGCAGCCGGGCCAGCGCCACGGTGTCGTCGCGCAGCACCTCGAGCGTCTCGCGCAGCTCGCGCATGGCCTCGCCGCTGGCCTCCTGGATCGCCAGCAGGGCGGGTGAGGCCTGCTCTCCGCGCTTGGAGGTGAGGTGGACGGCGACGCCGGCCTGCACCTTGATCACCGAGATCGTGTGGGTCAGCGAGTCGTGCAGCTCGCGCGCGATGCGCAGCCGCTCCTCCCCCGCCCGCCGCAACGCGGCCTCCTCGCGGGAGTGCTCGGCGTCGAGCGCCCGCCGGTCGGCCTGCTGCAGGGCGATGCCCATGGCGACGGCGGCGACGAACCAGCCCAGGACCAGGAAGCCGCCCTTGACGGCGGCGAGCACCGGCTGGTCGGAGAGCAGGTAGCCGCCGGTCATCGCGGCCACCAGGCCCAGCGCGGCGACCTGGGAGGCGCGCCTGTGCCCGTGGCGCACGACGCTGGCCAGCGTGATCAGGGCGGGGATGGTGGCGGCCATCTCCGGCTCGACGGCGAGCACGTAGCACGCGGCCAGCACCGAGGTGACGGCCAGGACGTGGAGCGGATGACGCCGGTGCGCGGCCAGCGCCGCCGCGGAGAGCACGAGCAGGCCGTAACCGGCCGGGCCCGCCACCCCGTTGAGCGCAGCCGTGCCCACCATCAGGGCGCCGACCACCGGAGCCACCATGACATCGACCCTGTTCATGCCGTCAAGCTACGGCAAAGATCCGCCGGGCGCGTCGTACGGCGGGAGTACTCCGAGCGCACCACCAGGTGTCTCTCCAGGCACGACGACCGCGGGACCGCCGCGGACGATCGTTGGGGCCATGAGAGATTTCACCGGAAGAGTCCACCGTCCCGGCGACGCCGGATACGACGAGGCCCGCCGGGCCTGGAACCGCGCCGTGGACCCGCGTCCCGCCCTCGTCGCGGAGGCGCTCACGCCGCAGGACGTGCGCTGCGCCGTCCTGGAGGCCAGGACCAAGGAGATGCCGCTGACCGTGCAGGCCACCGGCCACGGCACGCTGACCGATGTGCCGGGAGCGCTGCTCCTCAGGACCGGCGACCTGGACCACGTGTTCGTCGACCCGTTCAGGCACGAGGTGACCGTGGGCGCCGGGGCGACGTGGTCGGAGGTGATCGCGGCCGCCGCGCCGTACGGCCTGGCGCCCCTGTCGGGCACCCCGTGGATCGGCGTGAGCGGTTACACCCTGGGCGGCGGCGCGGGTTACCTGTCCAGGAAGTACGGCCTGGCGGCCGACAGCCTGCTGGGAGCCACGATCGTCACCGCCGACGGCGAGCTGGTCGAGGCCCGTGACGAGCTGCTGTGGGCGCTGAAGGGAGGCGGCGGCAACTTCGGCGTGGTCACCGAGCTCACGCTGCGGCTGTTCCCCGCGGAGCGGGTGGTGGCCGGGATGAGCTTCCACCCCGCCGACCGCGCCCAGGACGTGCTGGCCGCCTTCGAGGAGCTGGAGCAGCCCGACGAGCTCAACGCGGCCGTCCTGCTCATGCCGGGCATGGTGGGCCTGCGCGTCCTGGCCGTCGAGGGCGGCGAGCGGGCGCTGGACCCGCTGCTGAAGGCGGCGGGCGAGCCCGTCCAGGGCGGCTTCGCCGAGATGAGCTTCCAGGACGCGGGCGACGTGCTCGGGCCCAGGCACGACCCGACGCCCATCGCCCACGGCTTCGAGTTGTTCCACCGGCTGCCGCCGCTGGAGGGCGTCTTCGGCGAGGTCAGGCGCTGGGGCGGGGCGATGGCGCACGGCGAGGGGCCCGCCGGACACCGCGACGTGCCCTTCTCCGTCATCAGCTCCGAGCCGGTCGATCTGCCGGGCAGGACCGGCGGGGCGTTCCTGAACTTCCTGGTCGACACCTCGCGCACGGCCGACGCCTACACCCGCGCCGACTACGAGCGCCTCGTGGAGCTGAAGAAGCGCCACGATCCCGACAACCTCTTCCGTCCTTCGCACCTGATCGGATCATGATGACCTTCCGGCACATCACCCCCGTCGAGCCGCGTGACGCGACCGGGCTCGTCGCCGAGATCTACAGCCAGCAGGCGCGCGACATGGGCATGACGCGGCTGCGCCCGCTGATGCCGCTGTCGCACGCCCCCGACCTGATGGCCGCCGCCTGGGCGCTGCTGCGCGAGTCGCTCGTGGCCGGAACGGTCAGCAGGACCGAGCGCGAACTGGTCGCCATCGGCGTCTCGGAGCGCAACCGGTGCCCGTTCTGCTTCGACGCCCACACGATGTTGCTGCACGCCACCGGCCAGCACCGGCTGGCCGAGGCCATCGCGCGCGGCGAGCGCCCGGCCGATCCGCGCCAGGCGGCGCTGCTCGACGGGCGCGGCCTGGACGAGCCCGAGCTGATGGGGACCGCGCTGGCCTTCCACTTCGTCAACCGCATGGTCTCCACGCTGCACTCCCCCGACGTGCTGCCCGGCGGCGTGCAACGCTGGCGTGCCGTACGGTCGCTGGCCGGGCGGACCTTCGCCAGCACGGTGCGCCGGGTCGCGCCGCCCGGCGACAGCCTCAAGCTGCTCACCGTGCGTCCCGACCCGCCCGCGTGGGCGGAGGACAGCCCGGTCGGCACGGCCTACGCCGCCCTGTGCCGCCTGGCGGGCGACGCCGGCGTGCCGGGCCTGGACACCTGGGACGGTGGGCATCCGCCGCTCACCCACCGCTGGCCCGACGAGCCGGTCGCCCGGTTGCGGGCCAAGGTCGCCCTGGCCCCCTACCGGATCACCGACGACGACCTCGGCT
The DNA here is from genome assembly GCF_044456985.1 of Nonomuraea sp. NPDC050663. Classification (NCBI taxonomy): domain Bacteria; kingdom Bacillati; phylum Actinomycetota; class Actinomycetes; order Streptosporangiales; family Streptosporangiaceae; genus Nonomuraea; species Nonomuraea sp. NPDC050663. The sequence goes on from NZ_JBITGL010000010.1 coordinate 97,288, forward strand.
CGTGCGGGCTCGGCCCGGAGGAACTGGTGAGGGTGATCGCCTCGGGCGCCGTGGCGGCGATGCGCCGCCACGAGCGGCTCATCCTCGCAGGTACTCCTCTCTGACCTTGGAGCGCGACAGCTTGCCGGTGGGCGTGCGCGGCAGCGCCTCGCGGAACTCGATCAGCTTCGGATGCTTGAAGCGCGCCAGGCGAGGCTCCAGATGCTCGAGCAGCTCCCCGGCGCTCACCTCGGACAGGGGCTGGACCAGGGCGACGACGTTGTGCCCCCACTCCTCGTCGGGGACGCCGATCACGGCCACGTCGGCGACCGCCGGGTGCTCCAGCAGCGCCGCCTCGATCTCGGCGGGGTAGATGTTGACCCCGCCCGAGATGATCAGGTCGGTGCGGCGGTCGCAGAGGAACAGGTAGCCCTCCTTGTCGAGGTAGCCGATGTCGCCGGGGGCGTACCACTCGCCGCGCATGCTGGCCTCGGTCTTGGCCTTGTCCTTGCGGTACTCGAAGGTGCCCAGGCCGGACTTGACGTAGATCATCCCGGGTTCGCCCGGCGGCAGGTCGTCGCCGTTCTCGTCGAGGATGCGCACCTCGAAGGTCGGGGCGGGCTTGCCGACCGTGCCGGGGTGGGCCAGCCAGTCGTGCGGCTTGACCGAGAAGGCGATGGTCGACTCGGTGGAGCCGTAGTACTCGTAGAGCACCGGACCCCACCAGTTCATGATCCCCTTCTTGACCGCCACGGGGCAGGCCGCCGCGGTGTGGATGACCTGCTGCAGCGAGGAGACGTCGTGGCGCCGCCGCACCTCCTCCGGCAGCTGGAGCATGCGGTGGAACATGGTCGGCACCATCATCGCGTTGTTGACCTCGAACCGCTCGATCAGCTCCAGGATCGGCTCCGGCTCGAAGCGCGGCGCGATCACCAGCGTGTGCCCGAGGTGCAGGGCGAACATCGTGTGCGCGCAGGGCGAGGAGTGGTACATCGGCGAGGTGACCAGGTGCACCGCGTCGCCCTGCTTCAGGTCGCAGACCTCGCCCAGGAACCACTGGTAGAGCGGGACGACGGCCTCGGGCTCCGCCCCGGGCAGCGGGCGCTGCACGCCCTTGGGGAAGCCGGTCGTGCCCGAGGTGTACCACATGACCGCGCCCATGCTCCGGTCCGCGGGCGACCCGGTGGGCTGGTCGGCCGCCAGGTCGGCCACCCCGGTCGTGACGACCACCTTGGCGTCGCAGTCGGCGACGATGTAGTCGATCTCGGGCTGGGTCAGGTGCCAGTTGATCGGCACGTAGTACAGGCCGATCTGTCCGGTGGCCATCAGCATGACCACCTGGTCGATCCCGTTGCGCAGGACCCCGGCGACCACGTCGCCGTTCTGCAGCCCGCGGGCGCGCAGGCCGTGGCTGACCCGGTTGGTCAGCGCGAGGAGCTCGCCGTAGGTCACCTGAGGTTCGGCGATGGCGAGCCGGTCGGGATGGGCTTGGGCGATGGCGTAGAAACCCGGAAGATCCATCTAGAGCTCCAGGAGCTGGGCGAGTCTGGCGCGGTAGGCGCGCGGCGGGCCGAGCAGGACCTCGTCGGCCTTGGCACGCTTGTAGTACAGATGGGCGTCGTGCTCCCAGGTGAAGCCGATGCCGCCGTGCAGCAGCAGGTGGTCGCGGGCCACCTCGAAACAGGCCCGCCCGACGAAGGCCTGGGCGAACATGCCCGCGCGGGCCACCTCCGCGGGCTCGTTGTCGGCCGTCCAGGCGGCGTATCGCACGATCGACTCGGCCTGCTCGAGCTTGCCGTGCATGTCGGCGAGCTTGTGCTTGACCGCCTGGTAGGAGCCGATCAGGCGGCCGAAGGCGGCGCGGATCTTGGCGTAGGCCACGATCGCGTCGAGCGAGGCGCGCATGACGCCCAGCTGCTCGGCGGCCAGGGCGATGGCCATGCGGTCGAAGACGCCCGACTCCGGGGCCGCACCCAGTTCGCGGCCGGGCGCCTGGTTCAGCTCGATCCTGGCGTAGCCGCGGGTGACGTCGAGCGAGGGCTGGGCCGTACGGCTGACGCCCGGGCCGTCGAGCTCGACCGCGTAGAACGAGTCGCCGACGCGGGTGACCAGGACCTCGGCCTCCATGCCGCTGAGGACCTGCTCGTAGGTGCCGTTCAGCCCCGGCCCCTCGGCGAGGGTGACCGGGCGGCCCTCGGCGATCTGGGTGAGCAGTTCCTTGTCGGGGGTGAGGGTGAGCGCGATCGTGGCGAAGACGGTGGCCAGGTACGGCCCAGGCAGCAGGGCGGCGCCGGTCTCCTCCAGGGCCACGGCCAGCTCGGCGTAGCCCGCTCCGGCTCCGCCGTACTCCTCGGGGACCAGCAGGCCCGCGAGGCCGAGCTCGCCGTTGAGCCGGCGGTAGACGGCCGGGTCGTGGCCGTCGCGCGGTCTGGCGTTGGCGGACAGGAAGGAGCGGACGGCGGTGCGGAGCTCCTGCTGCTCCGCGGTCAGCAACAGGTTCACGCCTGGGTCCCCACCTTCAGGTCCTTGAACGGCACGGTCTTGTCGACGCGGGGCTCGGGCGGCAGGTTGAGCACCCGGTCGCCGACGATGCCGCGCATGATCTCGTTGGTGCCGCCGCCGAGCGCCATGCCCGGCGCCCAGGAGACGGCGAAGGCCAGCCGGTCGTCCTCCAGCAGCGCCTGCGGGCCGACCAGGTTCACCGCCAGATCGGCCTGGAAGACGGTCAGCTCGGCGAGCAGGAGCTTGGCGGCGCTGCCGCGGGCGCCGGGGAAGATCCCGGCCCTGGTCTCCTGGCCCAGCCGCTGGTTGAACAGCTGCAGCGCCTTGGACCTGATGTAGAGCTCGACGAGCTGGTCGCGGACCAGGGGGTCCTCGGTGTCGACGACCTCGCGCAGGGCCTCCAGGGAGGTGGGGTTGTCGCCGCTCATGCCGACGCCCGCCGAGATCGAGAGCCGCTCGTGCAGGAGCGTCGTGACGGCCACGGACCAGCCGTCGTTGACCTCGCCGATGCGGTCGGAGTCGGGGATGTGCACGTCGTCGAAGAAGATCTCGTTGAAGTGCGCGCGTCCCGTCATGTCACGCAGCGGCCGTACGGTCACCCCCGGGTGCCGCATGTCGACCACGAACATGGTCAGGCCCTTGTGCTTGGGCACGTCGACGTCGGTGCGGGTGAGGATGAGGCCCCAGTCGGCGTACTGCGCGTTGGTGGTCCACACCTTCTGGCCGTTGACGATCCAGCCCTCTCCGTCGCGTACGGCACGCGTCTGGAGGCTGGCCACGTCGCTGCCCGCTCCCGGCTCGGAGAACAGCTGGCACCAGATCTCCTCGCCGCGCAGCAGCGGGCGGATCCAGCGCGCACGCTGTTCGTCGTCGCCCCTGTCGACCACGGTGGGTCCGCACATGCCCAGGCCGATGGAGAAGATCGGCGTCGGCATGGCGAAATCCCTGGCGACTTCGGCGAAGGCTCTTTCCTCCGCCTGGCCGAGTCCCTGGCCGCCCCATTCCCTGGGCCAGGTGATGCCGGAATATCCGGCGTCGTAGAGCCCGGCCATGAAGTGTTTGGCGCCTTCGACACCCTCCGCCGCGGGGGTGTTGTCCTCCAGCCACTGCCGGGCCGTGCGGCGGTATTCGTCCAGATTCACTCCGCCTCCTCGAGATCAGTGCTCACTTACTCTAATCAGCGGAAAGGGCCCCGCATAGGGCAAGGTTTTGTCCGCTTTTATGACCGAATCTCCCTTAATTATGGTGAACTCCACCTAGTGTGATCACCTGATTACCAGGGGGAGAGCGTGATCACACGGTTCGCGGGGTCCGTGCGTGCGAGGCTGACATTGATCGCCAGCGTCGTCATGGCGTTGATCTGCCTTGTCCTGAACATCCTCGTCCTCTACGGCGTGCACACCGCCGCCGACGACTACCGCACCAACCAGGTGATCAGCGCCGCGCTGCGCATCGTGCACCAGATCAAGCGCGGCACCCTGCCCGCCGAGCTCAACACCGACGTCGACGGCGCTCAGGTGCTCAACGCCACCGGGCAGATCGTGTCCGCCTCCGCGTCGCTGGTCGGCAAGCCGCCGATCACGGACGTGGTGCCCGACGCCGACAACGCGAGCCGTACCGAGATCATCTGCGGCGTGACCGTCTTCGACCGCGACTGCATGGTCATCGCGTCGTTCCGCGTCTACGAGGACGACGGCGACTGGATCGTCTACACCGCCTCCGGCGCGATCCCCTGGTACGTGCACGGATGGGTGATCGCCGGACTGACCGCCCTCTCGCTGGGCATGGTCGCCCTGACCGCCTACGGCACCTCCCGCACCGTGGCCAAGACGCTCGCGCCGGTCGACGCGATCCGCTCCAAGCTCGCCGACATCACCGCCACCGACCTGGGCCAGCGCGTGCCCGTCCCCGCGGCCGACGACGAGATCCACGCGCTCGCCCAGACGGCCAACTCCACCCTCGACCGGCTGGAGGCCGCCGTCGAGCAGCAGCGCCGCTTCGCCTCCGACGCCTCCCACGACCTGCGCAGCCCCATCACCGCCATGCGCACCCAGGTCGAGGAGGCGATGCTGCACCCCGACGACACCGACTGGGAGGAGACCGGCCACGCCCTGATGTCGAGCATCGACCGGCTGCAGGCCATCGTCACCGACCTGCTGACCCTGGCCAAGCTCGACGCGGGCGCGCCCAGCCAGGTCGAGAGCATCGACCTGGCGTCGCTGGCCGCCGAGGAGATGTCCAGGCGGCCCCACGGCAAGGAGGTCAAGCTCGACCTCATGCCCGAGGTGGTGGTCGACGGCGACCGGCTGCGGCTGATCAGGCTGCTCACCAACCTCGTCGACAACGCCCAGCGGCACGCCGCCTCGCTCATCGAGATCTCCGTGCGCGCCGAGGGCCGCCAGGCCGTCGTGGAGGTCGTCGACGACGGCGCGGGCATCGACCCCGGCCAGCGCGAGATCGTCTTCCGCCGCTTCGCCCGCCTCGACGCCTCGCGCAACGTCGACGCCGGAGGCACCGGCCTCGGCCTGCCCATCGCCCGCGAGATCGCCAAGGCCCACGGCGGCTCCCTGCGCATCGAGGACTCCGCGCGCGGCGCCCGCTTCGTCCTGCGACTGCCACTGAGGGAGGCATGAGCGGTGTTCAGGTCATGGACGGTGCGAGCGCGGCTGACCGCCGCCGCGGGCATCGCCGCCCTCCTGCTCAACCTGGTCATCGCCGTCCTGGTCACGCCGCTGGTCTACCTCCTGCTGACCGACTACGTCTCCGAGCAGGTGGCGGCCACCTCCCGCAGGGTGGCCTTCACCGTCGAGCGCTACGCGGCGGACAACCTGCTCAAGCCCGTCGCTCCGGTCGAGGACATCGACCTCATCCAGGTGCTCGACGACCAGAACGAGGTACGGCAGGCGAGCCCGAAACTGCTCGGCAAGCCGGCGCTCACCACCGTGCGGCCGTCGGACGAGGACGGGCGCGTGGACACCACGACGTGCGTGTCCGAGATGCCCGAGTGCCTGATCACGGTGGGTTTCCGTGTCACGGTCACCAACAGCTACTGGATGTCCTACGCCTTCGCTCCCTCCGTTCCGTGGTACATCGATCCGATGTACATCGCCGGCATGGTCGGCGGGGCGCTGATACTGGCCGCGGTGACCGCCTGGGTCTCCTCCCGCGGCCTGCGCAGGGCCCTGGCACCGGTGTCGGCGATCCAGAACGAGCTGGCTGAGATCACCTCCACCGACCTGGGCCGCCGGGTGCCGCGCTCCCGTCACCGCGACGAGTTCGACTCCCTCGCGCGGACCGTCAACGCCACGCTCGACCGGCTGGAGGCCACCGTCGAGCAGCAGCGCCGCTTCGCCTCCGACGCCTCCCACGACCTGCGCAGCCCCATCACGGCCATGCGGGCCCAGGTGGAGGAGGCGATGCTGCACCCGGACGACACCGACTGGGAGGAGACCAGCCGTGCCCTGATGGCCAGCATCGAGCGGCTGCAGGCCCTGGTCACCGACCTGCTCGCCCTGGCGCGGCTGGAGTCGGGCACCCCGGGCAAGGAGGACCGGCTCGATCTGGGCCAGCTCGTCGCGATCGAGCTCGACCGCCGGGCGCCGGGCAAGGCCCTGGTGCGCTCACTGGAGCCCGGCGTCATCGTCGTGGGCGACCGGCTGCGGCTGGCGCGGCTGCTCACCAACCTCGTCGACAACGCCCAGCGGCACGCCGTGTCGCGGATCGACGTGTCGGTGCGCGCCGAGGACGGCTGCGCCGTCCTGGAGGTCGTCGACGACGGCGCGGGCATCGACCCCGACCAGCGCGAGATCGTCTTCCGCCGCTTCACCCGCCTCGACGCCTCACGCAACGTCGACGCCGGAGGCACCGGCCTCGGCCTGCCCATCGCCCGCGAGGTCGCCACGGCCCACGGCGGCTCCCTGACCATCGAGGACTCGGTGCGCGGCGCCCGCTTCGTCCTGCGGCTCCCGCTCGCCTGAACGTGCCGTTTTACATATAACGGAACAGATCATTCCGCATGGAGCGTCTGCCTCTCTGACAGTCCCCACGGGGGAATCATCAGACAGGAGAAGCCCATGTTTTCCCTGAAGCACAACCTGGCCCGCCTTTCCCTTCTCGGCATGGCCTCCGCCGCGCTGATCGGCGCCGCGTCGGCGCCCGGCCAGGCGGCCGCCTCCGGCATCGTCGAGGTCGCCGTGGACGCCGGCGTGCCGACCGTCATCTACCGGGCGGGCAGCCAGGCCACCAACTCCGCCTCGCTGACCACGTTCAACCGCGACGGAGTCCCGCACATCGCGGTGTTCGACACCGTGGCGCTCACCGCGGGCGCGGGTTGCCAGCAGCTGAGCCCCCGCGCGGTCACCTGCGGCCCGGCGGCCGGCACCGCGATCAAGCGGTTCGTCGCCAACCTGGGCGACCGCAACGACACCTTCAGCGTCGGCGTGATCTTCACGGGCATCGTGAACGGCGGCGACGGCGACGACAGCTTCCTCGCCGGCGTCAAGAACGCCCAGCGCTCCGCGATCATCTGGAACGGCGGTGACGGCAACTTCGACAAGATCTCCTACCGCGGCAGCGACGCGGCGGTCCGCGTCTCGCTCGAGAACGGCTCGGACGGGCTCGAGGACGGCCGCACCGGCGACCGCAACTCGGTCGTCGGGGTCGAGGAGCTCACCGGCTCGCCGTTCGGCGACGACCTGCGGGGCGACCGCCGGGACAACCGCATCGACGACGGGTTCGTCCAGGGCGTGGGCGACAACTCAGGCGACAGGCTGAGCGGCGGGGACGGCGATGACCTGATGTTCACCAAGGACCTGCTGGCCGACCAGGCCGCCGACTGCGGCGACGGAGCCGGCGACCAGATCTTCATCGACCGGACGCTCGACCCCGCGCCGGTGAACTGCGAGGAGATCGTGCGCCAGTAGAAGACACGGGGTGCCTGTCCGCCTCCAGGCACCCCCGGCGCTACCCGACCCCCAGCGCCCGGTAGACGCCGGGCGTCAGCATCTCCAGATACCACTCCGCCGCCTGCTCCGCGGGGTGGGGCTCGTCCTGCTCCAGCCACCACACCAGCGAGCCCATCGCCGCCGACACCGCGAAGGCGACCACCACCTCGTGCGGCACCCGCGCCCGCACCGGCTCGATCCCGGCGGCGCGGATCCGGCCCCGCAGCAGGCCCTCCAGGTAGACGCGCAGGTCCTCGCGCACCCTGGCCGAGCCGTGCTCGCCCAGCACCCCCAGGTAGAACCTGCGCCGCGCGGCCAGGTTCTCCAGGAACTCCACCAGCCAGCCCGGAACTCCGGGGTCAGGCAGCGGCGGGTTGTCGCGCACCGGCGCGAAGGTGTCGCCGATCACGTCGAGCAGCAGGTCGTACTTGTCGTCGAAATGGGCGTAGAAGGTCGCGCGGTTGACCATGGCCCGCCCGGCGATGTCGCGCACCGTCACGGTGTCGTAGCCCCGCTCCCCCACCAGCTCGATCAGCGCCTCGCGCAGGAGCTTGCGCGTGCGCCGTACTCGCAGATCCGACACATCCCTCCTCCGTGTCGCCTAAGCGACACCCTGGGCGGTGACCTCCTTACGAGTCACCGTCCCGGCCGATTAAACACAAAGCATGAACGGACGAGTGGCGATCATCACCGGAGCGGGACGAGGGATCGGGCGCGAGGAGGCGTTGTTCTTCGCGGCACGAGGAGCCAGGGTCGTGGTCAACGACCCGGGCGTGGCGGCCGACGGGTCGGGCGGCGACCCGTCCGTCGCGCGGCGGGTGGTGGAGGAGATCAGGGCGGCGGGCGGCCAGGCGGTCGCCAGCACGGCGGACGTGTCGGACTGGGCGGGGGCGCGCGGCGTCGTGGAGACCGCGCTGGAGGCCTTCGGCGAGCTGGACATCGTGGTCAACAACGCCGCGGTCGAGCGCAACCGCGCGCTGGTCACGATGACGGAGGACGACTTCGACAGCGTCGTGGCGGTCAAGCTCAGGGGCGGCTTCGCGGTCAGCCACTGGGCGGCGCGGCACTGGGCGGACAGCGGCGTCGTGCGCGAGCGTGCGATCGTCAACACCGCCTCGGGCTCCGGGCTGACCAACCCGCTGCCCGGCCAGACCAACTACGCCTCCGCCAACGCCGCCGTGGCGGCGATGACCCAGGTCCACGCGCTGGAGCTGGGGAGGTACGGCGTGCGGGTGAACTGCCTGTCGCCCTCCATGGTGCGCACCAGGCTGACGGAGACCGTGCCGGGCGAGCTGACCTCGCCCGCCGCGATCGCCCCGGTCGCGGCCTATCTGGCGAGCGCGCGGTGCCCGCTCAACGGCCAGGTGTTGTCGGTGCGCGGCAGCGCGGTGACGATCCTGCGCGGCTGGGCGGCGGGCGAACGGGTCGAGACCGGCGGCACCGTCGAGGGTCTGGCCGCGGCGATGGCGCGGGTCGAGGTCACCGACCCGGCCGAGGTGCTGGCCGCGGCGCTGCAGGGGGCGCTGGGGGTCGACGGCGCACAGGCGCTGCGCCGCATGATCGACGCCGCGCTCGGCTGAGGGCCCTTCCCAGTCTTATTGGATGCTTTGTACAATACGAGCCTGGGAGAGGAGCCACCGATGAGCTCAATCGCCGCCAGGGAACGCGACGAGCCGGTCGACGAGCAGCGCGCCTACGAAACGGTCATCGAACGCCTCTCGAAGGCGTCGGTCGACAAGCACTGGGAGCCGTACAAGGACATCCCCTGGGACGACCCCGACTTCCTGGTGCGCCAGGACGACCCCCGGTGGAAGTTGCCGGAGGTGGACAGGCTCGGATCGACGGCCTGGTACCAGGGGCTGCCCGAGGAGTCGCAGGCGCGGATCGGCCTGTTCAGGGTCGCGACCGCGATGAAGATCGGCCTGCAGTTCGAGAACCTGCTCAAGCGGGGCCTGCTGAACTACGCCTACCGGCTGCCGAACGGCTCGCCCGAGTTCCGCTACGTCTACCACGAGACCATCGAAGAGGGACATCACGGGATGATGTTCCAGGAGTTCGTCAACCGCACGAAGCTCCCGATCCGCGGCATGCCGGGGCCCCTGAGCGTGATCGCTCAGGTGACCCCCTGGATCCCGCTGATCTCGACCGAGCTGTTCTTCATCTTCGTCCTGGGCGGCGAGGACCCGATCGACCACGTGCAGCGCAGGGTGCTCAAGGACGGGCACAAGCACCACCCGCTCGAAGAGACGATCATGCGCATCCACATCGCCGAGGAGGCCAGGCACATCTCCTTCGCCCGCCACTACCTGCGCAAGCGCGTGCCGCGGATGCCGCGCTACCGCAGGGCGACGCTGAGCTTGATCTCGCCGTTCATCCTCGGCATCATGGCGCGCATCATGCTCGCCCCGCCCGGTCCCATGATCAGGCACTTCGCCATCCCCGGCCACGTCGTCGACGAGTGCTACCGCGACAACCCCGCGGCCAAGCAGGAGATCAGCGACTCGGTCGGCAAGACCAGGGAGCTGTGCGCGGAGCTGGGCCTGATGAACCCTGTCAGCCGCAGGATCTGGAGCGTCATGGGCATCGCGGCATGAGAACGGCGATCATCACCGGAGGCGCCTCCGGCATCGGCCGGGCGGTGGCCGGCGAACTGGTACGACGGGGCGCCCACGTCACCGTCGCCGACCTGGAGCGCGGCGACGACCCCCGGGTCGTCTCCGTCAAGCTCGACGTGACCGACCCCGAGGCGGTGGCCGCGCTGGTCGGCCAGGTCAGACGGGAGTACGGCCGGCTCGATCTGATCATGAACAACGCGGGCATCGCGATCGGCGGCGCCACCGACGAGCTCACCCTCGACCACTGGAACCGCGCCATCGACGTCAACCTGCGCGGGGTGGTGCACGGCGTGCACGCCGCCTACCCGGTGATGGTCGAGCAGGGTTTCGGCCACATCGTCAACACCGCGTCTCTGGCGGGGCTGGTTCCCGCGCCGCTGATGCTGCCCTACACCACCACCAAGCACGCGGTGGTGGGCCTGTCGACCGCGCTGCGCGCCGAGGCGGCACGCCACGGCGTGCGGGTCAGCGTGGTCTGCCCGGGCTTCACCGACACCCCGCTGCTCGACCACGCCAACCCCGACCTGCCGGAGACCGAGGCCTCCAAGCACGCGAGGAGCGCGGCGATCCGGGTGCAGGGCCGTCTCTACCCGGTGGAGCGGCTGGCCCGCGACATCGTGCGCGGCATCGCGCGCAACCAGGCGCTGATCGTCGCGCCCGCGAGCGCCCGCGCGGCCTGGCGTGGCGTACGGCTGTCGCCGTCGTCGGCGATCCGCGTCGCCGCGCGTGCCGTACGCGGACTGACCGGGAACGTTTAGCGAGGCTCAATTCGGACATAACGGACATATGACGGCACACTTCCAGGACCCGAAGCGCAAGCAGGACAACGCCCGCGCGGCGTTCACCGAGCGCACCACCTCGGGTGGCGGAACCTCGAAACGGATCGCCAAGCAGTCACTGCCCGTACGCCGCGGCCAGCGGCACGGCACCCGCCCCGGCCGAAGCTAGAGGGTGAAATCACAGATGCCGGTCCCGGGCTCGCCGAGCGCCCCGTTCCCCGCGTAGGACGGGGGCGCCCGAGCCCCGGGACCGGTGCCCGGTCATCCACGAGGCCGTGCACCGATCTCCGCCCCCGAGGATCGGTGCACTCCCCTGTGTCATGACACCGGTCTGTTCGTCATGACACCAGGCGCAGCACTCCCCAGCGCGAGGTGTCGCGGTAGGACTGGCCCGTCGGGTCGTTCCAGGTCGCGACCGCCGTACGGCTGGCGCCGGTGGCGTCGTTGACCTGGAGGTCGAAGCCGATCAGCGCGCCCTCCGCCGGAGCGGCCAGGGCGAACGCCGCCTCGACCACGTAGCCCGTCGCCGTCCGCTTGGCCGCCGACGCCACCGGGCTCGCTCCGCTGAGCGCTCCGGTGAAGCTGATCCGATACTGCGCGTCGTCGCCGTCGTAGGACTTGGCCTTGTCGTTGCCCTGGTCGACGAAGATCTCCACCGAATCCTCCTCCCAGGGATTGGCCGCCTCCTCCGACAGGGCCGGATCGGTCACCGCCGCCACGACGTACAGCTTGCCCGCGTCCCACAACGCGCTCCACTGGGCGGTGGCGCCGGAAGTGCCCTCCACCCGCACCGGGGTCGGCTGGCTCTTCCTGCCCCACAACCCCTCGCGCACGCCGTCGACCACCGGCGTGCCCCGCTTGGCCGTGGCCAGCCCGACCGCCGGGACGGGCGTCACCTTGCCGAGCCAGACGGTCTCGGCGCCGGTGGCCGCGTCGACGATCTTCAGCTCGAACAGCTCGCCGAACCGCACCGGCAGCAGCGCCTCGGCCCGGTAGCCGCCCTCGACCGGCTTGACGGTCTTCGCGGTCCGCTTGATCACGTACGGCACGCCGTCCACGCTCGCGGTCACCGCGTCGTTCCTGTCACGGGTGGCGTCCTGGACGGTGGCCAGCAGCGAGATGCCCCGCTGCGACCATCGCAGCTGGAAACCGCCGTTCGGCAGGGAGATGTCCGGCAGCTTGTCCCACTCCAGGTCGCGCTTGCCGTCGATCCTGGGCGAGCCCTCCGGCGCCTGGGCCTTGCGCACCAGCGGGGGCAGCCTGGCCGGGTCGACCACGCCCCAGTAGGCGGGCTTGGCCTGCAGCTGGTCGTCGAAGAGCAGCGGGGCGTTGAGCCGGGTGATCGGGAAGGTCGACAGCCACGTGTCGTTGTCGGCCAGGCCCCAGACGGTGACCGAGCTGAGCTTGCCGGCGTGGCGGCGCAGGACGTCGAAGATGTCCTTGTAGCGGTGGCCCTGCTCGATGATGATCTCTTCGGGGATCGACTCCCACGAGGAGGTCGAGTCGGTGTAGACGCTCACGTCGAGCTCGGTGACCTGCTGGTCCACCGGCAGGTCGGCGAAGCGCTCGATCGTGTCCTCGATCGCGGAGGCGGGCTGCGCCTCGATGTTGACGTGGAGCTGGTGGCCGACGGTGGTGATCGGCACGCCCTCGTCGAGCAGCTGCTTGACGACCTTGTACATCGCCTCGCGCTTGTTCGGGTACTCGGTGTTGTAGTCGTTGAACACCAGCTTGGCCGTCGGGTCCACCTCGTGGGCGACGCGGAAGGCGGTGCGGATGTAGTCGAGGCCGGTGATCTCGAACCACGGCGAGCGGCGCAGGCCGTCCGGCTGGTTCTCGTCGATCACCTCGTTGACCACGTCCCAGGTGTCGATCTTGCCGACGTAGCGGCCCATGACGGCGCGGATGTGCCGCTCCAACCGGGCCAGCAGCACCTCCTTGGTGGCGTTCTCGAACACCCAGGCGGGGGTCTGGCTGTGCCAGGCCAGGGTGTGCCCGCGCACGTGCATGCCGTTGGCGACGCCGAAGTCGACCAGTTCGTCGGCGGCGGCGAAGGTGAACTCGCCCTCGCGCGGCTCGGTGAAGTCCCACTTGAGCTGGTTGCCCGTGGTGACGCTGTCGAAATGCTTGGTCAGCAGCTGACCCTCCAGGCCGAGGATCTGCTGGCGCTGGATGGCCGCTCCCATGCGGAACGGCACGGTGTCCTTGACGGCCGTCAGCTCGGTCTGGATGGGCGGGACGGGCTTGTGGGTGAGGGTGAAGTCGTCCATGACGTAGTCGGCCGTCCCGCTGGAGGACTCCACGTACACCGACAGGAAGTCCACGTCGTCGACGAGCGTGTAGGTGGCCTTGAGCTGGGTCCAGGCCGCGGGGTTCTCGGCCGTCGCCAGGCGCTGGTACGCCGGGGTCCCCGCCAGGCGCCGCTCCAGCGACAGGCTGAGCGGTCCTGCGCCCTTCACCCACACCGACAGGTCGTACTTCTCCCCCTTGGTCATGTGGGGCAGCACGTCGAGCGCCGCCCCCGTCCAGTTGGCCGTCCGCCCGGTCACCGCCAGGCCGGACGAGCCGCCGTGGGCGGCCTCGGCGGTGACGGTGAGCGTGGCGGTGCCCCGCGGCGCCCAGCCCTGGGGGGTTCCGTCCTCGAAGTCGCTGCTCACCAGCGTGGTGGCGGCCAGGAGGACGGATAAGAGCAGGCGGATCATGCCAGGTTGCTCCTCAGCAGGTCGATGAGGGGCGCCCGGCGCCCGCAGGAGCCGAGGGCGAAGGACTCGGCCAGGGAGGTCAGCTCGGAGTCGTCGAGCCCGCGGAAGAGCTCGGCGTACTCCGGCAGCATGGCCTGGGCCATCAGGATGTGCCTGACGAGGTCGTCGGTCTGGTAGCGGGCGCCCCACGGATAGGGGCTCCAGCCGGGGAACTCGCTCTCGACCAGGCCGTGCAGCGGCGCCAGGTCGGCGGCCGACTCCTCCATGGTCGAGCCCCAGCGGTCGACCCCGAGCCTGGCCTTCTTGGCGATGAAGGAGGAGAAACGCTCCATGTACGGCCCGCCGGCCGTCACCAGCCCCTGCAGCCCCACGTCCTTGTAGGTCCACAGCGACCAGCCCGCCTGGTGGGCGTCGAAGATCTCCAGCTGGTCGCTCAGGATCTGGTAGCGCATCTCGTCGGTCGCCGGGTCGCCGGTGTAGACGGGCCCGAACTCCCCCACCCACAACGGCGTGCCGGTCTCGCGCTGGAAGCGGGTGCGGCGCTCGAAGGTCGCCTCCAGCTGCGCCCGGTCGCACCACTCGCCGCGGGTCGGCCCGGGGTAGGGGCCGCCGTGCGCGAATCCGGCCAGCGCGTAGTCGTGGCAGACGAACACCGTGTTCTCGTAGACCTCGCGGAAGACGGTGAAGTCGGTGGAGTAGGTGTTGCCGTCGAGGAAGAGCACGTGCCCGGGGTCGGCGGCGCGCACCGCCTTGACCAGCCGGTCGTAGAAGGGCCCGACGACCTTGCCGCTCGGGTCGCCCGGCTCGTTGACCGGGTTGTATCCCGCCACCCAGGGGTTGTCCTTGTAGCGGTCGGCGATGGCCTCCCACAGGTTGACGACCCGGTCCTGGAAGTGGCGGTGGGTCCAGAAGGAGGCGACGTGGGTGGGGTTGTCGGAGTGCCAGTGCTGGTTCTGCGCGCCGGGCAGGGCGTGCAGGTCGATCACGCTGTAGATGCCGTGCGAGCCGAGGAGGTCGATCACCCGGTCGAGATGGCGGAAGCCGTACTCCACGATCTCCATGGGGCGGGCGTCCGACTCGAAGTGGCGGTAGTTGACCGGGATGCGCACGCAGTTCATCCCGAGCTCGGCGAGGAGCGCGGCGTCCTGCTCGGCGAAGAAGCAGGACAGGAGCCGGTCGAAGAACAGCTCCGCGCGGTCCTCGCCGAGCACCTCCTGGACGGCCTCGCGCATCGCGCTCTCGTTGGCCGGATAGCCGGTGATGAAGTTCTCCATGTTCATCCATCCGCCCAGGCCCACACCGCGCAGCCGGACCGGATGTCCTTGATCGTCTACGAGCTGGGCGCCGGAGACACGCAGCATGTTCATCCCTTCATGGCACCGGCCGTGAGGCCGCTGATCAGGTGGCGTTCTGCGAGGGAGTAGAAGGCCAGCGCCGGCACCATGGCCAGGACGAGGTAGGCCATGATCCTCGAGGTGTCGGCGCCGTGCTCACCCTGGAACTGCTGGACTCCCAGGGGGATGGTCCACCACTCCGGATCGGTGAAGACGACCAGGGGAAGCAGGAAGTTGTTCCAGCTCGCGACCACGGCGAGCACGCTCACCGTGGCCAGGGCGGGCCTGGCCATGGGCAGCAGGATGCGCCAGAAGAAGGCGAAGGGCGAGCAGCCGTCGAGCGTGGCCGCCTCTTCGATCTCGTTGGGGATGCTCTTGAAGAAGCCGCGCAGGATGATGATCGTCACCGGGATGCCGAAGGCCGCCTGCACGAAGATCACGCCCCAGGGGCTGTCGAGCAGCCCCAGCGTGCGCAGCATGACGAACAGCGGCAGGATCGCCACGGTGAAGGGGAACATCAGCCCCACGGCGAAGAGCGTGAAGATCGCCTCGCGGCCCCGGAAGGTGAAGCGGGCCAGGACGAACGCGGCCAGCGCGGAGACCGCGACGAGCAGGGCGGTGGTCAGCAGGGCGATGAAGATGCTGTTGCCCAGCTGGCGCCAGAATCCGGCCGAGGCCAGCACGTCGGCGTAGTTGCCGGCGTTCCACGGCTCGGGCAGCCCGAAGGGGTTGGTGGACAGTTGGCTGGTGTCCTTGAAGCCTCCGATGACCGCGTAGATGATCGGCACGGCGACGAAGGCTCCGACGATGACGGCGATCAGCTGCAGTGACAGATGCCTGCTCTTCACTGGACGGTCGCCCCCTCGAGGTCACGGCGCATGACGTAGCGCTGGTACCACAGCGCGAAGACGAGACTGAGCAGGAACATCACGACGCTGATGGCGCTGGCGTAACCGATCTGCGCGCGCTTGAAGCCGAACTGCATCATCGTGACGGCGAGCGTCTCGGAGGAGTGGCTCGGCCCGCCGCCGGTCAGGATCCAGACCAGGTCGAAGAGCTGGATCGTGCCGATCACCGACAGGAAGGCGCTGATCCTGATGGTGGGTCCCATCAGGGGCAGGGTCACGTAGCGGAAGACCTGCCACGGGGTGCTCCCGTCGATCTGCGCCGCCTCGGTCAGCTCCTTGGGGATGCCCTGGCGTCCGGCCAGGTAGAGCAGGGTGTGGAAGCCGAAGTACTTCCACGACATCACCACGAAGAGCGTCAGCAGCACGGTCGACTCGTCGGCGAACCACTCCGACTCCAGGCCCACGACGCCCAGGATGGCGTTGGCCAGGCCGCTCTCGTCAGGAGCGAAGATCATCGTGAAGAGGACGGCCGTCACCGCCTCCGAGAGCACGTAGGGCGCGAAGAACACCAGCCGGTAGAAGGCCCTGCCCCGGATGCGCTGGTGCAGCAACATCGCGATGGCCAGGGAGAAGGGCAGCTGGACGAGCAGCGACAGGACGATGATCACGCCCATCGTGCGCAGGTCGCCGTAGAAGATGTCGCTCTCGAACAGCCGCGTGTAGTTGTCGAAGCCGATGTAGTTGGTGGGCAGGCCACCCAGGCCGTTCCACTTGAAGAAGCTCAGGTAGCCGGCCATCAGCGTCGGCAGGAGCACCAGCAGGACGAAGAGCACCAGGGCGGGCAGCAGGAACAGGGTGATCGTCACCCAGCGGCGCATCCGGCGCGGGGCGGCGGCCGCCCGTCGTCTGTTTCTGACGGGCGGCCTGGACAACGTTGTGGTCACTCCGACTTCGCCACTTCGGTGATGGACTGCACGACCTCTTCCGGGGTCTTCTTGCCTTCGATCAGCTGCGCGACGCTGTCGTTCACCTCCTGGCCGACCGCGGGCGGGTAGGCCTGGTCGAGGTAGAGCTGGAAGCCGGTGGCCGTGGCCAGGGCCTCGGCGACCGCCTTCTTGTTCGGGTCGGAGACCGTGCTCTCCTCACCCTTGTGGATCGGCAGCCACAGGTCGTCGTTGATGGCCGGGGCGTGGCGCTCCTCGGCGATCAGGAACTTCAGGAAGTCCACGGCCGCGTCGGGAGCCTCGGCGCCCACGGCGTAGCCGCCGCCACCGCCGAACGCCTCGGTGACCGCGCCCTTGCCGCCCTCGACCGCGGGGAAGGGGAAGAAGCCGAGCGCCTCGCCCAGGCCCTTGCCCTCGGTCTTCTGCGAGCCGGGCGCCCACTGGCCCATCAGCTCCATGGCGGCCTTGCCGTTGCCCACGGTGGCGGACTGGCCCGTCGGGCCGGGGTAGGCCGCGTTCTCGAAGCCCTTCTGGAACGGCTGCAGATCGGCCAGGGCCTTGAGCTGCTGGCCGGCGGCCACGAAGTCGGGGTTGGTGAAGTCCTTGGTCTCGGCCGCCTGCTGGAGCGCGGGCAGCCCGGCGATGCGCATCGCCAGGTAGGACCAGTAGAAGTGGCCGGGCCACTTCTCCTTGCCGGCCAGCGCGATCGGGGTGATCCCGGCGGCCTTGAGCTTCTTGACCGTCTCCAGGTAGGCGCTCCAGGTGCCCGGCGGCTCGGTGATGCCCGCCTTGGAGAAGAGGTCCTTGTTGTACCAGAAGCCGATCATGCCGATGTCGGTCGGGACCGCGTAGACCTTCTCGTCGATGACGTAGGGAGCGACCGCGGCGGTGGTGAGGCTGTCCTTCATCTCACCGAGGTCCACCTCCTTGACCAGCCCGGCCTCGACCTGCTGGGCCAGGACGCCGCCGCCCCAGGTGGTGAAGATGTCGGGAGCCTGGCCCGCGGAGGAGACCGTGGACATCTTGGACTTGAAGGCGTCGTTCTCGAGGATCGTGATCTTGATCGTCACCTCGGGGTGCTCGGCCATGTAGGCCTTCGCCGCCTTGTCCAGGGTGGACTTGCCCGGGTCGTTGGTGGCGATGTGCCACCAGTCGACCGTGACCGGCTCGGCCTTCTGACTCTGACCGGCCTGGGGAGACTGCTGGGGCGGAGCGGTGGAGCTTCCGCAACCCGCCAGGAAAAGGGCTGTGGCCGCACATAGGACCAGATGCCGTCGCACCGGGGTTCCCTCCTCAGAAAATTTCGAGTACCCCCCGAATGTTTCGTGCTCGAAGCGTAGGTAAACGCCACGTTTCACGTCAATAGGTGGCCATGGAAGCGCTCCCAAACTGGGCAGAAAGTTTTCGGCTACACTCCGGATCATGTCGACTCGCAGGCGCGTGACCATCGCGACGATCGCCGAGGAGGCCGGGGTCTCCATCCCGACGGTCTCCAAGGTCATCAATGGTCGTCCCGAGGTCGCGCCGGAAACCCGGCGCAAGGTGGAGCGCCTCCTCCACAAGCACGGCTACCAGCGCCGGGTCAGCTCCGACGACACCCCGGCGGGCCTGGTCGACCTGGTCTTCGCCGAGATCGAGAGCCCCTGGGCCATGGAGATCGTGCGCGGCGCCGAGACCGCGGCGCACGACGCGGGCGCCAGCGTCGTGATCTCGGTGCTCCACACCCACGCCGGACCCGGGCGCGACTGGCTGGAGCGCCTGGCCGCTCGCCGCACCGACGGCGTCGTGATCGTCGCCTCCAAGCTCTCCGGCGACGTCCAGGCCCAGCTCACCGCGCGCTCGCTGCCCTTCGTCGTGGTCGACCCCGAGGGCGAGCCCGCTCCGGGCGTGGTCTCGGTGGGCGCGACCAACTGGCACGGCGGCCTGGCCGCCACGCGTCACCTGCTGGAGCTGGGCCACCGCAGGATCGCGATGATCTCGGGGCCCGCCGACATGTTGTGCAGCCAGGCGCGCATAGACGGCTACCGCGCCGCCCTGGAGACCGCGGGGGTGGCGGTCGATCCCGAGCTCATCCGCCGTGGCACGTTCCTGGTCGACTCCGGGCACGACGAGGGGCACGCCCTGCTGGAGCTGCCCGACCCGCCGACCGCCATCTTCGCCGGCAGCGACCTGCAGGCCTTCGGGGTCTTCGAGGCGGCGCGGCAGCGGGGGCTGCGGGTGCCTGTCGACCTCAGTGTGGTCGGCTTCGACGACCTGCCGCTGGCCCGTTCCGCCTGGCCGCCGCTGACCACCGTGCGGCAGCCGCTGCAGGAGATGGCGGCGCTGGCCACCCGCACCGTGCTGGGAATGGGACGCGGCGAGGCGCCGGAGATGCGTCGGGTGGAACTGGCCACCGAGCTGATCGTCAGGGAGAGCACGGCCGCGCCGCGCTCCTGAGGGCTCAGCCGCCCACCGGGCCCGGCGCGGTGGCGTGGTCCTCGTCGAGGATGTCGGCGGCCGAGATGACGATGCGCGGATCGGGCGTCCCGACCACGTCGTGGTCCTTGTCGTCGTAGTCGAACAGGCTCAGCACGTGGCGCATCGCCTCCAGGCGGGCCCGCTTCTTGTCGTTGCTCTTGATGACGGTCCAGGGCGCCGCCTCGGTGTCGGTGTGGAGGAACATCTCCTCCTTGGCCTCGGTGTACTGCTCCCACTTGTCCAGCGAGGCCAGGTCCATCGGCGACAGCTTCCACTGACGGACCGGGTCCACCTGCCTGATGATGAAGCGGGTGCGCTGCTCGGCACGCGAGACCGAGAACCAGAGCTTGACCAGGTGCAGCCCGGACTCCACCAGCAGCTGCTCGAAGCGGGGCGCCTGCTCGAAGAACTCCTGGCACTCCTGCGGGGTGCAGAAGCCCATGACACGCTCGACCCCGGAGCGGTTGTACCAGGAGCGGTCGAACAGCACCATCTCCCCCGCGGACGGCAGGTGGGCGACGTAACGCTGGAAGTACCACTGGCCGCGCTCGCGCTCCGAGGGCTTCTCCAGCGCCACGACGGTGGCGCCGCGCGGGTTCAGGTGCTCGGTGAAGCGCTTGATCGTGCCGCCCTTGCCCGCCGCGTCCCTGCCCTCGAAGAGGATCACGAGCCTGCCGCCCGTCGACTTGAGCCAGTACTGCAGCTTGAGCAGCTCGATCTGGAGCAGGCGCTTGTCGCCGTCGTACTCCGCGCGCCCCAGGCGCTCGTCGTAGGGGTAGTGCTGGCGCCAGGTGTCGACGGGGCGGCCGTCGGCCAGCGTCAGGACGGGGTCGTCGTCGGCCGAGTCGTCGACCATCAGGCCGGGCGTGGAGTCGAGAAGGTCCGTGTTCACGTTCGTCAGATCCATCGCAGGCTCCATCCGGTTCATCTGGTCCCTTCCATGCTCCATGTGCTCGGGCCCGGCCCTTCGACCGCCCCCTGCACCTGACCCGGACAGGCCTGCGGTATGCGTGCGGATCCCGGAATTCATCGGTTCTTCATCGCGGCTCCCGCGTTGACGCGCGTCCTGAACTCGACATACGGTTGGCGGGCCGAAATTTCTCGCAGCAGTTCCGAAATTTTCAGGGCGACCGAATTCCGTTCCGGGACTTACGGTGGCCGTGCTGGGCCGCTAGCGTGGGAAAGCGCTTACCCCTCTTGAAGGAGTCTCATGATCCGCGTCGCAGTGGTCGGCACCGGCGGCATCGCCAGTGGCTGCCACATGCCCGCCCTGGCCGCCCAGGCACACCGCGCCGAGGTGGTCGCCGCCGTCGACGTCGACGCCGACCGGGTGAAGGCGTTCGCCGCCGAGCACTCGATCCCCGCCGCCTACACCTCGCTGACCGAGATGCTCGAAGCCGAGCGCCCCGATCTGGTGCACCTGTGCACGCCGCCGTTCCTCCACGCCGAGCAGGCCCGCGAGTGCCTGGAGGCCGGCGCGTGGGTGTGGTGCGAGAAGCCCCTGGCGTTGTCGCTCGCCCAGGTCGACACCATCGCCGCGGCCGAATCCGAGACCGGGCCCTACTGCTCGGTCGTCTTCCAGCACCGCTTCGGCTCCGGCGCCCGCCACCTGCGCGCGCTCACCGCCGACGGCACGCTCGGCCGCCCGCTCGTGGCCCAGTGCGTCACCGCCTGGTTCCGCAACGACGCCTACTTCGAGGTGCCCTGGCGCGCCAAGTGGGCCACCGAGGGCGGCGGCCCGACCATGGGGCACGGCATCCACCAGTTCGACCTGCTGCTGTCGGTGTTCGGCGAGTGGAGCGAGATCCGCGCGATGGCCGGGCGGCTGGCCCGCCACACCGAGACCGAGGACGTCTCGATGGCGATCGTGCGCTTCGCCAACGGCGCGATGGCCTCCATCACCAACAGCGTGCTCTCCCCGCGCGAGGAGAGCTACCTGCGCTTCGACTACGAGCAGGCCACCGTCGAGCTGCGGCACCTGTACGGCTACGACAACGGCAACTGGAGCTCGGAGTCGGAGCTGTGGTCGCCGCCCGAGAACATCGCCAGCGGCCACCACGCCCAGCTCGACGAGCTGCTGAACTCCTTCGAGCGCGGCGAGCGGCCGGCCGTCAGCGGGGTCGAGGCCCGCACCACCATGGAGCTGGCCGCCGGGCTGTACGCCTCGGCGCTCACCGGGCAGCCCGTCAAGCGCTCCGACCTGACCCCTGACAACCCCTTCTACCACGGCATGAACGGAGGCCTGTCCCTGTGAAGGACACCGGCAGCGAACTGATCTACGAGGTCGACGGCGTCGAGCTCTTCCGCTACGTCTACCTTCCCGACATGCCGACCTCCGAGTCGCCCAAGCCCTACTTCCACCCGCTGCGCACGCGGGCGGGCAACCTGGTGAGCTCCTACCGGCCCAACGACCACCGCTGGCACAAGGGGCTGCAGTTCACCGCCTCCGAGGTGTCGGGCGAGAACTTCTGGGGCGGCCCCAGCTACACCCGCGCCGACCAGGCCTACGTCGGCCTGCCCAACAACGGCAGCATGCGCCACGAGGAGTGGGTGTCCGAGGGGGTCGAGCGGCTGACCTGGTGGACCCAGGCGGGCGAGCACTGGGTCGACGAGACCCGCACGCTGGCCGTCGACCACGGCGACGACTGGTGGTCGCTCGACTTCTCCACCCGGCTGGTCAACGTCCGCGACCAGGACCTGGTGTTCGGCAGCCCCACCACCAACGGCCGCGAGCTGGCCGGATACACCGGCCTGTTCTGGCGCGGCCCGCGCGACTTCACCCACGGCACCGTGATCTCCCCCACCGGACAGGCCGAGATGATGGGCGAGAAGGCTCCCTGGCTGGCCTACGTCGCCGAGCACGACGAGGTCGACGCCCACTCGACGCTGCTGTTCGTCTCCCACCCCGAGCAGGTCTGGTTCGTGCGCCGCGAGCCGTTCGCCGCGGTCAACCCGTCGTTCGCCTTCTTCGAGGAGGTACGGCTCGCGCCCGGCGAGGAGCTGGGGCTGTCGCACCGCGTGGTGGTCGGCGACGGCGCCTGGGACGCCGAGCGGCTGCGGGAGTTCGCGTGACGCTCCTGCCCGGCGGGGTGGGACTGTCGGAGCTGCGGGTCTACGACTGGCCCGCGCCCGACGGCGTCTGCGGCGGCTCCCCGCACATGCACCTGGTCTGCTCGGAGGCGTACGTGGTGGTCGAGGGCGCGGGCAGCGTGCAGACGCTGACCTGGTCCGGGTACGCCGAGACGCCGCTGGAGCCCGGCGCGGTCGTGTCGTTCTCGCCCGGGACCATCCACCGGCTGGTCAACGGCGACGGGCGGCTGCGGATCATGGTGGTCATGCAGAACAGCGGGCTGCCGGAGGCCGGAGACGCGGTCTTCACCTTCCCGCCGGACGTGCTGGCCTCCCACGAGCTGTACGGCGAGGCGGCGGCGGGCGGCGACGAGGAGGCGGTGCTGCGGCGGCGCGACCTGGCCCTGTCCGGCTTCTTCGCCCTTCGTGACGACCCGAGCGGTCTCGCGGCCTTCCACGAGGCGGCCGGGCGGATCGTGTCGGGCAAGCTCGGCGAGTTCGAGAAGCGGTGGAGCGCCGGGGCGCGCGCGATGGCCGAGGCGACCGGCGAGCAGCTGGCCGCCCTGCGCCGCGGCGACCTGTCGCACCTGCGCGAGGCCGCCGTCGGCGGCACGGTCCCGCATGACCGCCTGGGCATGTGCGGCCGCCTGCGCGCCCACCAGAGCTGACTAGCGGCGGAAGCGGCGCACCGCGAGCCACCCGCAGACGACGCTGCTCGTGACGGTGACGATCACCGTCACGAGCAGCGGCGTCCCCGCCGGGCGCCCGCCCGCCAGCGCGATCAGCGCCTCCGACGCGAACGACAGCGGATTGGCCACGACGAGCGGCTTCACCACGTCGGGGAAGGCCTCCAGCGGCACGAACGCCGACGACAGGAAGAAGATCAGCGTGGTGGGCCCGTTCAACGTGCCCGCCGCCGCCTCCTCCGACTCGGCGTAGAGGCCCACCAGCACCGCGATCCACGTGCACATGGCGCCGAACAGCGCCACCACGGCTAAGAAGCCCAGCGTCGCCCCCACGCCCCCGCCGAAGCGGAACCCGGCCAGGTGCGCCGCCGCGACCGCGATCGCGCCGACCGCGACGATCCTGGCCACGTCGCCGAGCACCCGCCCCAGCAGCGGGGCCGGCCCGGGGATCGGCAGCACGCGGAGGCGGTCGAGCATGCCGCCGGCACGCTCGCGGAAGAACCCGACCGCGCTGTCGGGCATGCCGTACGTGGCCGTCGACAACACGATCAGCGGCGCCAGCCTGCCCACGTAGCCGCCGCCCATGAGCTCGCCGAACATGGCCAGGATGGTGACCATCAGCAGCAGCGGGAAGACCAGCGCGGAGATCACCATGGGGACGCTGCGCCAGAACCTCACGAGCGTACGGCCGGCCAGCAGCAGGGTAGCCGTGGAGGCGGCGGGCCTGACGGCGTTCATCGCCTCTCCTTGCGGAACGCGCGCGCCGCGCCGTACCCGAACACGGTGCCCAGCCCCGCGATCCAGGCCAGCGCCGGCCACAGCGGCGCGGGAGCCCCGCCGGAGAGCGCGCGCAGGGCGTCGGCGACCGCGGACAGGGGGTTGGCCAGCACCCACGGCTCCAGCCAGTCGGGGAAGACCGGGGCGGGGACGAAGACGGTGGAGATGTTGATCAGCGGCAGCATCGGCAGGAAGACCATGCCGCCGATGGCCTCCGGCTGGGTGGAGCCGTAGCCGATGGCCGCCGCGCCCGCGCACACCACCAGGCCGAAGGCGATCGCGAGCACCACGAAGGCCAGGGCGTGCGGGAACCCGGGGAAACGGAAGCCGGTCACGTAGCCCGCGACGATGATCACGGCGACCGGGATGAGGCCGCGGACGGCGTCGGCGGCCAGGCGCGAGACCACCAGCGAGCTCGCGTGCACCGCCAGCGTGCGGCAGCGGTCGAGCATGCCGGAGCGGCGGTCGGCGGCGACGAGGAAGGCGGTGGAGATGCCGCCGAAGGCCATCGACTGCACGACGATGCCGGGCGGGAGGTACTGCGCGAAGTCGACGCCGCGCTGGGCCATCAGCTTGTCCATGATGACGTGGAAGCCGACGAAGAAGATCATCGGGCTGACGACGAGACGTTCGATCGCGCGGCGGCTCATCGACGTTCGCAGGTCGCGTCCGAGCAGCACGCCGACGGTCCTGGGAAGGGGCGCGGTCACCGCGACTCCGTCAGGGCGAAGAAGACGTCGTCGAGGGTGGGGCGGCGCATCAGCACGTCGTCGGGCTCGATGCCGGCCTGGTCGAGGGCGCGCACGACGTCGGTCAGCCGGGCGCCCGGCAGCACGATCGCCCCCTCCCCGACGCGGACCTCTGCCGCCCACACGGACCCCTCGCCCAAGGCGACGCGGTCCTCGCTCGCCCGCGTCGGTGTCGCGCCCAGGGCGGCGGCGGCCTTGGCGAGGCGTTCCCGGTCGGCCACGTGCACGACGCAGACCGTGCCCCCGACCCGCTCCTTGAGCTCCTCCGGGGCGCCCGACGCGATCACCCGGCCGTGGTCGATCACCACCACGCCGTCGGCGAGCTGGTCGGCCTCCTCCAGATACTGCGTGGTCAGCAGGATCGTGGTGCCCGCCCCGCGCAGCTCCCGCACCACCGACCACAGGGCCTCGCGGCCGCGGGGATCCAGCCCGGTGGTCGGCTCGTCGAGGAAGAGCACGGGCCGTTCCACCACGAGCGCGGCGGCCAGGTCGAGCCGCCGCCGCATGCCGCCCGAGTAGCCGCCCGCCTTGCGCCCGGCCGCCTCGGCCAGGCCGAACCGCTCCGTCAGCTCCTCGGCCCTGGCCCTGGCGGCGCTCTTGGACAGCCCCTGGAGCCGCGCGAAGAGCACGAGGTTCTCCCGCCCCGACAGCAGCTCGTCGACGGCGGCGAACTGCCCGGTGACCGCGATGTTCTCGCGCACCCGCGCGGGCGCGGCGAGCACGTCGTGCCCGGCCACCAGGGCGCGGCCGTGGTCGGGACGCAGCAGGGTCGTCAGGCAGTTGATCACCGTGGTCTTGCCCGCGCCGTTGGGCCCGAGCAGCCCGAGCACGGTGCCCGGGGCCACGGTGAAGGAGACGTCCTCGACCGCCACGGTCGGGCCGAAGGACTTGTGTAAGGCGGAGACCTCAATCACAGAGTCAATAGTTAACGAGATCGTGAACTATCGTCAAGGGACGCCCCGAATCTTCCACACCAGCCCCGCACCCAGCAGGGCCAGCGCGGCGGAGGTGAGGAAGAGCACCGGATAGCCTCCCAGCCCGGCGACGATCGGACCGGCGATCACGGGCGCGACCACCTGCGGTCCGGAGTTGGCGATGTTGATGACGCCCAGGTCCTTGGCCCGGCCGTCGGCCGCCGGGAGCACCTGGGTGACCAGCGCGTTGTCGACCGACATGTAGACGCCGAAGCCGATCCCGAGCACGGCCGCGCCGATCATCACCGCCGTCCACGTCGGCCACAGGGCCAGCATGACGGCGGGCAGCGAGCTGATCACGCCGGAGACGGTGACCAGGGTCTTGCGCTTGCCGAGCCGGTCGGAGACCTTGCCCGCGACGACGGTGGTGGAGACGACGAACGCCGTGTAGATGAGGATCAGCACGAGCAGGCCGTCGGTGGCCTGCTCGCCCGGGAACAGGCGCTCGTAGCCGACCGCGTCGGTCAGGAAGTACAGCAGGTAGAGCATGACCACCGCGTTGCCCAGGTTCATCAGGAACCGGGTGATCCAGGCCCAGAAGAAGTCGGGGTGGGCGCGGGGGCTGATCCAGAAGGACTTCAGGCTGAACGGCTGACGCACGGTCAGGCGGGGATCGGGGGTGGTCAGCACGAAGGGCAGGACCAGGAGGGGGATGAGGGCAGCGATCAGGAAATATCCGGATCTGGTGGTGGTGGCCACGATCGTGACCAGGACCACCGCCAGCACCACCCCCAGGGTCTGCGGGATGCCGATCCAGCCGGAGACCTCACCGCGTTGCCGTACCGGCACGTGATCGGGCACGCCCGCCGTCATCGACGCCTGCATCGAGTTGAGCGCCGCCTGGGCCAGGCACCAGCCGGCCGCGATCCACACCACCGAACTCTGGAACGCCAGGAAGGCCAGCGCCAGGCCCCCCAGCAGGCTGCCTGCCAGCGTCCACGGGTGCCGCCTGCCGTACCTGGAGGTGGTCCTGTCGGACAGCGCGCCCGCGATGGGATTGGCGAGCATCGCCACCAGCGCGCCCACCCCCGTCACCCAGGCCAGCGCCTGCTCCTTGGCACCCGGCGCGACCTGCGCGACCTGCTGGGGCAGCAGCACCTGCAGCGGGGCGACATAGCCCATGTACAGGCCTAAGTTGACCAGGGAGATCGTGGCGATCCACCACGGGCCGACACGTTTGACCGGTTCCGCCAGCGCGGCATCCATGGGACCTCGCTCATGATCGCAGGTGCCCGGATGTTACTCCCGAGTCCGCCTCGCGACCAGCACCTCGGTGGTGTAGCCGACGCTCCACGAGCCCTCCGGGTGCGCCTCCTCCACCGCGCGCCGCAGCGCCGTCAGGAACTCCTCCCGCCGCTCGCCCAGCCTCGACGGGGTCGAGATCGACAACGAGAGCTGGTAGCCGATCACGCTGTCGACGTCCCACACCACCGTGCGCTCGGACGCCACCCGCTCCAGCCGGGCGAACGGCGAGGTCTCCAGCACGTCGTCGTGATGGAGCCCGGTGTCCTGGAAGGAGCCGCGCGCCTGGTGGCGGGTCAGCCCGAACTCCTCGCACACCCGCTGCGCCACCGGGTGCCACTCCTGAT
This sequence comes from Nonomuraea sp. NPDC050663, assembly GCF_044456985.1. NCBI lineage: Bacteria > Bacillati > Actinomycetota > Actinomycetes > Streptosporangiales > Streptosporangiaceae > Nonomuraea > Nonomuraea sp. NPDC050663. The sequence goes on from NZ_JBITGL010000010.1 coordinate 124,235, forward strand.
GGCGAGCCTCACGCGTCGGGCCGACCAGCGCTATTACGCCACCGGGCGGCAGAAGGTCGTCGAGGTCGGCCAGCACGGCCAGGCGATCCATCCAGTGGAAAGAACGCCCCATCACCACATGGTCGAAAGGGGGCAGCTGCCGCAACATCGTCGAATCGGCCTTGATCCAGCGGATGTTCGCCACCCCGGCCCTGGCGCCCTCCTGGAGCATCTCCTCGTCGGGATCCACCGCCAGCACCCGCGCCACCTGAGCCGCCAGCGGCACCGCGATCGTTCCTGGGCCGCTGCCGAGGTCCAGCACGGTGGCCTCACGACCGAACGTCCTGGCCAGGTGGGCGATGGCCGCATCGCCGTGGCCGAGGCGGTATCGGGCGTAGTAGGGGGCCGCTCCGCCGAACAGGTGCTCCATGGATGCGACCATATACGGGTTCACAGAAGGTCTAAGGAAGGTCAAGAGCTGTGCGGCGGTTGCTCACAGTCCTGCTGGTCGCCTGCGCGGCAGCCTGGGCGCTCATGCCCGGGGCGGCCTGGGCGCACGACGTGCTCATCGGCAGCGACCCTGCCGAGGGGGCGCGGCTCGACGCCGCGCCGTCGGAGGTCACGCTCGTCTTCAACACGGCGGTCCGCACCGGGTACGCGCACGTCAACGTCACCGGTCCCGGCGGGACCTCGTGGGCCGACGGGGGCGCGGTGGTGCGGAAGGAGCGGGTCAGCGTCAAGGTGCGGCCGCTGGGGGCCGCGGGCGAGTATGTGGTGGGGTATCGGATCCTGTCGTCGGACGGGCATCCGGTGGCGGGCAAGGTGACCTTCACGCTCACCAAGCCGGGCCCGGGCGCCGCGGCCCCGGCAGCCACGCCCGCCGCCACCGCCTCGGCCTCCGCCTCCGCCGACGCCTCCACCGACGCCTCCGCCTCCGCCGACGCCTCCGACGCCTCGACCAACGCCACGGCTTCGCCCGGCTCCGCAGCGGCCACCGGCGACGGCCCCGGCACCGCGGGCGGCAACCAGTCGGGCCCGGCGGCCGTCTCCCCCACCGGCGCCTCCTCCGCCGCCCCCGATCTCAGCACGCAGGCGGCCGAGGCCGCGGCCAACGGCGGGGCGGGGATGGCGGTGCTGTGGATCGGCGGCGCGCTGCTGGTGCTGGCGGCGGGCACCGTCGTCGCCCTGCGCCGCTCGCCCCGCGACGCCGAGCCCGGCGCACCCGGCGAAAGCGACGCACCCGTCGAACCATCGGGCGCCGACGACCGGGCCTCCGTCGGAAGCGGTGGCGAGGACCGGGCATGACCACCCTCGCCGCCCCCGCTCCCCCGCGCGCAGCCTCCACCGCCCGGCTCCTGCTCCCCGGCCTCTTCACCCTCGCCGCCCTCCTGGCGGTCGTGGTCGCCAGCACAGCCACCGCCGAGGAGGCGGTCCCCGGCATCCCCCTGCCCGGCCCCGTGGTCGAGTACGGCCTGCCGATCGTCCGGGTGCTCCTCGACCTGGCCGCCGTGGCCGTAGTCGGGCTCAGCGTGCTCCCCAAGCTGCTCGGCTTCGACACCCCCGACAGCACCGAGCCGATCATGCGCAGGGTCCGCCCGCTCGCCGTGACGGCCGCCTGGGCGTGGGCGATCACCGCTCTGCTGACGATCGTCTTCCAGACCGCCGAGCTCAACCCCGGCGCGATCCCCACCCTCGGTATGATCACCGACTACGTCGACAGTGTCGGCGCCGGTCAGGGCATGCTGTTCAGCGCCGCCTGTGCCTTGGTCGCGGCGGGCATCGGCCTGATGGCGGTGCGCTTCGGCGAGAAGGTGCCCGCCGAGCTCCGCATCGTCGTGGCCCTGTTCGGCCTGCTGCCGATCCCGGTGACCGGCCACGCGGTCGACTCGGTCTGGCACGACCCGCTGATGATCTCGATGGAGCTGCACGTCATGGGCGCGGCCGTCTGGACCGGCGGCCTGATCGCCGTCATGACGTTCGCCCGGCCGCTCCTGCCCGAGGTGCTGCCGCGCTTCTCCCGCCTGGCCACCGTCTGCCTGCTGCTGGTGTCGGCCTCCGGCCTGGTCAGCGGCCTAGGGACGATGGCGCTGACGCCCGGCGGTGAGCTGCCCGGCGCGCTGCTGACGACGGAGTACGGCCTGCTGGTCGTCACCAAGGTGGCGCTGACCGCGGCGCTGGTCCCGGTGGCCGCCTACATCAGGTTCAGGCTGATGAGACAGCAGAAGACCTCCGTAGCCGTGTGGGCGGCTGCGGAGGTCTCCATCATGGGGCTGGCCTACGGGGTGGCGGTGGCCATCACCCGCGCCTCGATCGGCTGATCCTTGGAGCGCAGGTCGAAGCGGGTGACGAACCACTCGCTCAGCAGCCAGAGCGCCATCAACCCGCCTCCGGCGTACACGGCGGAGGCGGTCATCAGCGGTGGCGCCCCGAGCAGGTCGTCGAGACCGTTCAGCGTGCCGTACACCTGGCCGAGCACCGCGCTCTGGGCGCCCAGCGCCGCGTAGACGCCCGCCGTCACCAGCACCGAGCCCACCACGCCGCGCACCACCGGGTGGCCGAGCAGGAACGCGACGTCGACGCAGAGCGCCCCGACGACCAGGAAGAACGGCACCGCCGACGGCGGGAAGTCGGTGTAGGTGAGCAGCGGCCAGATCAGCGTGCGGAAGCCCACGTAGGCGCCGGCGATGAGGGTCGCGGCGCCGAAACGCCCGATCATCATGCGCGCCACGGCCAGCACCGCCATGCCCGCGACGACCGCGTAGGCCGGGTAGAGCCAGTCGGGCACGGGCAGCGTGAAGTTGACCATCATCTGCCGGTTGATCGCGCTGCCCATCTGGTCGGCGGCGAACTGCTGCAGGATCGGCTCGGCGTAGCTGACGCCGTTGTCCCACGCCTTCAGCGACAGGATGCCGTACTCCTGGTGCTGTTCGGGGAAGTGCACGTTCTCCAGGAAGAACACGAAGAACACCCCGAGCACCAGTTTGCCGCCCCCGCCGACGAACCAGCCGCGGATCACCCCCGCGATCATGAAGAACGTCCCGACGTAGAGCAGGATGTGCGAGGGGCTCCAAGAGGTGATGTCGAGCCCGTTGATCCGGTGGTTGATCAGGTCGAGCGGCACCGCGACCAGGAAGATCCCGGTCCCCCACTGGATGAGCCGCAACGCCGTCTTGTCGACGCCGTAGCCGGTGTACCCGTGAATGATCGTCAACGCCACGACGATGGCCGTGCCCACGCTGTTGAGCAGGTGCGGCGGCGCCAGGTCGTCACGCAGCCACTTGAAGTGCCAGGAGACGTCCCACGCCGAACCCAGCACCTTCAGGCTGAAGGCGACGAGCCATCCCATGTACAGAAACGTGAACAACTCGCGCGGCGTCTCCCGACCTGCGGGTCCACGGGTCCAATACGGCATGGCAAGCCTGAGCAGTGACTTCACGGGGGAGTACATTACCGTGCCATGACCTTCCAGATCAGGCCTGCCGTTCCGGCCGATGCCGGGGCGATCGAGACAGTGCGGATCACCTCCTGGAAGAGCGCCTACCAGGGGATCGTCTCGGACGAATACCTCGACTCCCTCGAGGTCACCGCGCAACGGGTGGAGTTCCGCGCGGGGGCTCTGGCGAGCGGCGACTCGGCGGCCGTGGTGGCCGTCGTCGACGGCGAGATCCGCGGGTTCTCCGCCTACGGCCCGGCGCGCGAGTTCGAGGGCGACGAGGTCTACGCGATCTACCTGCTGCCCGGCGAGTTCTCCACCGGGATGGGCCGCGCCCTGATGGACGCCACCCTCGACGACCTGCGGGCGCGCGGCTCGCGCAGCGTGGGGCTGTGGGTGCTGACCGACAACGCCCGCGCCCGGAGTTTCTACGAGGCGGCCGGGTTCACCTGGTCGGGCGGGGTGCAGCACTGGGATCAGCTGGAGGAGCTGCACTACTCCCGTTCGCTGCCAGCCGTACGGGAAGATGCTTCAGGCCGTTCTGGAAGTTCGACGTCAGCCTGACCGGATCGCCGGCCGGTTCGACGGTCCAGGCCAGCAGTTCGGTGAAGACCGCTCGCATCTGCGTCCTGGCCAGGTGGGCGCCGAGGCAGAAGTGCGGTCCGAAGCCGAAGCTGACGTGGTCGTTGGGCTGCCGCGCGGGGTCGAAGCGGTCGGGGTCGGGGAAGACGTCGGGGTCGCGGTTGGCGGAGGCGTGGTAGACGACGACCTTGTCGCCGGAGGCGATGGCCTGGCCGCCCAGGGTGAGGTCGCGGGTCGCGGTGCGCCTGAAGTCCATGACCGGCGGCCAGAACCTCAGCATCTCCTCCACGGCCTGCGGGATCCGCTCGGGCGTCAGGGTGATGCCGTGGTCGAGCAGGGTGAGCAGGCCGCCGGGGATGGCGTTGCGCAGGGTCTCGTTGCCCGCCACGGCGAAGAGGAAGAACATGTTCTCGAACTCCTCCTCCGTCAGCCCGCCCCTGATCATGGCGGCCATGACGGACTCGTCGTCGAGCGGGTGCCTGGCCAGGTCGTGCGCGTAGCCGTACATGTCCCTGAGCGCCGCACGCGAGCGCGGGTTCGTGCCGGGTTCGAGCCTGGGCCGCATCGCATGCGCCCGCCTGCCGATGTCGCTGAGCCCGCGCGCGGTCTCCAGACCTGCGTACTCCTCGTCCTGGTAGCCGATCACGCGGCTCGCCCAGTCGTGCAGGAGCCCGCGGTCCTGCGGCGGCACGCCCATGACGTGCGCCAGCGTCCACACCGGCAGCTCGGCCACGACCTCGACGAAGTCGCACTCCCCCGCCGAGAACAGCTCCGCCGCCCTGGCCCTGATCTGCTCCTCCAGCCGGCGTACGGCACGCGGCGTGAACGCGCCGGCCACGATCCTGCGCAGCCGGGAGTGCTCGGGCGGGTCCCGGTTGAGCATCATCTGCCGGACGAACTCGAGGTCCTGCGCCGTGTCAGGGTCGCGGATCTGCGTCGCGCCCAGGTGCGAGGAGTAGTCCTCGGGCGTGCGCAGCACGTGCTTGACGTCCCGGTGGCGGAAGACCGCCCAGTAGCCGGGCCCCGCCTTCCAGGGCCCCACCGCCGGCTCCTCCACCCAGCACACGGGAGATTCTCGCCTCAACCGGGCGAACAACTCGTACGGCACGCCCCGCGCATAGGTCTGCGGCAGGAAGACTTCCTCCATGCCTGCCAGCGTGCATCATGGGCGTGTGACTCCTGAAGAGGGCGACGCCATCCTCCGTGACAACTTCGCACCATGGATCCTGGATCTCGGCCTGACCACCGTCGAGACCGGCCCCCGCCACGCGGTCCTCCGCCTGCCCTGGTCCGACCGCCTGGCCCGCGAGGGCGGCGGCCTGAGCGGCCAGGCCATGATGGCCGCGGCCGACACCGCTACCGTGATCGCCCTGTCGTCGGCGCGCGGCGGCTTCGTGCCGATGACGACCGTGCAGCAGTCGACGACCTTCCAGCGCCCGGTCACCGGCAAGGACCTGCTGGTCACCGTCGAGATCACCAAGCTGGGGCGCACGCTGGCCTTCTGCGACGTCACGCTCACCCCGGACGGCTCCGCCGAGCCCGCCGCCCGCGCGAGCACGGTCTACGCCATGCTCGGCTGAGATCCCTAGGATCGGTTCATGGACCTCGATCTGTTCGCAGGAATCCCTGTCCGCGACTTCGCCGCGGCCCTGAAGTGGTACGAGCGGCTGCTCGGCGGTCCGCCCACCTTCTTCCCGCACGACTCAGAGGCGGTGTGGGAGCTGGCCGAGCACCGCTACCTGTACATCGAGCACCTGCCCGAGCGGGCGGGACACGCCATGCACACGCTCTTCCTCGAAGACTTCGACGCGCGCACGGCGCAGGTCTCCGAGCGCGGCCTGGAGCCCGCCACGAGCGAGACCTACGACAACGGCGTGCGCAAGGCGACCTACCGCGACCCCGACGGCAACGAGATCGGCTTCGGCGGCGCCCCGGTCTCCTAGGACTTCTCCAGCACGTTCTCCAGTGCCCCCATGACGGAGGAACGCCAGCCTCCGCCCATGATCCGGTGCGCCATGCGCTGGGCCGGGTCGTCCGGGTCGAATCCCGCGTGCACCAGGAAGAGCCGGGTGCCGCGGCCTTCCGGCTCCAGCGTCCAGGTGATGGTCCAGTCGGCGGCGTTCCTCCGGCCCTCGGCGGCGTCCTGCCAGCGCACGCTCAGCATGCGCTCGTGCTCGTAGGCGAGCACCTCGGCCTGAATGGTGCCGGAGAAGCCGGTGTTGGGGCGGGGCACGGCCGTCATCGTGTAGCGGTGACCGACCTCCAGGCGGAAATCGCCGGGCATCATCCACTGGGCGATGAGCTCGGGCTCGGTCAGGGCCCGCCAGACCTTGGCGGGCGGGTGGGCCAGGAAGTGGTCGACCCTGATCGTGGTCAGGTCGTCGCCATCCGGCCCGTCGGGCGCCTGGGGCATCGTCATGTCTCATTGTCCGGCATGCGGTCGAGCAGGTCGCCGAGGCCCCTCAGCTTCTCGCGCCAGAACCGCTCGTACGGGTGGAGCCAGTCCTGCACCTCGGCGAGCGGGGCCGCCTCCAGGCGGTAGACGCGCTGCCTGCCCTGGCGCTCCTCGGAGACGAGCCCGGCCTCCCTGAGCACCTTGAGGTGCTCCGAGAGGCTGGGGCGGCGCATGTCGAAGTGGTCCGCGAGCGCCTGGACCGGCTGCGGGCCCTGGTCACGCAGCAGGCGCAGCACCTCGCGCCGTGTCGCGTTCGCGAGGGCGGCGAAGAGCCGGTCCTGGTCCTGGGCGCTCTGGGTGACCATGAGGTCAGAAGCCTTCCTTCTCCGTGAGCAGCATCAGGCTGTTGCCGTCGGGGTCCTGGAATCCGGCCATCCGTCCCCAGGGGAGATCGTTCGGGCCGTCCACGGCGACTCCGGCTTCGGCGAGCCTGGCGCAGTCGGTGTCCACGTCTGTCGTCACGAACATGATCCCTCGTGCGGTGCCGGGCGTGAAATCGCCCATGCCGGGGCCGGAGAGGGTGAGCACGGTCTGGGCGCCCTTCGGGGCGACCTGGAGCCAGCGGCCGGGCGGCATCTGGAGGTCCGCGGTGACCTCGAAGCCGAGCACGGTGGTGTAGAAGCGCAGAGCCTCGTCCTGGTCGGAGACGGGGACGGTGATGAAGGAGGCGTGGGTGATGTTCATGCGGTCCACAATAGGTAGGGAATTCCCTACGCGTCAAACGTAGGAGATTTCCTACCAGTGGTGAGCGACCGGACGAACCTGCCCGCCGCGGCGAGAGCCTCCGCGGCCTCCGGCAGGAACGACCAGAAGATCTGGAACGAGTGGGTGGCGACCGGATAGAGCTCCAGGCGCACCTCCACCCCGTGGCCGCGGGCGTGGTCGGCCAGGCGCTCGGCGTCGTCGACGAAGGGATCGTCGGTGCCGCCCTGGATGAGCATCGGCGGCAGACCCGACAGGTCGGCCGACAGCGGGCTCACGACGGGATCCTCCGGCGGGTGCTCGGCCAGGTAGGCCGAGACGAAGCGCCTCAGCAGGTCGAGCGAGATCGCGCTGTCGGACTGGGCCAGGCTGTCGCGGCACATGTCGACGCCGGGGCAGAACAGCACGACGCCGCCCGGCATGGGGGCGCCCCGCTGCTTGAGGCTGAGCAGGAGCGAGACGGCCAGGCCCGCCCCCGAGGAGTCGCCCGCGACGACCAGCCGCCGGGCATCGCCCGCCTGCTCCAGCATCCACTGGTAGGCCCGGGTCACGTCCTCGAGGGCCGCGGGGAAGGGGTGCTCGGGTGCCAGGCGGTATTCGGGCACCAGGGTGGTGGCTCCCGAGGCCAGGGCGAGCGCGCCGGCGACGTGGCGGTAGCCGTACGCGGAACCCATGACGTAGGCGCCGCCGTGCAGATACAGGACCGTCGCGGGCTCGGGGCCCACCGCTCCGGCCTGGCCCGCGCCGACTTGGAAGCAGGAGACTCCGCCCGCGTTGACGGGCCGTACGGTCGTCTCCGGCGGCGGCGCGAACTCGGCGTGCATCGTCTCGCACACCCGCCGCAGCTCCTCCAGCTCCGGCCCCGCGTCGCGGGAGGCCAGCGAGTGCCAGTAGCGGTAGGCGCGTCCGGCGAGCTCGCCCGACGCGGAACGGGTCGCCGAGATGGCCTCGTCGAGGTCGGCCAGCAGCTTGCGCGCCCGGTCGAGCAGCGCCTCGCCCGCCGCGGTGAGCTCGACCCGATGCGTGGAACGCCGCAGCAGGTCGCACCCGACGAGCCGCTCCAGCGCCTGGATCTGCCTGCTCAGGGCGGGCTGCGAGAGGTAGAGCCGGGTGGCGGCCCGGCCGAAGTTGAGCTCGTCGGCGACGGCGACGAACGAGCGCAGGTGCCGCAGTTCGATCGTGTCGGGGGCCTGCGGCAAGGCCAGGAGCCTGCCTTCCATACCGCGATTGTCGCACCGACGGGCCGTGATGCGGCGGCCGCATGACCGCGATGCGCACTCGGCCTTTCCCCCGCCCGCGCGCCGCGTGCCACGGTGAGCCCTATGAACGATGTACAGAAACTCGTGCAAGAGACCATCGACCGGCTCGTCGAATCGGGCGACGAGCGCGGGCTGCAGGTGTCGGTATACCGCCACGGCGAGCAGATCGTCGACGCCGTCGCGGGCCTGGCCGACCCCGACGCCGGCCGTACGGTCACCCCGGGGACGCCTTTCTACTGCTTCTCCGTCGTCAAGGCCGCCACCAGCACGATCGTCCACATGCTCGTCGAGCGCGGACTGTTCGGCTACGACACGCCCGTCGCGGAGTTGTGGCCCGCGTTCGGCGCGCACGGCAAGGAGCGGGTCACCGTACGGCAGGTGCTCAACCACACGGCCGGGGTGCCGGGCGTGCCCCAGGACACGACTCTGGCCGACCTGTGCGACTGGGACAAGATGTGCGCGGCCGTCGCCGATGCGCAGCCGTGGTGGGAGCCCGGCACCAAGATCGGCTACCACGCGATCACCTTCGGCTACATCCTCGGCGAGGTCGTCCGCCTCGCCACCGGCAAGCGCATCTCCCAGGTCCTGCGGGAGGAGGTGGCCGAGCCCCTGGGCGTCGCCGACGAGCTGTACTTCGGCATGCCCGCCTCCGAGCACCACCGCCTCGCCCGCCTGGAGGACCTGCCGGGAACCACCGAGCAGATGACGATGCTGCCGCCCGACCTGCCCATGTTCAAGGCGGCGCCGGCGGCGCTGTTCCCCACCGCGGAATGGGACCGCAGGGCCGACATCCTGTCGGCCGACATCCCGGCGGGTGGGAAGGCCACCGCCCGCGCGGCGGCCAGGCTCTACGCGTCGCTGCTCGGGGAGGTCGACGGGGTGCGGCTGCTGTCGCCCGAGAGCCTGCGCCTGGCCGCCGAGACCTCGGCCACGGGCGTGGACGAGGTGTTCGGCTTCCCGACCACGTGGGGGCTGGGCTTCTCGGTGGGCATGCCGGGCTTCCCGTCGCCGACCCTGTTCGGGGTGGGCGGCGTCGGGGGGAGCTACGCGTGCGGGGATGTGGGGAGCGGGGTGGCGTTCGCGATCACCAAGAACCGGCTGCGGCCGGACTTCGACAGCACGGGCACGGTGCTGCGGGTCGTGCTGGAGGCCGCTCAGAGAAGCTGAATGACCGTGCCGGGACGCTCGGTGGCGGCTGCCTCGATGTCATGCGTCTCGTCGAGGGATACGAAATGGCGGGCCTGGAGAAGACCCTCCCTGCTGAACGGCACTCCGATCTTCTTCGAGGCGACAGCAATCGCCTGGAGCACGGGAAGGTTCGGGGTCTCAGCGCTCACCGAGAGGTCCGCGTCTTCGTCTTCGTCGTAGTACTCCTCCCCGTCGAGCATTCCGGCCTCCTCCATTTCTGCCATCAAGGCATCCGGTGACGCGCCCAGCCGGTTGTAGGGATCACGGATTTGGAACTCGCAGAGGAGCTTTCCGTCTTCGACATAGGCGAATGCCGGGCTGCCCACGAAGGGGTCGGTCACGACCGCGATCCGGGTGCCTTGGGAGAAGGCCTCTGCCAGATCCTTCCTCCATCCGGCGAGACCGGCCAGTTCGAGCATGATCGCGCCCTGGTCGCAGTCGATGATCGTGGAACTGAACCGCTGTCCCGTGTCCTCCGTCTCCACGCGGCCCTTGCCGATTTCGCAAAGACGGCCTGGACCTCTGCGGCCGACCTTCCCTGGACGAAAGTGAGGCAGAAGCCGTTGATCCAGTAGTCCGAGTACGCGTCCTCGCCGAACCATCGGACGTCTTCGACAGCCATGGTGACCTCCGGGGCCCAGGAGGGTGAACTCGCCATGAGACACCCTGTCACATGCCGCGAACGGACGGGCACTGCCAGAGGCCCCCGGCCGGAGCCAGGACCCCGGGCTGGCGGGGGGCGGAGGGAGGGGAAGGGCACCAAGATCTCCCGTCTCAGGGTTTTCTCAGCAACTCCTCATAGAGTCTCCGCATGAAACGCATGGCCGCGCTGGTCGTGGCACTTGCCGTGCTCGGTGTCACGGTGTGGCTGGTGTGGCCGTCTGGACCGGGCGTCCAGGGCCAGGAGCAACGGATCACCGTCGTCGACGGCCCGAACGACGACCAGAAGGTCGATCTGGACACCACCTTCTTCCCGCCCGCTCAGGGAGGTAAGGCGCCCGCCGTCCTGCTGGCCCATGGGTTCGGCTCGGCGAAGGAGAGCATGAGGAACCAGGCCAGGCAGCTGGCCGAGGCGGGCTACGCCGTGCTGACCTGGTCCGCGAGGGGCTTCGGCAAGTCGACGGGGCAGATCGCCCTGAACTCCCCCGACTACGAGGTCAAGGACGTCAAGCAGCTCATCGACTGGCTGGCCAAGCGGCCGGAGGTGCTGCTCGACAAGGAGGGCGACCCGAGGGTCGGCATGGCGGGCGGTTCGTACGGCGGGGCGATCTCGCTGATGACGGCGGCCTACGACGACCGGGTGGACGCGATCGTCCCCCAGATCACCTGGTACGACCTGGCCGACGCGCTGTTCCCGAACGGCACCGGCCAGGGCCCGGAGTCGGGGGTGTTCAAGAAGGCCTGGGCGGGCTTCTTCTTCGGCAGGGGCGGCATCGCGCAGGGCAGCGGTCTGCAGGGCGGGCTGGAGGCGCTGAACCGTCAGGTGCAGCCGCTGAGCCCGGAGGAGGCCAGGTGCGGCCGGTTCCTGCCGGAGATCTGCGACGTGTACCAGCAGATCGCGAGCACGGGCAAGGCGACGCCGGAGGCGGTGGCGCTGCTGCGCAAGTCGAGCCCGGTGAGCGTGCAGGGCCGGATCAAGGCGCCGACGCTGCTCATCCAGGGCCAGCGTGACTCGCTGTTCACGCTGGCGCAGGCCGACGGCAACGCCCGCGCGGTCGCGGGTCCCGTGCAGGTGATGTGGTTCGACGGCGGTCACGACGGCGGCAACGGCGAGGTCGACTACCTCTACGAGAAGACGCTGGGTTGGCTGGACCGCTGGCTGAAGCAGCAGCCGCTGGCGGACGGCCCGGCGTTCAGCGTGACGCGTGACGGCGGCCGCGACCCGGGCACGCGCCAGCGGATCAGGCTGCACCCGGAGACGACCCAGTACCCGGGCCTGGGCGGCACGATGACGACGCCGGTCGAGTTGCGGGGTCCTGAGCAGAACATCGTCAATCCGCCGGGCGGCACGCCGCCGTCGATCTCGACCGTTCCCGGCGTGGGCGGCCTGCTCGGCGGGGGCGGAGGCGCGGGCGGCGGCGGTGGCCAGAGCAATCTGAGCGTGTCGCTCGACATGCCGGGCCAGAGCGCGGTGTTCGAGTCGGCGCCGCTGTCCCGGCCGCTGCAGCTGACCGGCGGGGCGAGCGCGAAGATCAGGGTGTACGGCAAGGGCGAGGTGACATTGTTCGCCAAGCTGTACGACGTCTCCGACTCGTTGCAGCCCCCGAATTTGCCGTCCGGGCAGATCTCCCCGATCAAGGTGACGATCCCCGAGGGCGCGGAAAGCGTCGAGGCGACGGTCACCCTGCCCGTCGTCGACTACCTCTTCCCCGCCGGGCACCGGATGAGGCTGGCGCTGACGACCACGGACATGGGCTTCTCGACTCCCGCCGAGCCCGCCTCCTACCGGGTGGCGCTGGCGGACCCGGCGCTTGCCGTACCGAGTGTGAAGGGTCTGTCGGAGCCTCCGCCCGGCCTGGCGTGGTGGGTGTGGGCGATGCCGCTGGCCGCGATCGTGGTGGCGGCGGCCGTGCTGGCCACCGGCCGGCCGCGCAGGGCCAGGGAGGGTGCGGCCAGCGACGTGCCGCTGGAGATCACCGGCCTGACCAAGGCCTACCGCAACGGCGAGAAGGCCGTCGACGACCTGTCGTTCCGCGTGGAGCAGGGCCAGGTGCTGGGCCTGCTGGGGCCGAACGGCGCGGGCAAGACGACGACGATGCGCATGATGATGGGCCTGATCCATCCCGACGGCGGATCGATCAGGATCTTCGGCGAGGAGGTCACTCCGGGCGCGCCGGTGTTGTCGAGGCTGGGCAGCTTCGTGGAGGGCCCCGGTTTCCTGCCGCATCTGTCGGGGCGGGAGAACCTGGACCTGTACTGGGCGGCGACGGGCCGTCCGGCGAGCGAGGCGTACTTCGACGAGGCGCTGGAGATCGCCGGGCTCGGCAACGCGATCAACCGGGCGGTGCGCACGTATTCGCAGGGCATGCGCCAGCGGCTGGCCATCGCCCAGGCGATGCTCGGCCTGCCGGACCTGCTGGTGCTCGACGAGCCGACGAACGGGCTCGACCCGCCCCAGATCAGGGAGATGCGCGAGGTGCTCAAGCGCTACGCGCAGGACGGCCGCACGGTGATCGTCTCCAGTCACCTGCTGGCCGAGGTGGAGCAGACCTGCTCCCACGTCGTGGTGATGCACCGCGGCAAGCTGGTCAGCGAGGGCCCGGTGGCCCGCCTGCTGGCCACCTCCAACGGGCACGGGCCTCGCCTGGAGGACGTGTTCCTGGACCTGATCGGGGAGAAATGAACACCACGTATGCGGCGAACAAGACGCTGCCGCTGAGGGTGGAGATCGTGCGGCAGTTCAAGCGCCGCCGCACGATGGTCATGTTCGGGCTGATGCTGGCCCTGCCGTGGATCCTGGTGATCGCGTTCAAGGTGGGCCCGCAGTCGAACAACCCGGGCAACGCCCTGCGCATCTCCGACCTGGCCTCGGCGGGCGCGCTGAACTTCGCCGCGTTCTCGCTGTCGGTCTCGGTGTTCCTGCTGGTGGTCGCGGTGGCGCTGTTCTGCGGCGACACCGTGGCCAGCGAGGCGAACTGGTCGTCGCTCCGATATCTGCTGGCTGCGCCGGTGCCGCGTGACCGGCTGCTGCGGCAGAAGCTGATCGTGGCGATGGGCTACGCGGCGGCGGCGGTGATCAGCATGCCGTTGATGGCGCTGCTGGCCGGGACGCTGGCGTTCGGCTGGGACGACATCCAGGTGCCCGGCACGGGCGAGACGATCCCGGCCATGGATGCGCTGCCGCGTTTCGCCATCGTCATCGGCTACGCGCTGGTGTGCCAGCTGGTGACGGGCGCGCTGGCGTTCCTGCTGTCGACCATGACCGACTCGCCGCTGGGCGCGGTGGGCGGCGCGGTCGGGTTGTGGATCGTCTGCCAGATCCTGCAGGCCGTCGAGGCGCTGGGGGTGATCAGGGAGTTCCTCCCGACGTTCTGGAACAACGCCTGGCTGGACGCGATCGCGCCCGAGCCGGACTACAGCGGCATGGCCAAGGGGGTGGCGATCTCGGTCACCTACGCGGCGCTGCTCATCGCGCTGTCCTTCCGGCGCTTCCGCCGCAAGGACGTGGTGTCGTAGCGGGCCGGGCCCGTGAAGCCCCTGGTCGTGGGCACCAGCATGACGGCCAGGGGTGACAGCAGGCACAGCAGGCCGCACCCGAAAAGTACGGCGGGCGCTCCGGCGAGCTCCGTCAGCGGGGAGACGGCCAGCAGGCCCAGCGGCGCCAGGCCGTACGACACGAGGAAGTCGACCGCCGACACCCGCGCCAGCAGGTGCGGCGGCACCTCGCGCTGAGTGGCGGTGAACCAGGTGATGTTGAACAGCGAGGAGCCGAATCCGGCCACCGCGTAGGCGGCGATCACCGTGGGCACGCTGGGCGGCAGGACGAGCGAGAGCGGGGCCAGGCCGTAGGCGGACAGGCCGAGCAGGGCGGTCCAGCCCGGGGCCGGCGGTTTCCATCGCATCATCAGCAGCGCTCCGGCCAGGGCGCCGACGGTGGCAGCGGTCAGGGCGGAGGCGAGCAGGGCGTCGCCGCCGAAGCCGGAGCGGGAGATCGTGGGCAGGAGCACCTGGGTCGCGGAGAACCCGGCGGCGGCCTGGACGGCGAGGGCGATGAGGCCGGGGAAGAACCAGCGGTGCCTTCTGGCCTCGCGCACGCCTTCCCAGAAGGACGCACCCCGCCGGGCGCCGGGAGCTGTGGCGGGGCTCGCGGGCGTGAGAAGCGAGGAGCCGCTTGCGGGGCCGCCCTCGGGCGTGAGAAGCGAGGGGCTGCTTGCGGTGCCGCCCTCGGGCGTGACGAGCGACGGGCCGGCGGCCCGGCGCAGGAGGCCGCTGCCGAGCGCCGTCAGCAGCCACAACGCCCCCGAGATGGCCAGCACCGTGCGCGCCCCCGCCACGACGCTGATCGTGGCGGCCAGCCCCGGCGCGGCCATCGAGACGATGCGCCCGCTCATCGACGACAGCGCGTTGGCCCGCTGCCGCGCCTCGTCGGCGACGGCGGCGGCCACGGCGGACTGGAAGGCGGGCCGGTAGAGCCCCTGCCCGGCCCCGGCGACCAGCGCGGCCGCGACGACCGCCCACAACTCGCCCTCCAGCAGCGCCGCCACCCCGGCGGTGCCCACGGCGGCGATCAGCCCGGCGACGCCGAGGGTGCGCCCCGGCGCCCGCCCGTCGGCCAGCACCCCGCCGACGGGTGTGCCGAGCAGGAACCCGACGGTCTTGGCGGCCAGGGCGGCCCCCAGCACGGCGGCGTCGGCTCCCGCGTCGAGCACGGCGATGGCCAGCAGCACCGGGAAGAGGACCATGCTGAAGGTGCCCGCGGTGTTGCCGAGCCAGAGCAGGAGGAAGCGCCGAGTCATGTAACCGACTCTAGCGCTTAAGACAGTTACGCGCGACTGCGGAAGGCCGCCACCTTCATCCGGTTCTGGCACGACGTGGAGCAGAAGCGCCTGGTCCGGCTCCGGGTGGAGTCGAGGAAGAGGTTGTCGCAGCGTTCGGCGCCGCAGACGTGCAGCCGTCCGGCCTCGGCGCTGCCGATCAGCATGCCCGCCGCGGTGGCCATGTCGGCCAGCATCGCCGCCGGTCCCGGCACGGCGAAGTGCAGGTGCCAGGGGTCGTCGTCGTGTCGCACCAGCCGGGGCGCGGCGTGGGTGCGCTCGAACAGCTCGTTGATCTGGGCGGCCGCGGCGTCCTCGTCGCCGTCCACCACGTGCTGGAGGGCGAGGTAGAGGCGGGTGCCGCCGTCGCGGTAGGCCTCGAGGACCTGCGCGGTGATCTCGGGCACGCGCCTGGTGGCCAGCCGCAGCGCGGCGTCGACCTCCATCGGGGAGACGGCGGCGGACGCGCGTCCCTGCCGCTGGGCGGTGCCGAAGGTGTTGGCCAGGGCGATGGCGGCGTCGAGCGCGATCGTCAGGTGATGGGTGACGTCCACAGGGTTCAGCCCCAGTGCGGCGGCTTGTTCTCCAGATAGAAGGCGTCGGCGTCGTCGAGCGACGAACGCCAGTCGCCCCAGCCGAGATCGCGGTCGTCCGAGGTCTGCTCGGGTAGAAGTTCACTCACGCATTCATGCTATCCGGTGGAACAAATCCGTACCTGAGATCAAGAAGAGGACATCCGCTGCGAGGTACGATGCCCTGGCAGGTGTCGCCTACCCCCGTGAGGCTGCCCATGGCCACCCCGTCCGGCTGGCGGCGAGAAGGCAATCTGCCCGCGGAGCTGACGAGCTTCGTGGGACGCACCCGCCTCCTCGCCACGTTGAAGCGGCATCTCAACGATTCCCGCCTGGTGACCGTCACCGGCATCGGCGGAGTGGGCAAGTCGCGCACGGTGCTGCGGCTGGCCCACCAGATGCGCGCTCACTACGCCGACGGCGTCTGGTTCGCCGACCTGGCCCGGCTTCAGGACGCCGGGATGGTCAAGCAGACCATCGCCTCGGCGCTCGGCATCGCCGACCAGTCGTCCCGTGCTGCCGGCGAGACCCTGTCGGAGTGGGTCGCCGACCGCGAGATGCTGCTCATCCTCGACACGTGCGAGCACCTCATCCAGGGCTGCGCCGAGCTCGTCGAGGAGCTGCTGGAGGCCAACCCCAACCTGCGCATCGTGGCCACCAGCCGCCAGTCGCTGCACCTGACCTACGAGCGCGTGGTCCCGGTCCCGCCGCTGCAGGTGCCCGGCGACGACCCGACCGAGAGCCTGTTCACCAACGAGTCGGTGCAGCTGTTCGCGGCCCGCGCGGGCGGCGTGGTGCCCGACTTCGTGCTCGACGAGACCAACATCGGCTCGGTGGCCGAGCTGTGCCGCCGCCTCGACGGCATCCCGCTCGCGATCGAGCTGGCCGCGGTGCGCCTGCGCGCCCTGTCGGTCGACCAGATCCTGGCCCTGCTCGCCGACCGCTTCAGCCTGCTCGCGGGCGCCAGCCGTACGGCACTGCCACGGCATCAGACCCTGCGCGCCGCCATCGGCTGGAGCCACGAGCTGTGCGCTCCCGAGGAGCGGCTGCTGTGGGCGCGGCTGAGCGTGTTCGCCGGCGACTTCGAGCTCGACGCGGCACGTTTCGTCTGCTCCGACCAGCGCCTGGCCTCGGAGGACATCACCGATCTGGTCACCGGGCTGGTCGAGAAGTCGATCCTGCTGATCCGCAGCAACCACGCGGGCGTGCGCTACAAGCTGATCGACACGCTGGCGGAGTACGGCGAGGAGTGGCTCGACAAGCTGGGCGAGACCGAGCACATGCGCCACCGGCACCTGGAGTACTACCTGAGCCTGGCCGAGCGCAGCGAGGACGCCTGGTCGGGGCCGCGGCAGATCTACTGGTTCGTCCGCATGCGCCAGGAGCACGACAACGTGCGCATCGCGCTCGAACACGCCCTGCGCACGCCCGGCGAGACCCTGCTGGCGCTGAAGCTGCTGAGCTCGCTGTGGTTCATGTGGGTCTGCTGCGGATTCGTCCGCGAGGGCCGCACCTACCTGGAGCGGGCGCTCACCGCCAACCCGCTGCCCAGCAAGGAACGCTGCAAGGCGTTGTGGGTGCTGTCGTACGTGCGCAGCGCCCAGGGCGACAGTGTCGCCGCGCAGCAGGCGGCCGAGCAGTGCAGCACCGAGGCGGTGCGGGTGGGCGACTCCAAGGCGGTCATCCTGGCGTCGAAGATGCAGGGCACCGCCGCCCTGCTGCAGGGCGACCTGCAGAAGGCCAGCGCGCTGCTCGGTGTGGCGATCGAGTTCAACACCGACAACAAGGAGCTCAACCCGGGCCTGCTGCCCGCCATCGTGGAGCTGTCGATCGTGCTGACCGCTCAGGGCGAGTTCTACGAGGCCGAGTCCCTGCTCAGCGACTGCCTGCAGGTCTGCCAGGAACGCGGTGAGCTCTTCGTCAGCAGTTACGCGCACTGGGCGCTGTCCGTGCCGCGCCTGGTCAGCGGCCGGGCTCTGGAGGCGCTGTCGAGCGCTCAGGAGAGCCTGCGGATCAAGCGCCACTTCCACGACACCCTCGGCACGCTGATCGCCCTGGAGACCATGGCGCGCATCTACACCGCGCTCGACGAGCCCGGAATGGCGGCCACGCTGCTGGGCGCGCTCCAGCAGAACTGGATTTCCGCCGGTCTGCCGCAGCTGGGAGCGCCGTTCCTGACGGTGGATCACGAGAAGTGCGTCAAGGAGTGCCAGCGCGCGCTGGGCGACGACGGTTACCGCCGGGCCTTCGACACGGGCAAGCGCTTCGACCTCGACGAGGCGTCCGCGCTCGCGCTGGGCGAACTGGACGCCTCGTCCTGAGGTCAGTTCACCCTGGCCCATTCGGTTCCGGCGGGCCAGGCGCGGACGTATCTGGCGCTGCCGAGCGAGTATTCGATATGGCCTCGTACCCAGTGTTCGAGGCCCTGGACGTAGGTGTGGACGGCGCGCGAGCCCCAGTCCTGCACCGACTGGCGCAGCCGCACCATTTCCAGTACCGCTATGTCGTGCATCTGGGCCACCTCGTCGAGTGCCTCCTGTAAGGAGTAGCCGCGGTGGGTGGCCAGGACGTTGACGAGGTTGTGGCGGGCTTGGTCGTGCTTGCGCTCCTTGGCGTAGGAGAAAAGGTCGTTGTCCCAGACGACCAGGTCGTTGGCGTGCTCGGTGAGGGCCCTGATGTTGGGGTGGTGCCATTCGTCGGGCGTGAGGCGCTGGCGCGCGGCGATGTCGATGAGGGCGTAGACCGGGTACATGGCGCCGGTGCGACGGCGCATGAAGATGTAGTCCTCGGGTGTGGGCACGACGTCGGACTCGCGGTTGGCCGCTTCCCACACTTGGGCGAAGATGTATTCCTTGGTGGCCGTCGCCCACCGGTCGAGCTGGTCGCGCTCGGCGTGCTCGGCGATGCGGTGCTTGAGCCCCTGCAGCGATCGGGCGAAGACGTTGTCGACCGGCTCCCCCGAGTCGATGTCGTGCAGCACCCTGAACATCTCGGGCAAGGCGCGGGCGATGAGCGCGGTGTGCCGGCTGAGGTTCTCCGACTCGCAGAAGCCGTCGTCGAAGGCGAACAGCCAGATGCACCAGTCCATGAGCAGTTTGAGCATGTCGCGGTCGACGAGCGGGTAGGCGCGCGCGGTCAGCCAGCCGAACCTGGCGCTCTTGTATCGTTCCAAGATGCCGGGGTCGGCGAGCATGCCCGACTCCAGCAGCCAGGCGAAGCTGTCCTCGCTCGCCTCGACGACATGGGGATTCACCTCGCTCTCGAAGGGGCACCGGAGCGCCGGAATTCGGAGGGGCGTGGCTTGCGCAGGAATGATAGCCATACCAGATGATCGCAACCATGTCTCAGTGAGACCAGATAGCGGCGATAGCGAATTTTGTCCCCTCGAGGGCTACATGAACCAGTCTCCGCCCCAAGGCGCCCACCGGGAAGGACCCGATGTGCGGAATGCCTGCTCCTCGTCATAGGTTCGACTAGGGAGGACGAGGAAAGGCTGAAATGGATCTCTACACGCTCGCCGAGGACGCACCCGAACTTGACGGCCCCGTGCTGCTCTACCACTTCGAGGGTTTCGTCGACGCGGGTGGAGCGGGCAGGCTGGCCATCGGCCACCTGCTCGCCGAGCTCGAGCACCGCACCGTGGCGACCTTCGACGTGGACCGGTTGCTCGACTACCGCTCCCGGCGGCCGATCATGACGTTCGACACCGACCGCTGGGTCGAGGTCGACACGCCCGAGCTCGCCGTGCACGTCGCCCACGACGCCACGGGCACGCCTTTCCTGGTGCTCAGCGGGCCCGAGCCCGACCGCGAATGGGAACGCTTCGTCACCGCGGTGGGCGACCTCGTCGACAAGCTGGGCGTGAGCAAGCTGATCACCGTGCACGGCATCCCGATGGCGGTGCCGCACACCCGCCCGCTCGGCATCACCGCGCATGCCAGCCGGCCCGACCTGATCAACGCGCAGACCAGCAACTTCGGCCGGGTCCAGGTGCCGGGCAGCGCCGCCGCGCTGATCGAGCTGCGCCTCGGCGCCGCCGGCAAGGACGCGGTCGGTTACGCCGTCCACGTGCCCCACTACCTGTCGCAGGCCGAGTACCCCCAGGCGGCGGTGACGGCGCTGGAGGCGGTGACCAAGTCCACCGGGCTCGTCTTCCCGATGGACTCCCTGCGCGAGGCGGCCGACCGCACCACCGAGGAGATCGAGGAGCAGATCCGCGCCTCGAGCGAGCTGTCGAGCGCCATCAGCGGCCTCGAGCAGCAGTACGACGCCTTCGCCGAGGGCGCGGAGCGCGAGAGCCTGCTGGCCGAGTCCACGCCGATGCCGACGGGCGACGAGCTGGCCGCGCAGTTCGAGCGGTTCCTGGCCGAGCGGGACGACCGTGAGTGACCTGCGCGTCGGGCTGGTCGGCTACGGCACCGCCGGGCAGGTCTTCCACGCCCCGCTCATCGCCGCCACGCCGGGGCTGCGGCTGACGTCCGTCGTCACCCGCTCCCCCGAGCGCGCCGCCGAGGTCGCCGAGCGGTACGGCGCCGCGGCCGTGCCGGCGCTCGACGACGTCCTCGGCCGATCCGACCTCGTCGTGATCGCCTCGCCCAACCGCACCCACGTGCCGTTCGCCACGGCGGCCCTCGAGGCCGGGCTGCCGGTCGTGGTCGACAAGCCGCTGGCCGCCGGCGCCGCCCAGGCAGAGGAGCTCGTACGGCTGGCACACGAGCGCGGCGTGATGCTCACCGTCTTCCAGAACAGGCGCTGGGACGGCGACTTCCTCACCCTCCGGCGGCTCGCGCCGGACCTGGGCGACGTCCACCGCTTCGAGTCGCGCTTCGAGCGCTGGCGCCCGCACCCGAAGGGCGGCTGGCGCGAGACCGGCGGCGCCGACGACCTCGCCGGCCTGCTCTACGACCTTGGCAGTCACCTCGTCGATCAGGCGCTGCAGCTGTTCGGCCCGGTCGAGTCGGTCTACGCCGAGGTGCTGACGCGCCGCGCGGGGGTCAACGCCGACGACGACACCTTCGTCGCCCTCACCCACGCGAGCGGCACCCGCTCGCACCTGTGGGTCAGCTCCGTGGCCGCCGACCTCGGCCCCCGCTTCCGCGTGCTCGGCTCCCGCGGCGCCTACGTGAAAACCGGCATGGACGTGCAGGAGGAGCAGCTCAGGGCGGGCCTCACGCCCGATTCGCCGGGCTTCGGCGACGACCCGGAGGAGCGCTGGGGCCTCACGGGCGCGGGCGACGAGCTCAAGCCGGTGCCGACCGAGCGCGGCGACTACGCGGCCTTCTACCGCGCCGTCGCGGACGGCCGCACACCGGTCGACCCGTCGGGCGTGGCCGAGGCGCTGGCCGTCCTGGAAGCAGCCCGCCGCTCGGCCGAGACCGGCCAGACCGTACGGCTCAGCTGACACGTTCCTTGCGAAGAGCCGATCGCCGCACCTTGCCCGCCTCGTCGCGCAGCGGCTCGGTGACGTACTCGAAGGTGCGCGGCAATTTGTAGCCCGCCAGCCGTACGGACAGGTGGGCCCGCAGCTCGTCGTCGGTGACCGGCCCCGCGGCCTGGACGATGGCGTGCGGCACCGAGCCGAGGTCGTCGTCGGGCAAGCCGATCACGGCGACCGAGCGGACCATGGGGTGCTCCTCCAGCGCGCCCTCGATCTCGGCCGGGTAGACGTTGGAGCCGCCCACGAGGATCATGTCGGTCTGCCTGTCGCCCAGGTACAGGTAGCCGTCGGCGTCGAGGTGGCCGAGGTCGCCGAGCGACTCCCACTCGCCCTCGCGCCGGGCGCTGGCGCCGATGTAGTGGTAGGTGGGCGCGTCGGAGCGCACCCGCATCCACACCTCGCCGCTCTCCCCCGGCCCGAGGACCGCGCCCGAGGGGTCGCGGATCTCGATGGCGCCCTCGGGGACGCGCCCGACCGAGCCGCGGTGGGCCAGCCACTCGTGGCCGCTGATGACGGTGGCGGTCTGCGCCTCGGTGCCCGCGTACAGCTCCCAGATGCGCTCGGGGCCGAACCAGTCGATCCACGCCTGCTTGAGCCAGGGCGCGATCGGCGCGGCCAGGTGGAGGATCGACTTGACCGAGGAGATGTCGGCCGCGGAGCGCACCTCCTCGGGCAGCCGCCAGATGCGGTGCATCATCGTGGGCACGAAGTAGATCCAGTCGACCCGGTGCCCCTCGATGAGCCGCAGCGCCTCGGCGGCGTCGAAGCGCTGCATGAGCACCACGTGCTTGCCGAAGGTCAGGGCGGCCGCCAGCGCCATGAACGGCCCGTTGTGCGACAGCGGCGCGGGCACCAGGGCGGCGCCGCCGACCTGCATCGCCCCGGCCAGGCCCAGCACGCCGACCTTCTCGGGCACGCCCTCGTGCGCGGTGGCGATGAGCTTGGGCCGTCCGGTGCTGCCTCCTGAGGCGAGGATCTTCCACGGCGTCGGCAGTACGGCAGGCGGCGCGTCGCCGCTCTCCTCGTCGCCGGGCAGCAGGCCGCCCTCACTGACGATGACGCGGGGCTCGGCCAGTTCGAGGATCGCGGCGCGCTCCGACTCCGGCAGCCGCGCCGCGACCGGCACCGGCGTCCCGCCCGCCTTCCAGACGGCCAGGAGGGCGACGACGAACTCGACGCTGTTGGGCAGCACCAGCGCGACCCGCTCGCCCTGCCCGACGCCGTGCTCCAGGAGCCGCCAGGCGAAGGCGTTGGCTCTGCGTTCCAGCCGTTGTCTGCTCAGGGTGACCCCGCCGCAGGTCAGAGCGGGCAGGTCGGGTCCTTCCGCCGCGATCCTGGCCAGTTCAGCAGCGATCGGAGTGCCCATGCGCCTGTCCCTCCACGAGAACCGAACATCGTTCTAAGATTCTGCGAGGTCCTGAAATGCCGGTCAATCCCCTCAGGGCATCCCCGGCTCGATCACGGAGGCGAACGGGTCGTCGAAACGCACGGTGCGCGTCACCCTGCCGCCGGCGCTGTCGCCCAGGTCGTGGTGGACGGCGACGGCGCCGGGGTGGCGAAGGAACAATCGGGCGACGGCGGCGGTTCTAGCGGTTCCGTGCAGGCCCGTGACAAGGACGACGGGGATGACAGGAGCGGACACAGGGCCTCCCTGGGATTAAAATGAAAACCGTTGTCGTTATCATTGCACAGCTTCGAGAGGAGATGTCATGGCCAGGAACGAACTGCGCCCGGTGCTCAAGCTGCGCTCGACCGCCGGCACCGGCTTCACCTACGTGACGACGAAGAACCGCCGCAACGACCCCGACCGGCTGGTGCTTCGCAAGTACGACCCGACCATCCGCCAGCACGTCGAGTTCCGGGAGGACCGATGAAGAAGAGCACGCACCCCACTTACCAGCCGGTCGTCTTCCGCGACCCGGGCGCCGACTTCGCCATCCTCACGCGCTCGACCATGACCAGCGCCAAGACGATCGAGTGGAGCGACGGCAACGTCTACCCCGTCGTGGACGTGGACGTCTCGTCGGCGAGCCACCCGTTCTACACCGGCCGCAGCCGCCTGCTCGACACCGCGGGCCGCGTCGAGCGCTTCAACCAGCGGTACGGCAAGCAGGCATGACCGCCACGTGATGAGATGCCCCGGTCGACAGCTACTGGCGGGCGCGGCGATCTGGGCCCTGCCGGGTTCTCCGGCAGGGCCTTCGCCGTTCTGTGCGCGGGCCCGCGTTCACAGCGCCGGGTCTGGCGTTGTCCTTCCGGGCGGTCTGGCCGTTCTGGTAGGTTCCGGAAAATGCGGATCACGGCACTGCAGTTCCATGAATCCGAGGGTGTCGACGACTGGCGGGTGCTGGCGTTCGGCGCCTGCGCGCACTTCCTCACCGGATCCCTCTCGACGGGCGTCGCCCTGATCGGGGCGATCGGCGCCCTGGCCGGGCAGGTGGGCAAGGATCCCGACGTCGACCTGCGTCCCGGTCACGTGACCGTGCGGCTGCTGACCCTGGAGCAGTCGGGCCTGACCGAGGCCGACCGCGAGCTGGCCGTGCGGATCTCGCTGGCCGCTCGCGAGCTGGGCGTGAGCGCCGACCCGTCGGCCGTCAGCGACGTGCAGTTCGCCATCGACGTGATGGACGTGGCCAAGGTGCGCCCCTTCTGGGCGGCGGTCCTGGGCTACGAGGAGTGGGGCGAGGAGGACGTGATCGACCCGCGCCTGCGCATGCCGTCGATCTGGTTCCAGGAGATGGACAAGCCGCGTACCCAGCGCAACCGCATCCACATCGACGTGTTCGTCCCGCACGACCAGGCCGAGGCGCGCGTGGCGGCGGCCGTCGCCGCGGGCGGGCGGGTGCTCAACGACACGACGGCCCCCACCCATTGGACCCTGGCCGACCCCGAGGGCAACGAGGTCGACGTGGCGACGTGGCAGGGCCGCGACGGGTTCTGACGCGGCCCTGGTCCAGCGCTCAGTCGCGCAGCCTGCCCCGCAGGGTCTGCGCGTCCTGGGCCGTCCACCCGTGCGCCTCCAGCCAGCCCAGCGGCCCGCCGAAGCGGGTGTCGAGGACGCCGAGGAATTGGGTGAGGTACTCCGCGCGCGGCATGTGGTCGTCGGCCGTGCGGGTGTCGAGGTCGGTGCGGTAGGTCTCGCTGGAGCGCAGGCGGGCCAGGATGCCCTCGATGCGCTCCCCCGTGGCCACGTAGTCCTCGACGATCGACTCGCGGGTGGCGCCCGCCACCGTCAGCGCCAGGGCGCACAGCACGCCGGTGCGGTCCTTGCCGGCGGCGCAGTGCACGATCGAGGCGCCGTCGCCGCGGGCCATCGTGCGCAGCGCCCGCAGGACCGAGTCGGGGCGGTCGCGCAGATAGCCGTAGTAGAAACCCGTCACCCGGAGTTCGGCGGCGTCCTCCTCGGGCAGTCGTTTCTGCCAGGGCAGCACCTTGTCCATGGCGACGTCGGTGTGCTGCCCGCCCTCGGCGAACAGGGTGTGGTGGTGGATCGTGACCTCGGGCACCGCTGCCAGCGGTCCCGGGCCTTCGAGTGCCACCTCGGCTCCGGATCGGAGGTCGACGACATGCCTGACCTTGAGCGTGTCGACCAGCACGGAGACGTCGGAGGGGGTCAGTCCCTGAAGGTTGTCGGAACGGAACAAACGTCCGGAACGGATCTCGCCACCGTCGGTCGTGGGCAGTCCGCCCAGGTCGCGCACATTGACGGCACCTTGGAGATCGATCCATCTCTTCAAGTTCTTCATCACTCCCACCCTAACCACGCGATTTATAACGCAGTATGAAGAAACAGCGGCGAAGGGAGGTCAGGTGGATCCGCGTAGGTTGCCGCCGCGATTGGTCATCGATCCGACTGTGCATCCTCAGGTCTCCGTCGTGCTCAGAGAGAGCCCCCACTACTTGCAGCTCGCCCGCCAGGGGCGCCGCTCCGACACGGGCGGGAACCTGGGGCTGCTGTTCGTGCTGCCGGGGCTCCTCCTGCTGATCCTCGTCATGGTCGGCCCCGCGGGCATGGTCGTGGCGGGCGCGGGGATGACCGTCGCGATGCTGCTCAAATGGATGGCCACCGACCTCAACGGGCGCAGCGCGCGCAGCAGGCTGCGCCTGGCGCACGAGCACGCCGAGCACTACGTGCTCGCCTCCGACCTCGACTATCCCTGCCAGCAGCTGCTCAAGCGCGCCCAGGACGCCGCCGACCGGGTGCTGGCCTCCGAGGTGAACAGGGCCGGCTACATCGACACGATCGACAACCGGGTCACCCTCCCCGAGGAGGTCTGGCAGATCGCCACCCGCCTGCAGCGGTTGTCGGCGATGCACTCGGAGCACGGCAAGATCGTGCCCAAGGAGCTGCCGCCCGGCTTGGACGAGGCGTTCAAGCCCTACGCCAGCGCCCTCGACGCCGCCTGGACCTCCCTTTCGAAGCGGGTCAAGAACCTGGAGGCCTACGCGGTCCAGGTCAAGAAGGCCGACGAGGTCTTCCGCGTGCACCGCCGGCTGGAGGCCCTGGCCGCGCGCACCCACGACTACCAGGCGCTGGTGGCCGACACCGTGCAGGACGAGATCGCCCGCAACCACATCAGGGAGCTGTCGGAGCAGGCCGCCAACGCCCGCCGCATGTTCGAGGAGAGCATCGACCAGGCCAAGGAGGCCGCCGGTCACCTCATGAAGCCTCAGCTCTCCTGAGCAGTTCCAGGGTGCGCCGCATGCCGGCCTCGTTGCCGAGGCTGCGGTAGAGCTCGCGGGCCTGCCGCAGGTGCGGCACGCCGGTCGCCGGGTCGCCCGCCTCGACGTGCGCCTCGCCCAGGTATCTGAGGCTGCGCGCCCGCCACCACTGGTCGTCGAGCTCCTCGAAGGCGTCGACGGCGCGGCGCAGTTCGGCGTCGGCCTCCGCCGTACGGCCCAGCCGGGCCAGGGCCCTGCCGACCGACAGCAGCGTGCGCGCCACGCCCCACGAGTCGCCCAGCGCCATCAGCATCTCCTCGGCCCTGCGCACGTAGCCCAGCTCGCGCAGGCCGTTGACCGGGTTGCCGACCTCGCCCGCGGCGCGCAGGCAGCGGGCCTCCTCCCACAACTCGCCTCGCTGGCGGAAGATCTCGGCGGCCCTGTCGAGGTTGAGCTCCGCCTTGAGGAAGCCGTCCTCGGCCGCCCGGTGCTCGCCCTCGCGCCGCAGCGTCCGCGCCTGGGCCGCCAGCGCCTCGCCGTACGCCCGCAGGGTCTGCGCCTCGGAGTAGCGGTTGCCCTCCTGCTTGAAGACCTCCAGCGCCTCTTCCAGCAGGTCTCTGGCCTCGTCTGCGCGCCGCTGCGCCAGCCGCAGCTCGGCCAGGTTGCGCCGCGAGCGCGCCGCCCACCATCCGTCGTCCTCGGCCTCGAATCCGGCGATGGCCGCGACCAGGAAGTCCTGGGCCCGGTCGAGGTGGCCGTCGTTGAACAGCGCCATGCCGACCGTACGGCTGGCGCGGGCCGCCCACCACGACTCGCCCAGCTCGGTGAAGATCGCCAGTGCCTCCTCGGCGTTGGCGCCCGCCGCCTCGTGGCCGCCGAAGCCGCCCAGAGCGGGCGCACGGTCCAGCAGCGAGATGGCCAGCGCCCGCCGGTCGCCCATACGCTCGGCCGCCTCGCAGGCGATCTCGGCCACCAGCAGCCAGTCGGACCAGTAGGCGCGCAGGGAGTGGCACAGCGAGCTGAAGGCGCGCCCGAGCCCCCAGCACAGGTCCCACAACTTCAGGTCGCGGGCGAGCTGCACCATGGCCACCACGGCGAGCCGCTCGGCGTTGAGCCAGCCGACCGCCAGGCCCTGACCCTCGAAGTCGCCGCGCCGGCCGGTGCGCCCCCAGTCCTGGGGCCAGCGGCGCTGGGCCGCGTCCTCGGCCCTGCGGCGGTATCCGGACAGGACCCGCTCGACGGCGGCGCGGCGGCGCTCGTCCTCCTCCGCCGGCATCTCCGCGGCGTAGACGCGCACCAGGTCGTGCAGGCGGTAGCGCATGGCGCCGGTCTGGTCGGTGCCGGAGCACTCGGCCAGCTGGGCGTCGATGAGCGCCTCCAGCTGGTCGCCGCCGTCGAGCTCGGAGACGTCGAGCAGCTCGCCCGCCACCCAGCCCGGCACGTCGGGCGCGGTCAGCCCCGACAGCAGGCGCAGCAGGCGGCGCTGGATGCCGGTGCAGTCGTCGTAGCTGAGCTGCACCGAGGCGCGCACGCTGCGGTCGACGGAGCCGGGCACCTGCAGCTGGTCGAGCAGCTGGCGCTCGTCGCGCAGGCGGTCGGCCAGCAGCCGCAGCGTCCAGGTGGAGCGGGTGGCCAGGCGCGCGCCGCAGATGCCGATGGCCAGCGGCAGGTGGTCGCACAGCCGGACGATCTCCTTGGCCGCGCTCAGGTCGTCGGCGACGCGCGCGCCGCCGGCCAGGCGGGCCAGGAGTTCCACGCCCTGGGCCTCACTGAAGACCGACAGCTGGGTGTCGAAGGCGTTCATGAGGAACAGCGGCTGGCGAGAGGTGACGATGACGGCGCAGCCGGGGTCGGCCGGGATGAGCTTGCGCACCTGGTCGCCGTCGTGGGCGTTGTCGAGGCCGATGAGGATGCGCCGCCCCTTGGTCCAGGTGAGCCAGAGCTTGCGCAGGTCGTCGAGGCCGCCGGGGTCGGTGGTCTGGCGCACGCCCAGGGCGCGCAGGAAGCCGACGAGCACCTCCTCGGGAGGGATCGGGGAGTCGACGACGCCGCGCAGGTCGGCGTAGAGGCGGCCGTCGGGGAACCAGTCGGCCACCTCCTGGCCGAAGCGGGCCATGAGCGCCGACTTGCCGACGCCGCCCCTGCCGTACACCGAGACCACCAGCGGCGAGACCTCCTCGGAGCGGCGCCGGTCGGAGAAGACCTTGCGCAGCTCTCCCAGGGCCTCGCGGCGGCCCGTGAAGTGCTCGGGGGCGGGCGGCCACTGCTCGGGCGCCATCGAGGAGGGCTCGGCCTGCTTCCGGCGGTCCTTCGGCGTGGCGGTCGTCGCCCACGTGGCCAGGCCCACCAGGAGGGCGGCGGCCAGCGTGACGCCGATCTTGGCGCCGACCGGTATGTCCCATTCCAGTGAGGCGGCCAGGATGCTGGCGGCTGCCGCCGCCGCCCCCGCGGCGACCGGCGCGGCGAGTGCGACGCGTCTGCGCCTGCGCGCGGGCGGCCGCTCGTCGGGCAGCGAAGGTAAGGGCCCCGTCATACTGATTATTTTGCCCCGAGCGCGTAGCGGATGGCCTCGTCCATGGTCATCGAGAATCCGTCCATGTAGGCGGTGGCGAAGGCGCCGTGCCCGATCAGCGCGGTGATGTCGCGCTCGGTGCGCTTGCGCAGCACCTGCAGCTGCGACACGTTCAGCCGCAGCCCGTAGGTGTGCTCGACCAGGGCCAGGATGCCCAGCAGGCGGGCGGCCCGCTGGTTGTCGCCGAGCTGGGCGGCGCTGGCGGCCAGGTTGGTCAGGCTGGTGCCCATGCCGAGCGCGTCGAACAGCCGCTGCTTGACCCACAGGGCGTCGCGGGCGTACTTGTCGGCCTCGGCCGGGTGGCCGTGGTCGAGCTCGATGAGGCTGCGGATCCAGTCGCCGTAGGAGTCGAGCCAGACCTCGCCGCGGGCGACGCTGAGCCTGCGCTGGCGGGCCAGGATCTCCTGGGCCTCCTTGGACCTGCCCAGTTGCAGCAGCGTGAAGGCCTGGCCGAGGAGCGCGTAGCTCAGTCCCGCCTCACGTGGCGTCGCCTGCGCGTGCAGCTCCTCGGCCCTTCGGTACAGCTCCAGCGACTCGTTGATGCGCCCGAGGTAGATGGCGGTGATCGCGCTGCAGGCGACTCCCCATCCGGCCGCGAGGTGGTCGCCGGCGGGAATGGCGCGGGTGACGCACTCGGTGGCCAGTTCGTCGGCGTCGTCCAGGTCGCCCTGGAAGTTGGCCAGCCACGCGCCCACCCACAACGCGTGCCGCACCGAGGCCGGCGGGTTGTCGGCCAGGGCCAGCGCCCTGGCCAGGTGGTGGCGGCCCTCGGCGTTGTGGCCGCCTGCCATCCACAGGTAGCCGAGGTTGGCGACCAGGTCCAGGCCCAGGTCCTGCTCGGCGGTGTCCGACAGGCACAGCTCGATCGCCGCCCGCAGGTTGGGCAGCTCCCGGCGCATGCGCGCGCACCAGGCGGGCTGGTCGGGACCGAACCACTCGGCGTTGAACTGCCTGGCCAGGCCCAGGAAGTAGTCGCGGTGCGCCAGGCGCATCAGGCCGTTCTCGCCCAGGCGGCGCAGCCAGCCCGCGCCGTACTCCCGCAGCGTGTCGAGCTGGACGAACCGCCCTCCCGGCAGCGCGGTGAGGATGGACTTGGCGACCAGCTCGCGCAGCAGCCCCTCCACGCGGGCCCGGTCGAGGCTGTGGTCGGCGCACACGGTCTGGGCGGCATCCAGGTCGAACTCGCCGGCGAAGACCGACAGGCGCGCCCACAGCAGGCGTTCCAGCGGCTCGCACAGCTCGTGACTCCAGCCGATGGCGGTCAGCAGCGTCTGGTGGCGCTCCGGGCTGCCCTGGCCGCCCAGCAGCAGGTGGAAGCGGTCGTCCAGGCGTTCCACGATCTGGGCGGGCGACAGGGTGCGCAGCCGTACCGCGGCGAGCTCGATCGCCAGCGGGATGCCTTCCAGCCGCCGGCACAGCAGCGGGGCGTCGGGGGTGTGAGCGTTCTCGGGGGCGCGCGCGGTGAGCAGGGCCAGGGCGTCGTCGGCGGGGAGCGGCTGGATGGGGTACTGCAGTTCCTCAGGCAGGCCCAGGGGGCGGCGGCTGGTGGCCAGCACGACCAGGCCGGGCGCCGCGTGGTGCAGGTGCTTGACCAGTTCGGCACACGCGTCGATCAGGTGCTCGCAGGTGTCGAGGACGAGCAGCAGCTGTCGGTGGCGCAGGAAGTCGGCCAGGACCTCGAGAGGCGGGCTGGTGGAGACCGTCCCCACGCCGAGAGCGGCGGTCACGGTGTGCGGGAGCAGGTGGGGGTCATGCAGGTGCGACAGCTCCACGAGCCAGACGCCGTCGGGGAACAGGCCCCGGGTGAGCTTCGCCACGCGCAGCGCCAGCCGGGTCTTGCCCACGCCGCCCACGCCGGTCAGGGTCACCAGCGGGACCTTGCGCACGACCCGTACCAGTTCGGCGCTCTCGCGTAACCGGCCGACGAAACTGGTCACCTCGGCCGGGAGGTTTCCGCTACGCGAACGCACGGTTCATAGTACGGCGGGCAAAAGGGGTACGGCTGCCCTTGCCGTACCCCTTTCATCCGATTTACAGGCCGATGGTGTGGCAGACAGCGGTCATCTTCTTGGTGGGGTCGCTCTCCGAGGTGGCCGTCAGGGTCACCTTGGCGAGCCTGCTGCCTCCGTCGGCGCGCAGCGCGTCGACGGTCACCAGTTCGTGCCGCCCGTTGTCCACCGCCGCGAGGGCGTTGGGCAGCCGGACCGTCCAGCCGCGGCCGTCGACCGTGGCCGACAGCCGGTAGACGTCGCCGCCCAGGTAGGCGGTGACGTCCTCGGGGTGCTGCGCCTGGGTGGCCGCCGCGCGACCGGTGTTGAACAGCGGGAAGCGGCAGGAGCTGACGCCCTTGCCGGTCGGGACGCCCGCCGCGGGCAGCAGCCGCAGCCCGCGGGTGTGCGGCCCCGAGCCGTCGAGCGAGCGCACCGCGACGGTGTAGGACAGCACGCCCTGGCGGTCGCGGTGCACGTCGGTGACGTAGAAGTGCAGCCGGTTGGCCGCGTCGACGTACTCGTACTCGCTGCCCGAGTCGGTGCCGGCGTGGAAGAGGGCGTCCGACAGCTGCCGGTAGTCGCCGATCGTGATCGGCACGGCGGTGCCGTCGGGCAGGACGTAGTCGGTCATCCCGATGTCCTGCGGGTTGGCGTCGATCACCCACTCGAACGGCGCGGCGTCGGCGTTCTTGGTCTTGGCCAGCAGCACGCCGGAGTCGGGGGTGAAGGAGTCGGTGCCCATGCGGTCGACGACCTCGACCGTGTAGTTGTTGTAGCCGCCGCCGTCGCACAGCGGGTCGGTGCGCCAGTCGCAGGCGGGCGCGTTGTCGAGGCCGTCGAAGGCGACGTTGACACCCGACAGCCCGCTCGTTCCCGGCTGTACGGCACGCGCGGTGACCCGGGCGGTGACGACTCCGGATTCGTCGAGCGCCTCCCTGCTGAGCCGCAGGACGTTCTGCTCGTCCACCATGCCCAGCTTGATCTTGTTGCGCAGCATGTGCTGCGCGCCCATGGAGGCGCCCGCCGTGGGCGGGATCAGCCAGCGGCTGTGCGGCCCGCCGGGCCCGTTGAAGGTGCCTCGGCTGAGCATCTCCCAGATGCCGCTGTAGGCCCTGCGCACGGGCACGCCGTAGGGATTGTTGTAGTTGTCGGCGATGCCCAGGATGTGGCTCAGCTCGTGGGCGTAGACGGACATGCCGGAGCTTTCCGCCTGCACGGAGTCGACGCCGAAGCGGGCGTTGGGCCAGAAGTTGGAGCCCGCCTGCCAGGAGGTCCACTCCACGTAGCGGGTGGGCGACCAGTTGGGCAGGGCGGGATCGGGCGGGCCCCACTCGTCGGTCACGGCCTCCTTGGTGGGGAACTTCATCATGCCGAACTCCTGCCAGGTGCTCGATTCGTCCTGGCCGGCGCTGACGTAGAAGATGAAGTCGTACTTGGCCGCCTCCTCGGGACCGACCGCGTCGATCCACGCGGCGTTGCCGTCGGTGCGCAGGTTGCGGGTGCACGTGTCGCCCGCGGGGCACGCGGTGCGCTGGTACTCCATCGCGTACTCGTGGTCCTTGCCCGGCATCGTGTACGGGCCGAAGCCGGTGAGGTCGACGCCGATGCGGCCGCCGGAGTCCTCCATCCAGTACTCATGGATGGTGTGGCCCCGGTTGAGGGCGTTCGGGGTGTTGAGGAAGTCGCGGTAGAAGGCGGCGACCTGGTCGCGCGGGATGTCGTGGGCCTCGGCGCTGGGGTTGCCGTAGATCGTCGAGCCCTTGGGCTGGGTCACCACGAACGCCTGGTTGGGGTAGTCCAGCAGGACGAGGGCGCCCTTGAACTGCCTGGTCGAGCCCTTGACGGCGGGGTCGGCCCAGTTGGTGCCCGGGATGGCCTTGTAGTCCGCCCACGTCATGTGGTCGGGGTTCTTCCAGTTCTGCGGGTCGATGGGGGTCAGCTGCGGGGTCGGGCGGCCGCGCAGCGCCTGGGACTCGTCCTGCTGCCAGGGCTGGGTCTGGGGCCAGTGGTCGCGGCGCCAGGGGTGTTCCGGGTCGGGGTCGCCCGGATTCGCGGAAGCGGGGGTGGTGGTCAGGCTCAGCGGAACCAGGATGAGGAGCGCCGCTAACGCCTTAACAGGCTTCTTCACGCCTTTCGACGCTATAGATCGAAATAGGGGAGATCAACCACTTTCCGCTCCACCCCTGGTCGAACGTGCTTCCGAAAGCTGATGTTTCCTGATGCGACTACTCCCCGTCTCCCGGGGGTAGCCGCACCGAACTTCGACATCCGGCTTCAAAGGAGGCTCCGGTGAGCGAATACCCAACCCGGGATCAGCAGGAGAGTGGCACGGTGGAGCGTGCCAAGGGCGCCGCCGCGCAGACCGCCGGCACCGCCAGAGAACAGGCACGTCAGGTCGGCGGCGAGGTCCGCACGCAGACCACGAGGGTCGTGCGGCAGTTGCGCGACCGCGCTCGCGAGCAGGGCGACGCCCAGAGCCGCCGGGCCGCGCGCAACATCCGTCAGTGGGCCGACGACCTGACGACGATGAGAGACAACGCCAAGCCGGACTCCCCCACCTACGACGCGGTCCACCAGGTGGCCACCGGAGGGCGGCGGGCGGCCGACTACCTGGAGGAGCGGGGCGTCAGCGGGATGCTCACGGACGTGCAGCGGTTCGCCCGCCGCCGTCCTGGGCTGTTCCTCGCGGGCGCGCTGGCCGCGGGGTTCCTGGCGGGACGTGCCGCCAAGGCCGCCGCCGAGGAGCGGCGCGACGAGCGGGAAGAGGAGCGCGGCTACCAGGGTTACGGCCAGGGCTACGGTCAGGCCGACACGATCGACTACGGCCGCCAGAGCACCTCGACGACCGGCGAGCCGTACGGCAGCACAGGCGAGCCGTACGGCGGCACCGGCCCGGCCGGGAGTCCGAGCCCGACGACGACCACGCGCCCGGCGGGACCGTCGAGCCCTTCCGCGCCCACGAGCCCGTCCACCCCGCGCCCCGCCGGCGGCACTCCGTCCACGGGCCCCGCGCCGAGCACGACGTATCCGGCGGGCGGTCCTTCGACCGGCCGGCCGGGCGACGACGAGCCCGGACAGCGTCCCGGCGGTGAGCCGCGATGACTGCCCCCACTCCTGAGCAGCCCACCATCGGGCAGCTCGTCTCGGATCTGGGGGCCGACCTGTCCAAGCTGTTCCGCCAGGAGGTGGAGCTGGCCAGGACCGAGCTGCGCGAGGAGGCGGTCAAGGCTGGGAAGGCCGCGAGCCTGCTCAGCGTGGCCGGGGTGGCGGGCCTGATGGCGGCCTTCCTGGTCAGCCTGGCCGTCGTCTTCGGCCTCGACAGCGTCATCGACGCGGGCTGGGCGGCGCTCATCGTCGCCGTCATCTGGGCGGCCGTCGGCGCGATCGCCTACACCAACGGACGCAAGCGCATGCGCGAGGTCTCCCCCGTGCCGGAGAAGACCGTAGAGACCCTCAAGGAGGACGCTCGATGGGCACGAGATCTGAAGAGCTGAGGCAGGAGATCGCCCAGACCAGGGCCGAACTCGGCCAGGACGTCGACAGGATCGCCGACCGCACCAGCCCCAAGCGGATCGTCCGACGCCGCACCTACCGGATCCGCTCGGCCGCCCGGCGCTTCACCGACCGGGTCATGGGCACGTCCGACACGGTGTCGAGCACGGCCTACGACACGGGACGGTCCGTACGGCACGGCGTCGGCGAGGCGGCCGACACCGTCAAGCACGGGGTCGGCCAGGCGGCCGATGCGGTGCGTTCCGCCCCCGACCAGGCCATGCGGCAGACGCAGGGCAATCCTCTCGCCGCCGGGCTCATCGCCTTCGGCGCGGGGCTGCTGGCGGCGGCGCTGATCCCCTCGACGGAGGCGGAGAAGCGTGCCGTCGCGCAGGCGGGTGAGTACGTCGAGCCGATGGCCGAGTCTCTGAAGGAGGCCGCCCAGAATCTCGGCCAGGAGGCCAAGCAGACCGCCCAGGAGGCCGCCGGCCACGTCAAGGAGAGCGCCACCCAGGCCGCCCAGGCCACCGGCGACCAGGCCAGGAGGGCCAAGGACGAGTTCTAGCCCCACCGATGAGGCCATCGAGCGGCCCGGGCCGGGCTCACCGAAACGATCCCGGCCCGGGCCGCTCGACGTCTCCGGAGGGCTGGTCGCCGCCCGGCCGAGCGCGGCTCGTTGCGTCACGTGGGGGTGCGCGGGTTAAATGCCGGAAAGCCCTTAACCCAACGCCCGGAGAACCGCCGGTGACCGCCGGGAGAACTCCGCGGCCGCTGCCTGCTGACACCACCGAGGCGAGGAGTGCCGATGCCGTCTGCCGCGCGCACCGGAGAGCTGCTCCGGCGCCGCGAGCCCACGCCGGTCGTCCTCCACAGCGCTCCCATGGTCCTGCCGGTCGTCGCCGAGCCGATCGGCGACGGCGCGGTCGCCGTCAGGGGCGACAGGGTCCTGCAGGTGGGCAGGAGGTCGGCGGTGCGGGCCGCCTATCCCGGCTGCCAGGAGATGCGCTGGCCGGGCACGATCGTCGCCGGCCTGGTCGACCCGTTCGCGACGGGCGAGGCTCCTGGCGTGACCACGCGCGCGGGCCTGGGCGAGTCGTGCGACGTCATCTACGTGGAGGTGCGCTGCGCGGACGCGCAGGCGTGGGAGGAGCACGAGCGCGACTCCCTGATCACCGCCATCCGCGAGGCGGACCGGCCGGTGGGCGTGGCGGCCCACTCCCCCGATCCCGAGGTGCTGGAGGATCTGGCGGTCCTGGCCAGGACCTTCGATCTTCGGCTCGTCGCCGATCTGGCCGTGACGGCTCCCGGCCCGCTCGACGAGGCGGGCGTGCTGGGCCCGCTGTGCCACGTGGCGTGCTCGGGCCGGCTGGATCCGGGCGAGCGCAAGCTGCTGCTCCTGCGGCAGTCGGTGATCGCCTTCAGTCCTGGCGGTGACGCGCTGGCCCTGCTCGACGAGGGGGAGCCGTTCGCGCTCGCCGGTGACCCGCTCGGCCAGGCGGCGGCGCTGGCACGCCGCCGTCCCACCCGGGCCGAGCGCCTGGTGCGGGCGGCGACGCTGGGCGGCGCCGCGGCTCTGGGCCGCGACCGGGGGCCGGGCCGTATCGGCTCACTCGGCCCTGGTAGCCGCGCGGACCTCGCCGTCTTCCAGGTCCGCGACACGCGCGGCCGCCATCCCTACTCCGCTCTGCTCGACCACGCGCCGTGCCTGGCCCGGGTGGTCGCCGGCCGGGTCGAGCGCCGGGCGGAGCGAGCGGTCGACGCGCTGGCGCGGGACCACGGGCACCGGACGCCTGACCGCCGCGGCGCCGACCGGATGTACGGCGAAGCGGAAGCGGGCGGGATCGATCCTGGGCGGTAGCGGCTCGCCCAGGTGTTGCCCGAGCAGTTCGTAACCGCGTTCTCTGATGAGTTCGGCGAGCGCGGCCTGGGCCAGCTCCAGCAGCCGCTCGGCGATCGGGCTCGGGGCGCCGTCGAGCCATTCCTCCGGCGCGAAGCGTCTGCTCCCGCTGGTCAGCCTGAGTCCTTCCAGCACGCAGGCGCGCAGGTACGGCGTCGGCCCTCCGGCCGCCACCTCGCGCGCGGCCGTCACGCATTCGTGCGGGCGGCAGGCCAGCAGGGCCAGCGTCTGCACGACCGCGGTGGACAGCGGCACGCCGAGAGCGAGATCGAACTGTTTTCTGGTGATCAGCCCTTCACTGGGAAAGGCACGCATCGCCGCACGTACCTCGGCCGGTGACGGCAGGTCCCCCACGGGCTTGGTGGCCCTCCTCCACATCCGCGACATAATGCACCCCCTACCCACGTCACACAGACCACACGCGCCGGGTAACAGCGGTGTCACTTCTCCCTTTACGCTCTTTTACGTGCACAACACCAGATATGCCCGCTACGGGATGGTTTGCAGTGTCGATCACCTCGCTTCCGCCGCCGGGGTGAACGCTCTCGAACGCGGCGGTTCCGCGGCCGACGCGGCCATCGCCACCAACGCCGTCCTGGCCGTCACCGCCCCCCACCTGTGCGGCATGGGCGGCGACCTGTTCGCGCTGGTGCACGCCGACGGCGAGGTGACCGCGCTGGACGCCTCCGGCAGGGCCGGCTCGGGAGCCGACGCCGCCCAGCTGCGCTCCGAGGGTCACGAGCGCATGCCGCACCTGAAGGACATCCGCTCGGTCACCGTGCCCGGCTGCGTCGACGGCTGGCTCGCCCTGCACGACAGGTACGGCAGGCTGCCGCTGGAGCAGTTGCTGGCCCCCGCGATCCGGCTGGCGGAATCGGGCTTCCCCGCCTCGCCGCTGATGGCCCCGGGCGCTCCGCTCATGGCCGAGCAGCCGGGCGGCACCGACTACGCTCCGGTGCGCGCGGCGGGCGACCTGATGACCCGTCCCGGCGTGGCGCGTGCCCTGCTGTCCATCGTCGAGGACGGCCGCGACGGCTTCTACCTCGGCGAGTTCGGCGGCGGCCTGCTGGAGCTCGGCGCGGGCGAATACACCTCAGAGGATCTGGCCAAGGCCACCGGCGAGTGGGTGCGCCCGCTGTCGGTGGAGGCGTTCGGCCACCGGATCTGGTCGATGCCGCCCGTCTCCCAGGGGTACCTGCTGCTGCTGTCGCTGGGCATCGTCGACGGCCTCGACCTGCCCGACTCCCCCGAGCACCCAGCCTTCGCACACCTGCTGGCCGAGGCGTCGCGGGCGGCCGGACACGACCGGCTCGCCCTCCTGTACGAGAACGCCACCGGCCTGGTCGGCCCGGAGGAGATCGCCAGGCGCCGCGCGCTCGTCGACCCGGCCGCCCGCTCCAGGCTCGCGGCGCCCACCGCCGACGGCGACACGACCTACCTGTGCGCCGTGGACGGCGAGGGCATGGGCGTCTCGCTGATCCAGTCCAACGCCTCGGGCTTCGGCAGCCTGCTCATCGAGCCGAACACCGGGATCAACCTGCACAACCGCGGCATCGGCTTCTCCTTGGAGCCCGGCCACCCGGCCGAGTACGCGCCAGGCAGGCGCCCGCCGCACACGCTGGCTCCCGCGCTCATCACCCGGCCCGACGGCTCGCTGCGCTCCGTCGTGGGCACCATGGGCGGCGACGCCCAGCCGCAGATCCTGCTGCAGGTCATCACGTCTCTGCTGAAGTACGGCAGGCAGCCCGGACAGGCGCTCGCGGCGCCCCGGTGGCGGCTGGGCTCGACCACCGGCTTCGACACGTGGACCGACCCCGACGCGATCGTGCTCCAGCTGGAGGAGGGCGCGCCCTGGACGGGCGGGCTGGAGTCGCTCGGGCATCCGGTGGCGGCCGTGCCGTACGGCTCGTCGTTCGGGCACGCGCACCTCATCGACGTGCAGGACAACGGGGTGCTGGCAGGCGCGGCCGATCCGCGCTCGCTCATCGGAGCGGCTCTCGGTATTTAGCCAGCTCGTGGGTACGAGTACCGGCATGACCGAATTGCCACCGGACCGCTACGGACTCAGCGACGAGCAGGAGATCGAGGTCGAGGAGTGGACCACCGATCTCGGGGAGCGGCACGAGATACTGCCCGACGACCCGGCCGAGCGCGAGAGCATGGACGAGCGGCTGCGCGAGGAACTGCCCGACGGGCCCGAGCGCGAGCCGAGGGAGAAGTTCCAGCTCACCGACGACGCCCTCGTCGAGACCGACGAGGATCTGCCGGCCGAGGAGCGCGCGATGCGCGTGGACGACGAGCCGTGAGGCCCGGCGATCACCCGCGCAGGTAGGGCAGCAGGTCGTGGAGGCTGTCGATGACCACGTCGGCCTCCGCGGCCTCGGGCTGCGCGGCGTGCAGGAATCCCCACGGGCCGCGGCGCAGCAGCGCGACGTGCATGCCGGCCCGCTTGGCCGCCAGGACGTCGTTGTCGAGCCGGTCGCCCACGTAGAGGATCTCGCCGGGCGCGCGCCCGGCGACCTGCGCGACCTTGGCGAAGAACTCCGGCTGCGGCTTGGCCACGCCCCAGCCGTCGGAGGTGTGGATGGAGTCGGCGGGCAGGTCCATCGCCACCAGGGCGTCGTAGGCCCGCTCCGGCTGGTTGCCGGCGATGATCACCTGGTAACCCGCCTCGCGCAGACCCCGCAGCGCCTCGCGCACGTCGGGGTAGAGATCGTCGGCGTCGAAGTGGTTGCGCAGGCTGTCGGGCTCGTCCTCGGCCCACGCCTCGATCTCGGCCTCGACGTCGAGGCCCGGCCGCACGATCTGGAAGGCCTCGCGGTGGGAACGCTTCAGCGCCGCCACCCCGCCGATCACGCCCAGGAAGGTCAGGCGGGTGACACCCAGGCGATCGGCCCAGCGCGACCAGATCCGGGTCTCGTCGATCAGGGTCTCGCCGACGTCGAAAACCAGTGCCTTGATCACGCGGGTCAGTTTAGGGCACCCGCCGCGGGCTCCCTGAGCCTGTCCATCGCCTTGGCGATGCGCTTCTCCGAGATCGGCGTGGGCGTGCCGAGAGTCTGGGCGAAGAAGCTGACCCGCAGCTCCTCGATCATCCAGCGGATCTCGCGCACGTCGGGGTCGCCCCGCCGTACGGGAGGCAGCTTGTCGAGCAGCGCGGCGTAGTCGTCCTCGACCTTGTGCACCCGGTCCATCCACTCCACGTCGCGCCACGGCTCCTCGGGCAGCTTGGTCAGGCGCCGCTCGATGGCCCGCAGGTAGCGGGAGACGTCGGGCAGGCGGCGGGCCCCGGTGGAGGTGATGAATCCGGCGTAGACGAGGGTCGACAGCTGGTGCCTGATGTCGTCGACGGAGTCGCTCGGCCTGGCCGCGTCGAGCATGGTGCCGATCGAGTGCCAGGTGGCCAGGATCTGCTCGGTCTTGGCCAGGACGTCCCTGGCGGTGTCGTACAGCTCGGCCCGCACGTGCTGGTAGAGCCGGTCGAAGGCGACCGGCTCCCAGGCCGGTCCGCCCAGGTCGTGCATGAGCTTGTCGACCGCGGCGGTGACCACGTCGTCGAACAACGCCACCGCGCCGCCGTGCGGCGAGCGCGACAGGGCGAGCTTGGCCTGGTTCGACAGGCCGCCGAGCAGCTGCCTGGCCGGGTTGACCACGTTGAGCAGCAGCAGGCGGCGGGTGCCGGTCCACATGGAGCGGCGCTGCTGCGCCTCGGTGTCGAAGATCTTGATGGCCACGGACTCCTGGTTGTCGACCAGGGCCGGGTAACCCTTCATGCGGCCCTGCTCGAAGAGCTTGGGCAGGGTGCCGAAGCTCCAGGTGTGCAGCCCGGTGCGCTCCAGGTCGTCGGCGGCGGCCGACAACCGCTGGCGCAGCTTGGGCGCCAGGCGCTTCTTGAGAGCGTCGAGGTCCTTGTCCTCGGCGATCTTCTTCTTGCGCTCGTCGACGACGCGGTAGGTGACGCGCAGGTGGTCGGGGAGGTGGTCGAGCTGCCAGGCCTCGCGCGGCACCCGCACGCCCGTCAGCCGCAGCAGCTCGCGCTCCATCACCTCCAGCAGCGGCTCCTTGCCGGGCTCGACGGCGGCCAGGACCTGCTTGGCGTAGTTGGGCGCGGGCACGAAGTTGCGGCGGATGTGCTTGGGCAGCGAGCGGATCAGCTCGGTGACCAGCTCCTCGCGAAGGCCGGGGATCTGCCAGTCGAAGCCGTCGGAGCTGAACTGGTTGAGCATCTGCAGCGGCACGTGCACGGTGACGCCGTCGGCGTCGGCGCCCGGCTCGAACTGGTAGGTCAGCCGCATGCGCTGGTTGAGATGGCGCCAGGTGTCGGGGTAGTCCTGCACGCTGACGTCGGCGTTCTGGTTGACCAGCATCTCCGGCGTGAAGGTGAGCAGGTCCTTGTCCGGTTCGCGCTTCCACCAGTTGTCGAAGTGGCGCACCGAGACCACGTCGGCCGGGACACGCTGGTCGTAGAAGTCGAACAGCGCCTCGTCGTCGACCATGATGTCGCGGCGCCGGGCGCGGTTCTCCAGCTCCTCGACCTCTTCGAGCAGCTTGCGGTTCTCCTTGAGGAACTTGTGGTGGCTGTCCCACTCGCCCTGCACCAGGGCATGGCGGATGAACAGGTCGCGCGAGATCTCGGGATCGATGCGGCCGTAGTTGACCTTGCGCCCCACGACCAGCGGCATGCCGTACAGCGTGACCTTCTCCAGGGCGATGACCGCGCCCTGGTCCTTCTCCCAGTGGGGCTCGGAGTAGGTGCGCTTGAGGAGGTGCGCGGCCAGCGGCTCGACCCAGTCGGGCTCGATCTTGGCGTTGACCCGCGCCCAGAGCCTGGAGGTCTCGACCAGTTCGGCCGACATCACCCACGCGGGCTGCTTCTTGGCCAGCGCGGACCCCGGCCAGATCGCGAAGCGGGCGTTACGCGCGCCGACGTACTCGGTGAGCGGGCGGCGGCCCTTCTCCTGGACGTTCTTGTCGACGACGTCCTTGACGCCCAGGTGCGACAGCAGGCCGGCCAGGAGCGAGACGTGCACGGTGTACGGCTCGGCGTCGGTGCTGTTGGGCTGGGCGCCGAGCGACTGGCGGATCTGGCTGTAGATGTCTTGCCACTCGCGCACCCGCAGGTAGTTCAGGAACTCGGCCTTGCACAGCCGCCTGAACGCGCTCGACGACAGCTCCTTCTGCTTCTCCCTGACGTAGTTCCACAGGTTCAGGTAGGTCAGGAAGTCGGATTCGGGGTCGGCGAAGCGGCGGTGCTTCTCGTCGGCCTGCTGCTGCTTGTCGGCCGGGCGCTCGCGAGGGTCCTGGATCGAGAGGGCGGCCACGATGACCATGACCTCGCGCAGGCAGCCGTTCTTG
Source organism: Nonomuraea sp. NPDC050663 (assembly GCF_044456985.1). Taxonomy (NCBI): domain Bacteria; kingdom Bacillati; phylum Actinomycetota; class Actinomycetes; order Streptosporangiales; family Streptosporangiaceae; genus Nonomuraea; species Nonomuraea sp. NPDC050663. The sequence goes on from NZ_JBITGL010000010.1 coordinate 165,285, forward strand.
TCGGCCTCGAGCACCATGCGGGCGAGCCTGGGGTCGACCGGGAGCTGGGCGAGCTTGCGCCCGACCCCGGTGATCGACCCTTCAGCGTCGAAGGCGCCCAGCTCGTGCAGGAGGTTCACGCCGTCCTTGACCTGGCGCTTGTCGGGCGGCTCGACGAACGGGAAGGCCTCGATGTCGCCCAGGCCGATGGAGGTCATCTGGAGGATGACGCTGGCCAGGTTGGTGCGCAGGATCTCGGGGTCGGTGAACTCCGGCCTGCCGACGAAGTCTTCCTCTTCGTAGAGCCGGATGCAGATGCCGTCGCTGGTGCGGCCGCAGCGGCCCTTGCGCTGGTTGGCGCTGGCCTGCGAGATCGCCTCGATGGGCAGGCGCTGGACCTTGGTGCGGTGGCTGTAGCGCGAGATGCGGGCGAAGCCGGGGTCGACCACGTACTTGATGCCGGGCACGGTCAGCGACGTCTCGGCGACGTTGGTGGCCAGCACGATGCGGCGGCCGGTGTGCGACTGGAACACCTTGTGCTGCTCGGCGGCGCTCAGCCGGGCGTACAGCGGCAGGATCTCGGTGTTGCGCAGCTGCGCCTTGCCCAGCGCGTCGGCGGTGTCGCGGATCTCGCGCTCGCCCGAAAGGAACACCAGGATGTCGCCCTGGCCCTCCAGCGACAACTCCTTGCAGGCGTCGATGATGCCCTGCGTCTGGTCGTCGTCCTCGTCGAGCGGCCGGTAGCGCACCTCGACGGGGTAGGTGCGGCCGGAGACCTCGATGATCGGCGCGTCGCCGAAGTGGCGGGAGAAGCGCTCGGGGTCGATCGTGGCGCTGGTGATGATGACCTTGAGGTCGGGCCGCCTTGGCAGCAGCTGCTTGAGGTAGCCCAGGATGAAGTCGATGTTGAGGCTGCGCTCGTGGGCCTCGTCGACGATGATCGTGTCGTACTGCTCCAGCAGCCGGTCGTGCTGCAGCTCGGCCAGCAGGATGCCGTCGGTCATCAGCTTGACCAGGGTGCGGTCGCTGCCCTGGTCGGTGAAGCGCACCTTGTAGCCGACGACCTCGCCCAGGGTGGTGCCGAGCTCCTCGGCGACGCGCTCGGCGACCGTGCGGGCGGCGATGCGGCGCGGCTGGGTGTGGCCGATGAGGCCGCGCACGCCGCGGCCGAGCTCCAGGCAGATCTTCGGGATCTGGGTGGTCTTGCCGGAGCCCGTCTCACCGGCGATGATCACGACCTGGTTGTCGCGGATCGCCGCGAGGATGTCGTCACGGCGCTGGGAGACCGGCAGGTTCTCCGGGTAGCTGACGACCGGCACGGCCTCGCGGCGCCGCACCACCCGCTGCTCGGCCCGCTCGACGTCGGCGAGGATCTCCGCCGTGATCTTCTCGCGGGCCTCGCGGCTCTTGACCCTGCGTGTGCCGTCGAGCCTGCGCCGAATCCGCCGCTGGTCGCGCGGCATCAGATCGGACAGGCGTGCGTGAAGGTCGGATGTTCCCATGTTGCTTTCAAGGATATTCGGGACTGCGAAGCCAACCGCCAATGGTGCCTGACGGTGCGGCCGCCCGCATCCGAATATCGGGCGGCACGCTGGACGGGATCGATCCAGCGGGTGAGGATCACTGCTGGTGCCGCCGCAGCCGATCCGACCCCGTGGAGGTCAAGCGATGAGTTTCCTCGTTCCCGCCGAGGACGCAGGGATGTTCGAAGAAGACCTGGCCGACCGCGGCTACGTCATGAACCTCACCCGGCTCTGGGCGCACCTGCCCGACGCGCACGCGGGGCTCATGGGGCTGCTCGGCCTGACCGCCGACAAGCTCGGGCTGAGCGTGCGCGACCGGGGCGTGCTGGTCACCGCCTGCGCCGCCGCGCTGGGCGACTCCTACTGCTCGCTGGCCTGGGGCGCCAAGATCGAGGACGCCGCGGCGATCCGCGGCGACGACGAGGGGCTCGACGAGCGCGAGCGGGTGATGGCCGCCTGGGCGCGCAAGCTCGCCCGCGACCCGAACTCCACGACCGAGGCCGACGTGCGGGCGCTGCGCGAGGCCGGGTTCGGCGACAGCGAGATCTTCGCCCTCACCCTCTACCTCGCGCTGCGCATCAGCTTCTCCACGGTCAACGACGCGCTCGGCGCCCTGCCCGACGCGGCCCTGCGCGACAGCGCCCCGCCCGCGGTGCTGCAGGCCGTGACCTTCGGCCGGCCCATCGCACCCGATCAGCCGTTGTAGGCGTCCCGCAGGGCCTGGACGTCGATCTTCGACATCTTCAGCATCGCCTGCAGGGCCCGGCCCGCCGCCTCCTTGTTCGGGTCGGTGCCGAGATCGGTCAGGAACCGCGGCACGATCTGCCACGACAGGCCGTACTTGTCCTTGAGCCAGCCGCACGGTCCCGGCTCGCCGCCGCCGGCGGTGAGCGCGGCCCACAGCTCGTCGACCTCCTCCTGGTCGGCGCAGTCGACGTACAGCGAGACGGCCTCGTTGAACTTGAACTCGGGACCGCCGTCGAGCGCGTAGTACGGCTGGCCGTCGAGCTCGAAGACGACCTGGGTGACGTCGCTGCCGTCCGGCGAGGCGTTCGCGTACTTCTCGACCCGCACGATGCGCGAGTTCTTGAAGACCGAGCAGTAGAAGGCCGCGGCCTCCTCGGCCTGGTTGTCGAACCACAGGAACGGCGTGATCTTCTGCATGGCTGTCTCCCTCTTCGTGGTGAATGCCTTCACCACTACAGACCGGCGGCGCGGCGAAAACTCATCGGCGGGCGGCGGCGGCCATCGCCGCCCCCACGATGCCCGCCTGGTTCTGCAGCGAGGCGGGCACCACCGGGGTCGAGAGCTTCACGTGCGGCAGGAACTTGTCGGCCTTCTTGGAGACGCCGCCGCCGATGATGATGACCGAGGGCGAGAAGAGCATCTCCACGTGAAGGAGATACTCCTCGACCCGCTCGGCCCACTTGTCCCAGCTCATGTCGTGCTCCTCGCGCACCCGGTCGGACGCGCGGTGCTCGGCGTCCTTGCCGTGCAGCTCCAGGTGGCCCAGCTCGGTGTTGGGGACCAGCGTGCCGTCGACGAACAGGGCGCTGCCGATGCCGGTGCCGAAGGTCAGCATCAGCACGACGCCCTTGCGGTCCCTGCCCTCGCCGAAGGTCATCTCGGCCACGCCGGCCGCGTCGGCGTCGTTGAGCACGACCGCCCCGCCGAACAGCTCGCCCGCGTCGACGCCGACCCACGAGTGGTGCACGTTCGCCGCCGTGCGCACGACGCCGTCGACCACCACCCCGGGGAAGGTCACGCCGATCGGCCCGGTGGCGTCGAAGTGCTTGACGATCTCGCCGACCACCTCGGCCACGGCCTCCGGCTTGGCCGGCTGCGGAGTCGGGATGCGCAGCCGCTCGTCGGCCAGCTCGCCCTTCTCCAGGTCCACCGGCGCTCCCTTGATCCCGGATCCGCCGATGTCGATGCCCAGAACGTTCATGAGGTCCCCATACCCAAAAATGAACCCCCCTTCCGTCCCCCGCGTACCTCGCGTCACAAGCGCAAACCTAGGAGGCCCAGATGCAGCACCGCATCATGACACTCTGCGCTGCGACGCTCGTCGTGCTCACCGGAGCACCCGCCGAAGCCGCGACCACGACCCCGCGTCAGCGCTTCGACGTCGTCAACCTCGTCTCCGACGTCAAGGGCAGGGCCGCGGTCCATGATCCGAAGGTCGTCAACCCGTGGGGCCTGGCGATGGGCAAGACGTTGTGGGTGTCGAACACCGGCACCGGCTCGGCCACCGTCTACTCGGGCCAGGGCAAGAAGGAGCCGACCGAGGTCGCCATCCCCGGGGGCGCCCCGACCGGCCAGGTCGTCAACCCCACCGACGGATTCACCGTCAAGGGCAAGCCCGCCACGTTCATCTTCTCCAGCCCCAGCGGGGCGATCACCGGATGGAACGCCGAGGCCGACCCGGCCAACGCGATCATCGGCGCGTTCACTCGCGGCGCCGACTACAAGGGCCTGGCCCTGATGGAGACCGACGACGGCCCGTTCCTGCTGGCCGCCGACTTCGCCGGGGGCAGGATCCACGCCTTCGACGACGACTTCAGCAGGGTACGGCTCGCGCGCTGGCAGTTCCGCGACCCGGCCGTCCCGCGCACCTACCACCCGTTCAACGTCTCGGTCGCCGGTGACGGCGTCTGGGTCTCGTGGGCCCTGCGCGACCCGGCCACCGGCAAGTCCGTCGCCGGACGCGGCAAGGGCTTCGTCAGCCGCTTCAGCTCAGACGGCCGCCTGACCGGCCGCATCAGCCGAGGCGCGCTCAACGCGCCCTGGGCGGTCACCGTGGCGCCCCGCGGCTTCGGCGCCTACGCGGGCGCGCTGCTCGTCGGCAACTTCGGCGACGGCACCGTCCACGTCTTCAAGCGCGGCCGCCACCTGGGCGCCCTGCGCGACGCCGGCGGACGGACCGTCGTCCTGCCCGGCCTGTGGGACCTGGAGCCGGGCACGGCCGAGAACGGCGGCACCAACGCGATCTGGTTCAGCGCGGGCATCGACGGCGCCCAGCACGGGCTCATCGGCCTGCTGCGCCCCGCCGGATCCGGCGACCCCGCCCAGCAGTCGCAGCAGCAGCAGAACCCCGTCCCCTCGCCCACGAGCAGTTCCTCCGGCGGCTACTAGAGTGCCCGGGTGAGCTTCAGTGAATGGTTGCGCGAGCAGTGTCGCGAGGAGTGGGACGCGGTGGTCGGCCACCCGTTCGCGATGGCGATCAACTCCGGCGAGGCGGACATGCGCCGCTACCTCGTCCAGGACTTCCAGTTCGTCGACTCCTTCACCGCACTGCTCGGCGCGGCGGTGGCCAGTGCAGACTCGTTCGAGGCGCGCGTGCCGTACGGGCAGTTCCTCGGGCACGTGGCCACCACCTCGGAGAAGACCTACTTCCACCGGGCGATCGAGGCCCTGGGCGCCGCGAGCGCGCCACCGGAGCCGGTGACCGCCGACTTCCAGGCCCTGATGGACGAGGTACGGCACGGCCAGCGCTACGAGCTCATCGTGGCGGTGCTGTGCGTGGCCGAGTGGAGCTACCTCGGCTGGGCCTCGCGCGCCGCGCAGCCGTACCCGGACAGCTGGATCCACCGCGAATGGATCGAGCTGCACGAAGGACGGGAGTTCCGCGCCTGGGTCGCCTTCCTGCGCGGTGAGCTGGACCGGGTCGGCCCCGCCCACCGCGAGGACGTGCTAGACGTCTTCCGCCGCGCGGTCACCCTGGAACGTCGCTTCTTCGACATGGCGCTGTAGGTCGGCGGGCGAGGTGAAGTGGACGGCGGTCATGCCCAGCGCCATGGCCGCCTCCACGTTCTCCAGCCGGTCGTCGACGAACAGGCAGCGTTCAACGGGCACGCCCGCCCGCTCGGCCGCGATCAGGTAGATGCGTGGATCCGGCTTGGCCACGCCGACGCGGGCGCTGCTGACCACGTCGTCGGCGAAGTAGGTCAGGCCCAGCTCGTCGAGCTGGCGCTCCAGCGAGGTCATCGCATTGGTCACGAGGATCACCGGCACGTGCTGCTGGAGCCCCGTGAGGATCGCCTTGACCTCCTCGTCGATCCACGACGGCACGCGCGAGAACTCCTCGGCCGCCGGCTCCCCGACCACGCTCGCCAGGCGCTCCACCCACTCCTCGGCGGTGATCCGCCCCAGGCACGCGGGGGTCATGATGGCGGGGTCGAAGGCCGCCTTCAGCAGCTCCCCCGGTGCCAGGCCGTGCCTGGTCTCGATGTCGGCCCGCGCCTGGTCGTCGAAATGCCGCAGCACCCCGTCGAAGTCGCAGAGCACCGCGCCATGGGCAAACGTCACTTCCAGCCTCCGTAAAGATCGGGCCACTACGATAGTGCCCGGCATGGAGGATCATCAGCTCACTCCCGAGCTGCGCCAGCTGTTCGCCGACGGCGGTAAGGGGCGCACGCTCCCTGCCGTGCTGCCCGAGGGCGAGCTGCTCCGCACCGAAGACGAACGGCCGGCGTTCTGGATCAGCTTCGACCCGTCGCCGCCGGGGCTGTGGTCGGCGATGCGCGCCGCGCACCGGCGCAGCGGGCTCTGGCCCCTGCTGCTGGAGGAAACCCACCAGCCGTGGTCGGCCGCCCGCGTGGTGCCCGACGATCCCGCCATGATCGATCATTTCACCGCCGAGGGCTTCATGGCCGAGGTGTGGCAGGAGTGGGTCGCCCAGGCGGCGCCCCAAGCCCTGGCGGAGCTGGAGCCGTTCGGCGCGCTCTGCCCCGGCCTGGCCGAACCCGGCGTGCCCGTCGCCGATCCCGACGTGGTCGCCGACTGGTTCGCCAAGTCCCTCGAGGACCGCGGCATGCCGCTGGGGCTGGCGGCGGCGGGACGAGGCGCCGACGCGCTGGTCGCCACCGGGTGGCAGGGCGCCATCCACCACAACGAGTGGCAGGTGCCGATGGCGGCCGTGGTGCGCTCGTGGGAGGACCGGTTCGGGGCCCGCGTGGTCTGCCTGGGCTTCAACACGATCGACCTGAGCGTGGCCGCCCCGCCCGCCGACCTGGAGCACGCCCTGCACGTCGCCGCCGAGCACTGGACCTTCTGCCCCGACAACGTGATCCAGGGGGCCGGAGACCTGCGCGGCTACGCCGAGCAGCTGGTCGGCGGCCACTCGTGGTCCTTCTGGTGGGACTGAAGGCCGCCGTAAGGATCCGGTAAGAGCCGGCCGCGATGCTGAAGCCACAACGAACGAACCGATGAAGGGAACCCGGCCATGCGCAAGCTCAAGCTCCAGACCCAGGTCAGCGTCGACGGATACATGGGCGGCCCCGAGGGCCAGATGGACTTCCTGACCTTCCCGTGGGACGACGCGCTGAGCGCCTACACCGACGAGCTCGGCAAGTCCGTCGACACCATCGTGCTGGGCCGCAAGCTCGCCGAGGGGTTCATCCCCGTGTGGGAGTCGGGCCCCGAGGGCGAGACCCAGGAATCGATCGACTGGATGAACAACACGCCCAAGGTCGTGATCACCGACTCGCTGACCGAGTCGCCGTGGAAGAACGCCGTCGTGGCCGGCGGCGACCTCGCCGAGACCATCAACGGCCTCAAGGCCCAGCCGGGCGGCGACCTGATCGCCTACGGCGGGAGCACGCTCGTCACCAGCCTGATCGCCGCCGGCCTGGTCGACGACCTGCACCTGTTCGTCAACCCGACCGCGATCGGGGCGGGCATCCCGGTCTTCCCCGCGGGCGCCTACACCCCGCTCACGATGGTGGAGTCGCGGCTGTTCGAGTGCGGCATCACCGTCCAGCACCTGCGGCCCCGGCGCTAGTCGCTCCCCCTGACGGCCTGGATCCTCGCCGTCGCCGTCGCCACCGCGACCAGCCGCCCGTCGGGGCCCGCCAGCTCGCCCGCCAGGAAGCACACCTCGCTCCCCCGCTGCACGACCCGCCCGCGTCCCACGAGCCGGCCGGGGCGGGCGGGGCGCAGGAACTGCACGTGCAGGTCGAGCGTCGGGGCGAACTGCCCCACCCCCAGCCCGGCCACCAGCGCCGGGCCCAGCGTGTCGTCGAGCATCGCGGCCAGGAAGCCGCCCTGGATCACGCCGACGGGGTTGACGAACTGCTCGGTCGCCTTGAACGCCACCTCGATCGTGCCCTCGTCGGGATCGACCGCGATCAGCTCCCAGCCGAGCAGTTCCGCCGCGGGGGTGGGGGGATCTTGCCTGCCATGACATCCCAGAACGGGCCGCTTCGGTGCTCATTCATGATCACGCTCCTGCGTTTGCGGGCGACGGTTCACCACCGTCGGATCATCCGGCACTGGTCGGGCGGCGAACAAGGGATGCGTGGGCCGCGAAGCCCGTGCCTGGTGGGATCGGTCCTGAGCGGCACATCCAGGTCGGCCGATGACGTCGATCGAGTCCTGCCATTTCCAGCCTGCCTACCCGTTGAAGCCGACCACCACGAGGTAGCCACGGCCTGGGGCAGCAGCTCCCCGCAGCTGCCTTCCCCGCCAGAAGGCGACTGCGGAGCTGGGTGACCATCGTCGCCGTCGCCACGGGCGAGGACCGGGGGTGCCGGGGGGCCGGCAGGCCCCCCGTGCGGGGCGCGGGGCGGAGCCCCGCACAGCGCAGCCCCGACCCCCTTGACGCGAAGCGTCCGGTTGGAGGGACCATGCCTTGCGGGCCCGGCTCCCCTGGCGCGAAGCGGCCGCCATGCCTTGGGCGGGTGGCCTCCTAGAAGAACTCGGACGTGGGTTCCGGCAGGTCGACCAGCGTCGGGCCCTGCCAGAGCGTACGGCTCTGCGGGACCTCGTCGGTGGTGAGGGGCGCCGTGATGACGAGCGGCACCCGGATCGAGCTGCGGGTGAGGTCGAGCGTCACCAGCGACCCGGTGGCGATGTCGGCGCGGTTGTAGGAGTTGTCGGTGCCCGCCACGATGAGGGCCATGCGGTTGCCCTTGCGGAAGACGTAGTCCTGCGGCAGGGTGCTCCACCGGATCCGGGTGGAGACGCCGGGCTCGATCGGCGTGGAGGTCGACAGCGACGAGCGGTTCTGGGTGTCGATCCAGCCGCGTGCGACGATCTCGTAGGGCCGGGTGGCGACGGCGGTGCCGAAGGTGCGGTAGCAGGCGTCGTCGTCGGGCGAGCTCTCGCCGTGGCACGATTCGGTCGGCTGCTGGACGATGCCCTGGCCGACGCGCCAGTCGACGCGCGGGGTCTCGCCGAAGTCGACGAGCAGGGCGGTGAGGTTGGCGGCGGGCTTGTCGAGGGTGAGGCGCAGGTCGACCTCGGGGGTGCCCGACAGGCGCAGGTCCAGCGGGAGCGGGGCGGTGGTGAAGGCCGCCCTGCCCGGGTTGGGCACTCCGACGTCGGCGACCATCTGGGGTTCTGTCAGCTTGACGTCGGTGAACGACGCCGTGGAGCCGGGGCGGGCGGGCAGCAGGCCGAGCGAGCCGTCCGCCGAGGGGCGCAGCGCCACCGGGATGGTGTGCGGTGCGGGCCAGTCGCGCTGGGTGATCCACTTGGTGGGCGACAGCTGCACGTCGGCGCGGGGCTCGCGCATGATGTCGTTGCGCACGCCGTGCAGCCAGTAGTCGAACCACCGGTGCAGGGTGTCGACCCAGAGCTCGCGCCTGCCCTCGAAGTCGAAGGGGTCGACGTGCTCGTACTGCCCGACCCAGACCTTGCGGGGGATGCCGCGCTTGGCCAGCGCGTCCCACCAGCGTGACCAGGTGTCGGGCTTGACGTTGAGGTCGTTGACGGTGTGCACGGCGAAGACGCTGGCGCGCATCTTCGACAGGTCGGCGCGGTGGTCGCGAGCCTGCCAGAACGGGGTGTAATTGCCGCTTTCGTCGCCGTCCTCGGCGTTGAGGCGGTCGCGGACGGGGGCGCACTTGACGGCGCCGTCGGTGTCGACGGCTCCGGCCAGGAAGCCCGGGTAGTTGAGGCTGTTGTAGAGCACGCCGTACGAGCGCTGGTATTCGTACCAGGAGCTGATCGCGGAGATGGGGACGATCGTGGTCAGGCCCTGGACGCCGGTGGCGGCGACGGCGTTGGCGAGGGTGCCGTCGTAGGACTTGCCGATCATGGCGGCCTTGCCGCTGCTCCAGGAGGCGACGGCGGTGCCGCCGTCGGCGCGGTAGGCGGTGGCGCGGCCGTTGAGCCAGTCGATGACGGCCTTGCCGCCCAGGACGTCGGCGGGTCCGCCCACGTCGGGGCAGCCGTCGGACTTGGTGGTCCCGAGCATGTCGACGTTGAGGACGGCGTAGCCGCGCGGGACGAAGTAGTTGTCGTAGAAGAGGGGGAACTTGATCGGGTCGCCGTTGGCGTCGTAGGCCTTGCGTTCCCGCTCGGGGCCGCGGCCGGAGTTGTCGTAGTACGGGCTCTCGTCGATGATGACGGGCACCCTGGCGTCGGTGCGCGGCCGGATGATGTCGACGCGGACGCGGTCGAGGCGGCCGTCGGCGTCGCTGTCGATGGTGGACTCGACGTAGACGTGCTCGCGGATGGCGTCGGTGTAGGAGTGCACCGGCTGGGTGCGGCCGCCCGAGATGAAGGGCGGGGTGCCCTGGGCGAGCGCGGCCTGGGCGGGGGTGGCCAGGGTCAGGACGAGGGCGAATGCGAGGGCAGGGCGTAAGGGTGGCACCGCGTGACCTCCGGGACAAGTGGTGAAATATCACCCGCAATCTCTCAGAGGGGCTCGGGGCCATCAACCCTTGACGGAGCCCCGCAACACACCTGAGATGACCCAGCGTTGCGCGAAGACGTAAACCAGCAGCACGGGAGCCAGCGCCATCAGATAGGAGGCGAAGGCGACGGTGTGGTTGGTGTTGAACTGCGACTGGAAGACGTACTGCACCAGCGGCAGGGTCTGGGCGTCCGGGCTCGACAACACCACCAGCGGCAGCAGGAAGTCGTTCCACGCCCACAGGAAGGTCAGGATGCCGACGGTGGCGTTCATCGGGGCGAGCAGCGGGAAGATCACGCGCCAGAACACCGTCCAGGTGCCCGCGCCGTCGACCCTGGCCGCCTCCTCCAGCGAACTCGGGATCGACCGGATGTAACCGACGTAGAGGAAGATGTTGAAGGCCAGGCCGTACACGACGTAGAGCAGGATCAGCCCGGCCTGGTTGTCGAGCCCGAGCAGCGAGGTCTGCTTCACCACGGGAAGCATGATGATCGGGAAGGGCACGAAGAGCGCGGAGACGAAGTAGAAGTACAGGCCCTTGAAGAGCTTGCGGTGGAAGTTGCGGGCGATGGCGTAGGCGACCAGCGAGTTGGTCAGCAACGTCAGCGCCACCGCCCCGACCGTGATGAGCGCGCTGTTCAGCGCCGCCTGCGGGTAGTCCGTCAGCTCCCAGGCCTCGGCGAAGTTGCCCCACGCCGGATTCCTCGGCAGGTCGAACCCGGCTCCGGCCAGCTCCTCCGGGGTCTTCAGCGCGGTCACCACGGTGAAGTAGAGCGGCACGAGCACCGTCAGCGATCCGGCCGCCAAGAGCGCGGTCAGCCACCAGTTGCGCCTCACATCGTCACCTCCCGCCGCTGCAGGATGCGCAGCTGGAAGATCGAGACCAGCACGATGATCACGAAGTAGACGATCGCGTTGGCCGTCTGGTAGGCGTACTCCCCGCCCTGGAAGCCGCCGGTGTAGATGAGCAGCGACACCGAGGTCGTCGCGCTGCCGGGACCGCCGTTGGTCAGCGCCACGATGTGGTCGAAGACCTGCAGGAAGTTCTTGGCCGAGAGCACCATGTTCACCGTGAAGAACGGCGCGATCAGCGGGAAGACCACCGACCAGAACCGCCGCCACCTGCCCGCGCCGTCGATCATGGCCGCCTCGTGCAGGTCCTCGGGGATCGTCTGCAGGCCCGCCAGGTAGATGACGATGTTGAAGGCGACCGCCTGCCACACGGCCACGATCACGATGCCGATCCAGGCCAGGTCGGGATCGGCCAGGATGTTGGTCCCGCCGAAGATGGCCGGGACCGAGTTGGCGAACAGGTAGTTGAAGATGTAGCCGACGATGAGGATGGCCAGCACGTTCGGGATGAAGTAGATGCCGCGCAGCGCCGTCTGGAAGCGGATGCGTGCGTTGAGGCCCACCGCCACCGCCAGCGCGATCACGTTCGTCAGGATGGTGGCGACGATCGCGAACTGGAAGGTGAAGAGGTAGGCCTCCAGGACACGGTCGTCCTTGAACAGGTTGACGTAGTTGCGGATGCCGACGAAGGCGTGCTCGCCGTACCCGGGATAGTCGGTCAGGCTGTAGTAGAAGCCCTGCAGCACCGGCACGGTGTGCAGCAGGAAGAACAGCACGAAGGCGGGCACGACCATCCAGTAGTAGGCCCGGCTCATGAGCGGCGCTCCATGACCTTGTCCCATTCGCTGTCGAGCTCGGCCAGCAGTTCCCGCTGGTCGCCGTCGATGAGGAACTGCTGCACGAGCCGCTCCAGGCCGACCGCCAGCGGGATGTGGTGGTCGGGGTAGCCGGTGACCTTCCCGGCGGTGTAGTACGGCACGAGCGGCTGGAGGGTCGGGTCGTCCGACTCCGCGTCCTTCAGCGACGGGATGGAGACCTGCTCGCGCGTGTAGGCGCGGATCACCTCGGGGCTCATCAGGTAGTCGACGAACAGCTGCGACTCGCGCGGGCGTCGCGGCTCGCGCGGCATCGTGATCACCACGTCGACGCCGGTGACGAGGCGCTCCATCGGGGTGAAGGCGCCGATCTCGAAGTCCGGCTCGGCCTCGCGGATCGCCGGGATGGCGAAGGTCCCCTGGAGGTACATGGCCGACTTGCCCTGGGCGAACTCCCTGTTGCCCTCGTCGTAGCCGCGCGAGAAACGGTCGGGCTGGCCGTACTGGAAGAGCTCGGCGAGCTTGCGCGCCACGTCGGGGTAGGCCTGGGCGAAGGTCGTGCGGTCCGCCGTACGGCCGGCGAAGAAGTCGGGTGGCGCCAGGTTGGCGGCCAGGGAGTTGAAGGTGGGCAGCGCCGTCCAGGCGTCCTTGAGCGTCAGGTAGAACGGGGTGACTCCGGCGGCCTGGAACCGTTTGGCTGCGGCGATCAGCTCGTCCCACGTCTTGGGCGGCTGCACGCCGTGCTGGTCGAAGATGGCCTTGTTGTAGAGGATCGGGTTGGCTGCGGTGCACATCGGCAGGCCGTTGACCTCGCCCTGCCGGTAGGTGCCGAGGTCGTCGAGGACCTTCTGCACGGCCGGGTTGATCGCCTGGCGCCCGGCGTAGCCGGAGAAGTCGCGGAAGACGCCGGCCTCGGCGAGCTCGCCGAACACGCTGTTGCCGCTCAGGGCGAGCACGTCGGGCACGTCGCCGCGCACCAGGCGGGCCCTGATGGCGGTCTCGGCGTTGGGGACGTGGTTCTGCACCACGCGGATGTTCGGGTGCTGCTGCTCGAAGGCGGCGATGAGCTTGTCGAAGGTCTCGGTCGCCTCCGGTTTGAACTGGAAGAAATCCAGCGTCACCCTGCTGTCCCCGGCGCACCCCGCCATCACCAGGCAGAGGGTCAGGGGGACGGCTAAGCGGCGCAGCATGAGTGGCCGCTTCCCCATTTGCCATGATTTATCGTGGCCAGCATGGATTTTCCCGACCGCGTACGCGGTTGCCTGCTGGGCGGAGCCATCGGCGACGCTCTGGGGGCGCCGATCGAGTTCGAGTCACTGCGCGAGATCCGGAAAAATCATGGCATATCAGGGATAGAGAGCTATGTCCCCGATTGGCGCGGTCAGCTCGGGCTCATCACCGACGACACCCAGATGACGCTCTTCACCGTGGAGGGGCTGCTGGCCGGCGGCGACCCGGTGCACGAGGTACGGCAGGCGTACCTGCGATGGCTCGACACCCAGCAGCACCGCACTCCCCCGCCTCCCGTCGAGCCGTGGCGGACGGGGGCGCTGCGCGAGCAGGGATGGCTCTACTCCCGGCGCGCACCCGGCAACGCGTGCCTGTCAGGCCTGCGGCGCACGCTCACCCACGACCCGTACGACACCCTTCGCGCCGGAGCGGCGGGCGACGTGAACCCCGCGTCCAAGGGCTGCGGCACGGTGATGAGATCGGCACCGTTCGGGCTGGTCACCGCCGACCCACGGGCCGCCTTCGAGTTGTCGGCCGCGTGCGCCCAGATCACCCACGGGCATCCCACCGGCTACCTGGCCGCCGGAGCCTTCGCCGCGATCATCACCCTCGTGACGGGCGGCGAACCCCTGTTTTCGGCCGTGGAGGGGGCGCTGGAACTGACCCGCTCGTACCCGGCCCACGAGGAGACGACCGCCGCGCTGGAGCACGCCGTCGAGCTCGCCGCCGCCGGGATCCGCTCACCGGAGGCGGTCGAGTCGCTCGGCGGGGCGTGGGTGGCGGAGGAGGCCCTGGCCATCTCGGTCTACTGCGCCCTGGTCACCGGCGGGGCCGTGACGGCGGCGCTGCTGCTGTCGGTCAACCACTCCGGCGACAGCGACTCCACCGGCTCGCTCACCGGCAACCTCCTCGGCGCCGCCCTCGGCCAGGAAGCGCTGCCCGCCCCCTGGCTGTCGCCGCTCGAAGGCAGGCAGACGATCACCGAGCTCGCAGACCGGCTGGCCGAGGTCAGGCGCGGGTGACGCCCTTCCTGAGGTCGACGGCACGATAGGTGCCGGCGTGCTCGCCGTACACGATGAGGTTGTCGTCGTAGGAACCCCGGTCGTGGTCGTAGCGGCCGCCGCACGTGACCAGGCGGATGGCGGGCGCGCCCGACGAGGTGAACACCTTGCGGACAGGGAAGTCGGCCTTGCCGACCTCCTGCGTGGCGGTGGCGCGATAGACGACCACCTGGTCGTCGGATCGCACCACGGCCAGGGTGTCGCCCGGCTTCACCTCACGGAGGCGGGCGAACACGGCGGGGCCCGTCTTGGTGTCGAGATGGCCGACCAGCACCGCCGCGCCCGGGTTGCCGGGGACGGGCGATTGGCGGTCCCAGCCGACCAGGTTCGTCTCGCCCAGTGGCGGAGCCTCCAGGCGGCCCTTCTCGCCGCTGCCGATGCCGGTGACGGGGGCGTCGATCTTCAGGCGCGGCACCATGACGCGCACCGGCCTGGCCCAGCGGGAGGTCTCGCCGACCTGCCGGGGCCAGTGCCCGGCCTTGACGGTGGCGGGCAGCGTCAAGGGGCCCACGGTGGCACGGTCCTGCGCCTTGCACGCGGTGGTCGCGACGAGGAGCAACGCCAGCCCGGCCAGGGCCAACGCGGCCCGGGTCAACGCGGCCCGGGACTGCGGCGCCCGGGACTGCGGCGCCCGGGTCCGCGGTGCCCGGGCCTCGGCGTCAGCCACGCATCCGGGCGCGGCGACGGCCCGCGAGCACCGAGACGCCGACGACCGAGGCTGCGATCATCACCATCACCGCGCAGGCCATCACCAGCTTGACACCATCGGTCCCGGGCTGAGCGGCGGCGACGTCGCTCTTGCCGCCGACCTCGCTCTTGCCCGCGACCTCGCTGTTGCCCCCGGCCTGAGCCTTGCCGGCGGCCGGCTCGGTGTTCAGGGCCAGACCACCACCGCCGGTGTCGGGCCCCCACCCGCCGACCACGATGAACGACCCGTCGTCGACGAACGTCGCCCGGTCGCACTCCACCACGACGTCGTGACGCCCGGGATCGGCATCCCAAGCGACGTCGGCCACTCCGACCGCCAGATCGCCGCGCTGCTCCAGGACCACCTCCTCGTCGAAGGCGTCGGACTCGGCGACGAGGTCGGCGTCACCGCAGTCGCCCCCGTCGTCGGTCGTGATCCGCACCGAGTCACCCGGCTCCGCCTTGTACGGGGAGATGTCCACCTCGGCCACAGCAGGCCCCGCCATGCCGACGACGAGGACAGCGGCGGCGAGCACCGCACGTCGTAGAAAGACCATGGCGGCGTTCTACCCAGCAACACGCGGCACTCCAGCACCGGGAATGGCAAAGCTTTTCAGGCGACGCCTGCTCACGGACCTGCTACCGGCCCTGACCGGGGTGACGGCCGTGGTGGTGGGCCTGTGTCCTGGGCGGAGGGGCACGTCGGCCTGGCGGTCACGTCATCGGCGGGGCGGTGCTGATCGCGGGGGCGGCGTACGAGCATCGCGTGCGGGATCTGCGGCGCGTGCGCAGGCTGCTCGTGCGGATGCGCTAACGTCACGCTGCGTGATCTATACCGGGAACGCCACCGACGACGCCCCTGCCGAGCGTGGCTGGCTGCTGGGCCACTTCCAGCCCGACGGCGACGTACGGCACAGCGCTGACGTGGAGATCAAGTGGGGGGTGCACACCAAGGGTGAGCGCCGCGCCGAATGGGTGGTCGGCGAGCGCAGGACCGCGCTGCTCCTGCTGGTGAGCGGGCGGTTCCGGCTGGAGTTCCGCGATCGCGACGTGGTGCTGGCCGAGCAGGGCGACTACGTGGTGTGGGGGGTGGGCGAGGATCATTCGTGGGAGGCGGAGGAGGAGTCGGTGGTGATGACCGTGCGCTGGCCGTCCGTCCCCGGTTACGCCGTGCGCTAGGCGGTCTCGGGCACCAGGTCGCCAGCCAGGAGGGCGGGCGCCTCGCGGCGGGTGCGGGCCCTGGGCAGGGCGATCGCGATCATGGCCGCCACGAGGGCGACGCCTCCGCCGATCATCAGGCTGACCTGGAAGCCGCTCTCCGAGGGCAGCGTGTGGCCGCCCAGGTCGATGGTCAGGTGGGAGAGCACCACGCCGATGACGGCTGCGGAGGTGGTGGTGCCGATGGAGCGCATCAGGGTGTTGAACCCGTTGGCGGAGGCGGTCTCCGACAGCGGGACGGCGCCCATGATGAGGGCGGGCATGGCTCCGTAGGCGAGGCCGACGCCGATGGTGCCGACGCAGGCCGCGATCATGACGCCCCAGGCGTGGTCCATGAGCAGGAACGCCGTGCCGTACCCGAGGGCCAGCACCAGCGATCCGGCGGCCAGCGTGGTCTTGGGGCCGCGGCGGTCCGACAGCTTGGCGCCGAGGGGCGAGACGGCCATCATCATCAGGCCGGAGGGCGCCAGCCAGAGCCCGGCGGCGAGCATCGTCTGGCCCAGGCCGTAGCCGGTGGCCTCGGGCAGTTGCAGGATCTGCATGAAGACGAGCGTCTGGGCGTACATGGCCACGCCGACGAAGATCGACGAAACGTTGGTCAGCAGCACCTGCCTGCGCGCGGTGGTGCGCAGGTCGACGAGCGGGTCGGCGGCGCGCAGCTCCCACCAGCCCCAGACGAGCAGGATGACGGCGGAGGCGCCCAGCAGGCCGAGCGTGGTGGCGCTGCCCCAGCCCCAGTCGGCGCCCTTGGAGATGCCCAGGAGCAGGCAGACGAGCGCGACGGCCAGGCCGATCGTTCCGGGGAGGTCCAGGCGGCCGTGCGCCCTGCCGGGGACGGCGGGGACGACCAGCCAGATCAGCGCGGCGACCGCGGCGGTGAGCGCGGCGACGACCCAGAACAGCACCCGCCAGCTGGCGTACTGGGCGACGGCGGAGGCGATCGGGAGGCCGAGCGCGCCGCCGATCCCCAGGGAGGAGCTCATCAGGGCGATGGCGGCGCCGAGCCGCTGGGGCGGCACCACGTCGCGCATGGCGCTGATGCCGAGCGGGACGACGCCCATGCCCAGCCCCTGCAGCCCGCGGCCGATGATCATCGGGGTGAGGGTGGTGGCCATGGCGCAGATGATCGAGCCGGCCACCAGGGGGATCGTGGAGATCAGCATCATGCGGCGCTTGCCGTACAGGTCTCCGAGCTTGCCGTTGACTGGCGTGGCGATCGCGCCCACCAGGAGGGTGATGGTGATCACCCAGGAGGCGTCGGCGGCGTTGGTGTGCAGGATCTGCGGCAGGGTGCTGATGAGCGGCGTGACCAGGGTCTGGGAGAGCGCCGCGACGATGCCGGCGACGGCCAGCACGCCGATGATGCCTCCGGTGCTTCCGGAGCGTGGTGCGGCATGAACCATGGGGGACTCCTCGTGCATGCATCATGCACAGTGTGTGTTACATACAAATGGACAGGAGAAGAAAAGCCCCAGCTCGTCGGAGCTGGGGGCGGTCAGCCGCGCGGCCAGGGCCTTCCGGCCAGGCGTTCGATGTCGGTGTTGAAGCGCCGCAGGTAGCCGGCGAAGGCGGCCACGTCGTCGGCGGACCACCCGGCCAGGACCCTGTCGAGGCTCGCCACCCCGGCGGCACGCTCCTCCTCCAGGCGGTCGTGCCCTTCGGCGGTGATGCGGAACTTGCGCGCGATGCCGCCGTCGGGGTCGGGGATGCGCTCGACCAGGTCGGACTTGAGCATGGCCGCCGTCTGGCGGTTGAGCGTGGAGACGTCGAGACGGAAGGCGTCGCTGAGCTCGCCGATCGACATCGGCCCCTCCGCCTGGAGGCGGCTGAGCAGGAGGTAGGCGCTGCGGTCGAGACCGCCCCGCCGCCTGGCCGAGGGATTGGCCAGGTGACGGAAGCGCTCGTAGAGCATCGTCTCGAACTCGATCAGATGCGTGGGCCTGTCCTCCATATTTGCATCATACACGCCATGTGTATGATGCAAATTCTTAGAAGCCTCCGGCCAGGCGGTAGTAGGCCTGGTTCCAGCGCAGCTCCTTGGCGAACTGGCGCGGCGTGGTGTCGCGGTCGATGACGACCAGCTCGACACCCAGCATGTCGGCCAGGTCGTTCAGCTCCTCGACGCCCACGGACCTGGACAGGACCGTGTGGTGCGGGCCGCCGGCGGTCAGCCACGACTCGGTGGAGACGGGCAGCGACGGGCGCGGCTTCCACACGGCGCGGGCGACGGGCAGGTTCGGCAGCGGCTTCAGCGGAGCGACCAGGTCGATCTCGTTGGCGACCAGGCGGAACCGGTCGCCCAGATCGGCCAGGCCGACCACCACGCCAGGACCCTGGGCGGCGTCGAAGACCAGACGGACCGGGTCCTCGCGGCCGCCGATGCCCAGCGGGTGGATCTCGCATGAGGGGGTGCCGGCGGCGATCGTCGGGCAGACCTCCAGCATGTGCGCGCCGAGGATCAGCTGCTCGCCGGGGACCAGGTGGTAGGTGTAGTCCTCCATGAAGCTGGTCGCCCCGCCCGGCGCCATCGCCTTGAGCGTGCGGACCAGCACGGAGGTCTTCCAGTCGCCCTCGCCGCCGAAGCCGTAGCCGTCGGCCATCAGCCGCTGCACGGCCAGGCCGGGCAGCTGGCGCAGCCCGCCGAGGTCCTCGAAGTTGGTGGTGAAGGCCTTGAAGCCGCCTGATTCCAGGAAGCCGCGCAGGCCGATCTCGATGCGGGCGGCGTAGCGCAGCGACTCGCGCCGGTCGCCGAGCAGCTCAGGAGCGACGCGGTACTGGTCGGCGTAGACCTTCACGAGGGCGTCGATCTCGCTGTCGAGGACACCGTCGACGGCTTCGACGAGGTCGTTGACGCCGTAGGTGTTGACCGAGACGCCGAAGCGCAGCTGCGCCTCGACCTTGTCGCCCTCGGTGACGGCCACGTCGCGCATGTTGTCGCCGAAGCGGGCGACCTTGAGCGAGCGCAGCTCGGCCAGGCCGGTCGCGGCGCGGGCCCAGGCGGCGATGCGGGTGTCGACCGCCGGATCGCTGACGTGTCCGGCGACGGTCTTGCGCGGCACCCCCAACCGCGTCTGAATGAACCCGAACTCACGATCACCGTGCGCGGCCTGATTGAGATTCATGAAATCCATGTCGATACTCGCCCACGGCAGCTCGACATTGGCCTGAGTATGCAGATGCAGCAACGGCTTGCGCAACGCATCCAACCCGGCGATCCACATCTTGGCCGGCGAGAAGGTGTGCATCCATGCGATCACCCCGGTACAGGCGTCGTCGGCGTTGGCCTCCAACATCACCCGCCGGATCGCCGCCGCATCAGTCAGCACCGGCTTCCACTCCACCGCCACCGGCAACGCCGCCGCGATCGCCTGCGACTGCTCGGCCACCTGCGCGAGCGTCTCCTCGCCATACAAGTGCTGGCTGCCGGTCAAAAACCAGATGCTCATCGCGCACTCCTTTGTCCATACACGTTCTGGTAGCGGTCATACAGCCGGTCGATGTCGGCCTGCGCGATCGGCAGCGGCTCACCCAACTGCCGGGAGATGTGCACGGTGCGGGCCACGTCCTCACACATGACAGCCGCCTTGACCGCCGCCCGCGCATCCCTGCCGATGGTGAACACGCCGTGGTTCTTCATCAGCACCGCCGGCGAGCGATGGCCCTCGAGCGTGGCCACGATGCCCTGCCCGATCGAGTCGTCCCCGATCAACGCGAACGGCCCGACAGGAATCGGCCCACCGAACTCATCGGCCATCGCCGTCAGCACACACGGAATCGGCTCATGCCGGGCCGCCCACGCACTGGCGTAGGTCGAATGCGTGTGCACCACCCCACCCACCTGCGGCATGTGCCGGTAGACGTAGGCGTGCGCCGCGGTGTCACTGGACGGGGCATGCTCGCCCTCCACCAGATTGCCCTCCAGGTCACACACCACCATCGCCTCAGGGGTCAGCTCGTCATACGACACCCCCGACGGTTTGATCACGAACAGGTCCTCGCCCGGGACCCGGCCCGACACATTGCCCGCCGTCCACGCCACCAGGTTGTTCCTGACCAGCTCGGCATGCAGGTCACAGACGATCTTCCTCATGCCCGGTTCCTCAACGCCCGCAGCGTGTGCAGCACCCGGCCGTCGGCGAAGGCGTCATGCAGCTCCCGGTAGACGGCATACAGCTCGTCGTAGGCATCAGCGCGTTCCGGATCCGGCTCATACGCCCTCTCGATCCGCTTGCCCATCACCTTCGACGCCGCCTGAACATCGGCATACGCGCCCGCCGCGACCGCCGCATGAATCGCCGAACCGAGCGCCGGACCCTGATCCGAACCGATCACCGACAACGGACGACGCAGCACATCAGCGTAGATCTGCATCAAAAACGCGTTCTTCAGCAGCCCGCCCGCCACGATGAACTCCTCCACCGGCACCCCGGCCGCCTCGAACGTCTCCACGATCACCCGAGCCCCGAACGCGGTCGCCTCGATCAACGCCCGATAGACGTCCTGCGGCTGGGTGGCCAGCGTCTGACCGACGACCACCCCCGACAGGTGGTGATCGACCAGCACCGACCGGTTGCCGTTGTGCCAATCCAACGCCACCAGCCCGTGCTCCCCCACCCGCTGCGCGGCGGCCAGCTCGGTCAACTCCTCATGGCTGCGGCCGACCTGCTCGACCCACCAGCCGAAGATGTCACCCACCCCGGACTGGCCCGCCTCATACCCCCACAACCCAGGCACGACCCCGTCGGCGACCACCCCGCACATGCCCGGCACCTGCGCCAGCCGATCGGAGGGCATCACGTGACAGGTGGAGGTGCCCATGATCGCCACCATCTGCCCCGGCCGCACCGCGTCCGCGGCCGCCGAGGTGACATGCGCATCCACGTTCCCGACCGCCACCGCGATCCCTTCCGGCAACCCGGTCCAGGCGGCGGCCTGCGCCGACAGCCGCCCGGCCAGGCCGCCCAGCGGCGCGATCGGCGCGGTGTTCAGCTTGCCGACGAACCCGGCGAAGCCTGGATGGAGCGCGGCCAGGAACTCCGGCGAGGGGTAGGCGCCGTCCTGGAAGATCTCCTTGTACCCGGCGGTGCACACATTGCGGGACTCCACCCCGGTCAGCTGCCACACGATCCAGTCGGCCGCCTCGATCCACCGCTCGGCCCTGCCGTACAGCTCAGGATCCTCCTCCAGCAGCTGCAAGCCCTTGGCGAACGCCCACTCCGCCGAGATCTTCCCGCCATAGCGCGCCAGCCACGCCTCCCCACGGGAGGCGGCCAGCACGTTGATCCGGTCGGCCTGCGCCTGAGCGGCGTGATGCTTCCACAACTTCGGCCACGCGTGCGGCCGGTCCGGCTCGGCGTAACACAACGGCTCACCCTCGGCGGTGGCCGGCAGGATCGTGCAGGCGGTGAAGTCGGTGCCGATCCCGATCACGGTGCCCGGATCGATCCCGGCCGCCCGCACCGCTTCGGGCACGGCGACTTTGAGCACCTCGATCCAGTCCCGCGGCGACTGCAACGCCCAGTCGGGAGGCAGACCCTCCTCGATCACTCCCTGGGAGTAGGGGTGCACCGCGCTGCCCAGTTCCGCGCCGTCCGAGACGCGCACCACGACGGCGCGGCCGGACAGCGTCCCGTAGTCGACTCCTACGACGTGCATCGGGGTCACCGTCCCGCGCCGGAGCGACGCTTGGTCCAGACGTCGAAGGCGACGGCCGCGAGCAGCACGGCGCCCTTGACGAGCATCACGCGCTCGCTCGGCGAACCGATCAGCGACATGCCGTTGTTGATGACCGCCATGATCAGGCCGCCGGTGATGGCGCCCACGACCTTGCCGACACCGCCCTGGACGGCCGCGCCGCCGATGAAGGCCGCGGCGATGGCGTCGAGCTCGAAGCTGTTGCCCGCGGTCGGGCCCGCCTGGTTGAGGCGGCCGGCGAAGATGATGCCGGCGATGGCCGACAGCACGCCCATGTTGACGAACAGCCAGAACACGACGCTCTTGACCTTGACGCCGGAGAGCACCGCGGCCTGCATGTTGCCGCCGATGGCGTAGATGCGGCGGCCGAAGACGGTACGGCCGGCCAGCACGGAGTAGCCGAGCACCAGGGCGGCCAGCAGCACCAGCACCCACGGCAGGTTCTTGAAGCGGGCCAGCTGCACGACGAGGAAGAGGATGAGCACCGCTCCGACGGCCAGCTTGCCGACGAACAGGGCGATCGGCTCGACCGCCTGGCCGTAGCCGAGGCGGCCCTTGCGCGCCTTCCACTGGGAGGCGGCCATGCCGGCGATCGCGAGCAGGCCGACGATGAGGCTGAACAGGTCGGCGCCGCCGAGCGGCCCGAGGCCGATGTTGCCCAGGTAGCCGTCGGTGAAGCCGTTGGCCAGGGTGCGGACCTCGTCGGGGAAGGGGCCGATGCCCTGGTTGCCCAGGACGGTCATGGTGAGCGCGCGGAACAGCAGCATGCCGGCGAGAGTCACGATGAAGGCCGGGATGCCGAAGTAGGCGACCCAGAAGCCCTGCCAGGCGCCGATGAGACCGCCGGCGATGAGGGTGACGCCCAGGGCGAGCGGCCAGGCCAGGCCCATGTTGACCATGAGCACCGCGGCCAGCGCGCCCGTCACGGCGACCACCGAGCCGACCGACAGGTCGATGTGCCCGGCGATGATGATCAGGATCATGCCGATCGCCAGGATCAGCACGTAGCTGTTCTGGACGATGATGTTGGAGATGTTCTGCGGCTGCAGCAGGGCGCCGTCGGTCAGCACCGAGAACAGCAGGACGATCAGCGCGAACGCGATGTAGATGCCGCTGGAGCGCAGGTTCAGCGAGAACTTGCGCTTGCCGGGGGCGGCGGCCTCCTGCTTGGCGGTGGCGGTCGTGGTGGTCATCGAGGGTTTCCCTTGGTCATGAGGTGCATGAGGCTCTCCTGGGT
Source organism: Nonomuraea sp. NPDC050663 (assembly GCF_044456985.1). Classification (NCBI taxonomy): domain Bacteria; kingdom Bacillati; phylum Actinomycetota; class Actinomycetes; order Streptosporangiales; family Streptosporangiaceae; genus Nonomuraea; species Nonomuraea sp. NPDC050663. Next base: position 188,222 of record NZ_JBITGL010000010.1, read on the forward strand.
GGCCTCGCGGCCGGAGAGCTCACCTGTGATGCGCCCTTCGGCGAGGGTGTAGATGCGGTCGCACAGGCCCAGCAGCTCGGGGAGCTCCGAAGAGATCACCAGGACGGCCTTGCCCTGGTCGGCGAGCTGGTTGATGATCGTGTAGATCTCGTACTTGGCGCCGACGTCGATGCCGCGCGTGGGTTCGTCGAGGATGAGCACGTCAGGCTCGGTGAGGATCCACTTCGACAGCACCACCTTCTGCTGGTTGCCGCCGCTGAGCTTGCCCACCACGCTGGAGACTCCGGGGGCCTTGATGTTCATGCTCTTGCGGAAACCCTCGGCGACCCTGAACTCCTCCGCCTCGTCGACCCAGAGGCCCTTGAGCGAGGCGGCGCTGATGTTGGTCTTGATGTCCTCGATGAGGTTGAGCCCGTACCTCTTGCGGTCCTCGGTGGCATAGGCCAAGCCGTGCTCGATGGCCTCGCCGACGCTCTTGGGCTCGATGCGGACGCCGTCCTTGTAGATCGAGCCGGAGATGTTCACGCCGTAGGCGCGGCCGAAGACGCTCATGGCCAGTTCGGTACGGCCGGCGCCCATGAGGCCGGCCAGGCCCACGATCTCTCCCCTGCGCAGGGTGAGCGAGGCGCCGTCGACGACCTTGCGTTCCGGCTGGGCAGGGCTGTGGACGGTCCAGTCCTCGATCCGCAGCACCTCTTCGCCGATCGTCGGCTCGTGCGGCGGGAAGCGGTTGTCCAGCGCCCGGCCGACCATGCCCGCGATGATGCGGTCCTCGGTCAGCTCCTGCCGGTCCAGGGTCTCGATCGTCTGGCCGTCGCGGATGATCGTGACGTTGTCGGCGATCGAGATGACCTCGTTGAGCTTGTGGGAGATGATCACGCAGGTGATGCCCTCGTCACGCAGCCCGCGCAGCAGGTCGAGCAGGTGGGCGGAGTCGTCGTCGTTGAGCGCGGCGGTCGGCTCGTCGAGGATCAGCAGCTTGACGTTCTTCGACAGCGCCTTGGCGATCTCGACCAGCTGCTGCTTGCCCACGCCCAGGTCGCTGACCTGGCGGGTGGGGTTGTCGCGCAGGCCCACGCGCTTCATCAGCTCGCCGGCCTCGTAGTTGGTCCGGTTCCAGTCGATGAGGCCGCGCTTGGCCCGCTCGTTGCCGAGGAAGATGTTCTCGGCCACCGACAGCTGGGGGCTCAGCGCCAGCTCCTGGTGGATGATGACGATGCCGGCGTGCTCGCTGTCGCGGATGCCGCGGAACTCCCCCGGCTGCCCGTCGAACTCGATCGAGCCCTCGAAGTCGCCGTGCGGGTAGACGCCCGACAGCACCTTCATCAGCGTCGACTTGCCGGCGCCGTTCTCGCCGCAGATGGCGTGGATCTCGCCCCGCCGTACCGACAGGGTCACGTCACGCAGAGCCTTGACCCCGGGGAAGGTCTTGGTGATCCCGCTCATCCGCAGGATGTGATCGCTCATGTTCTCGCCCTCGCCAGTGAAGGCCCCGGAGGTTCGTGCACCTCCGGGGCCAAGACCCTTACTTGAGCTGGTCGGCGGTGTAGTAGCCACCACCGACGATGACGTCCTCGTAGTTGGTCTTGTCGACGACGACCGACTCCAGCAGGTAGGAGGGGACGACCTTGTTGCCGTTGTCGTAGTCGGTGGTGTTGTTCACCTCGGGCTTGCCGCCCTTGAGCACGGCGTCGGCCATCGTGACGGTGGCCTCGGCGAGCTTGCGGGTGTCCTTGAAGATCGTGGAGTACTGCTCACCGGCGACGATCGACTTGACCGAGGCGAGCTCGGCGTCCTGGCCGGTCACGACCGGGTACGGCTGGCCGCTGGTGCCGTAGCCGTTCGACTTCAGCGCCGAGAGGATGCCGATGGACAGGCCGTCGTACGGCGAGAGCACGCCGTCGACCTTGGCGCCGCCGCTGTAGGTCTTGGTGAGGATGTCCTCCATGCGCTTCTGCGCGGTGGCCGGGTCCCAGCGGAGGGTCGCGGCGGTCTTGAAGTCGGTCTGGCCGGAGGCGACCTTCAGGGTGCCGTCGTCGATCTTCGGCTGGAGCACCGACATGGCGCCGTTCCAGAAGAACGTGGCGTTGTTGTCGTCGGGCGAGCCGCCGAACAGCTCGACGTTGAACGGGCCCTTCTCGCCCTTGTCGACGCCCAGGCCCTGCAGCAGCGAGGTGGCCTGCTGCACACCGACCTTGAAGTTGTCGAAGGTGGCGTAGTAGTCGACGTTCGGGCTGTTGCGGATCAGGCGGTCGTAGGCGATGACCGGGATCTTCGCGTCGGCGGCCTGCTGCAGCTGCGAGGTGATCGCGGTGCCGTCGATCGAGGCGATGATCAGGAGCTTGGCGCCCTTGGTGATCTGGTTCTCGATCTGGTTGGCCTGCGTCGGGATGTCATTCTCGGCGTACTGGAGGTCGACCTTGTAGCCGAGCTTCTCCAGGGCGGCCTTGACGTTGTCGCCGTCGTGGATCCACCGCTCGGACGACTTGGTGGGCATGGTCACGCCGATCAGCGCGCCTGCCGCGGTGTCGCCGCCGGCAGCCTGCGAAGGCTGGGCGTCGACGGTCTTGGTGCTGGACCCGCAGGCTGCCAGGGTGGCGGCCAGCGTAAGGACGGACACGAGTCCGCCGATACGTCCTAGTCTCATTGGGTTGATCCTCTCGGCGACACACAAAACGGAAGAAAACTCCGTTTTGGGATTGTTTGCGCTAACACGGACAGAAGTCAACATATTTCCGAAACTTCGTTGAAATCTCGGGTAGATCTTCCGAGCTACAGCCCTGATGTGCTTCCCCGGATCACCAAGACCGGCGGCACGACGAGAGGCGGCAGCGTCTCGACGCCCTCGATCCTGCGCAGCAGCTGCTCGATGCTGCCCCGGCCCACCTCGGCGAAGTCCTGCCTGATGGTGGTGAGCGGGGGCGAGAAGTACTCCGACTCCGGGATGTCGTCGAAGCCGACGATGCTCACCCGGCCGGGCACGTCGACACCGAGTTCGGTGAAGGCTCTGAGCAGGCCAAGGGCCATCTGGTCGTTGGAGACGAACACGGCGCTCGCCCCCTCGGCGGCCAGGATCCGGCCGGCCCGATAACCGGCGGCCGGGCTCCAGTCGCCCTGCAGCGGTTCCGGGATGGGGCGGCCGGCCATGGACAACGCCGCGCGCCAGCCCTCCTCCCGGGCCTCGGCCTCGATCCAGCCGGCCGGGCCGCGCACGTGCCAGACGGTCTCGTGCCCCAGCTCCAGCAGGTGGCGGGTGGCGGCCCGGCCGCCCTCGAAGTGGTCGACGCGCACCAGCGGCACGCCGTCGGCTCCCCCGCCCTGGACGGCCACGATGGGCACGCCGCGGGGCAGGTCAGCCAGCACCCCGGACGCGGCGCGCTGCGGCGCGACCACCACGATCCCGTCCACGCCCTGGTCACCCAGGTAGGCCATGGCGTCGCGGACGTGCTCGCGGTCGATGGACTTGAGGCTGACGATGCTGACGAAGTAGCCCGCCTGCCTGGCGGCCTGCGAGATGCCGTAGACCGTGCTGGCGGGGCCGTACAAGGTGGTGTCGAAGCTGACCACGCCCAGCGTGCGCGTGCGGCGGGTGGCCAGCGCCCTCGCGGTGAGGTTGCGGCGGTACCCGAGCTTGTCGATCGCGGTCATCACCCTGGTGCGGGTCTCGCCCCGCACGTTCGGATGACCGTTGAGAACACGCGACACGGTCTGGTGGGAGACGCCCGCTTCCCTGGCCACGTCGGCCATCACCGGCGTTTTACCCATCCGAAACCTCCCCGATCTGGATGTCGAGGTATTGTTAGCGCTAACACATCCCGAAGTCAAATGTGATACCGCACACAGCAACGAGATTACCCGCAGACACGCTCGACGAGGTCCTGCCAGCCGTCGGCCATCCGCCTGATCAGCTCGGGTGTCTCGCGCTGCCGGGGGGCGTTGAGGAAGAGCAGCATGGGGGCCTCGAGGGCGGCGGTGAGCTGCACCGCGAGGGTGTCGAGATCGGCACCCCGCAGCCCGGCCCGCCCCGCGCCGTGGGCGGCGCAGCCGAGGAGCATGCGGATGTGCAGCTGCGAGGTGTTGCGGGCGCCGACCGGGATCGGCTCGTTGCCGTCGAGCGCGGCGCGCGCCAGCGCATGGTGTTCGTACAGGAAGCAGATCCTGGCGCGCCCGTAGGCGATCAGCCGCTCGACCGGCTCGGCGCCCGGCCCCAGCGGCGGCAGCCCTGACAGCACGCTCTGCTGGAAGGCCGTCTCGTCGTCGTCGAGCAGCGCGCGGAAGATGCCCGCGCGGGTGCCGAACCGGCGGAACACCGTGCCCTTGCCCAGGCACGCCCGCTCCGCGAGGCGGTCCATGGTGACCTTCTCGACGCCCAGCTCGGCCACCATCTCCCGGGCCGTGGCCAGCAGATGCCGGCGATTGCGCGCCGCGTCGGCCCGTTCGGGCTGGGGCTCACCGAGGGGAATGACCGCTTGATCCACCCGCCCAGACTACCGCCAGGAACAGAAACGGGGTAAAGTCCGTTTCGCTCAAGCGGGGTAAAGTCCGTTTACCAAGAGAACCATCGCCCAGAGGAGACCCTTCGATGACCCTGTTCCGCGTGGACGCCAGCATCCTTCCCGGCAGCTCGGCCAGCTCCGAGCTCGCCGACCTCGTGGAGGCGGAGTGGAGCGCAGCGCGTCCCGGCGACCCGGTCGTCCGCCGCCACCTCGGCACCCACCCGCTGCCCTCCGACGCGTGGGCGTCGGCCACGACCGCGGGATTCGTCCCCGAACCCGACCGCACCGCCGCCCAGCGCGAGGCCCTCGCCCTGGCCGCCGGACTCGCCTCCGAACTGGCCGAGGCCGACGCGGTGCTGCTGGCCGTACCTCTGTACAACTACGGGGTCGCGCAGAACTTCAAGTCCTGGATCGACCTGGTCATCACCGGCGCTGGCACCGGCGTCCCGGTGCTCAAGGGCAAGCCGACCGTCCTGGCCACCGTGCGCGGCGGAGGGTACGGCCCCGGCACGCCCAAGGAGGGCTGGGACCACTCCACGCCCTACCTGCGCCGCATCCTCGGCGACCTCTGGGAGGCCGACCTGACCGTGGTGGAGCGGGAGCTCACCCTGGTCGGCGTCAACCCGGCGCTCGACGGGCTGCGTGACGTGGCCGCCGGCGCGCACGCCGAAGCCCGCCGCGCCGCCCACGAGGCCGGGCGTTCCCTGGCCGCTCTCCCGCTGGCGGCCTGAGCCGCCGGCTTCAGCCCTTCCGCCGGCCCGGGCTGCCGCTTCCGCCCAGCGGAAGCCCTTGCGTGCTTCGTCCCGATCGGGGCCCCTAGCGTCGGAGACATGGCAGATGTCTACGTCGTCGACGCGGTCCGCACCCCCATCGGCAAGTACGGCGGGGCGCTGGCCGCGATCCGGCCCGACGACCTGGCCGCGCACGTCATCACCGGGCTCCTGCAGCGCTCCCCCGGCGCCGAGGTCGAGGACGTCGTCTTCGGCAACGCCAACGGCGCCGGCGAGGACAACCGCAACGTCGCCCGCATGGCCGCCCTGCTGGCCGGGCTGCCGGTGCCCGGCGCGACGGTCAACCGGCTGTGCGGCTCGGGCCTGGAAGCGGTCATCCAGGCCTACCGCGCGATCGCCCTGGGCGAGGCCGACACGGTGGTCGCGGGCGGGGTCGAATCGATGACCCGGGCTCCCTGGGTGCTGCCCAAACCGGACCGGGCCTTCCCCGCCGGACCCCAGGAGCTCGTCTCCACCACGCTCGGCTGGCGCCTGGTCAACCCCAGGATGGCCCCCGAGTGGACGGTGCCGCTCGGCGAAGGCGCCGAGCTGATCGCCGACAGGCACCTCATCTCCCGCGCCGACCAGGACGCCTACGCGCTGGCCAGCCACCACAAGGCCGCCAAGGCCGACTTCGGCGCGGAGATCGTGGCCGTCGACGGCGTCACCAGGGACGAGTCGATCAGGCCGGACACCTCGCTGGAGGCGCTCGCCAAGCTCAAGCCCGCCTTCCGCAAGCAGGGCGGCACGGTCACCGCGGGCAACTCCTCCCCTCTCAACGACGGCGCCGCGGCGCTGCTGCTCGCCTCCGAGGAGGGCGTGCGCAGGCTCGGCCGCGAGCCCCTCGCCCGCGTCCGCGCGAGCGCGGTCAGCCAGATCGAACCGCAGTACTTCGGCCTGGCCCCGGTCGAGGCCGTCAAGCGTGTCCTGGCCAGGGCCTCGCGCACCTTCTCCGACCTGTCCGTCGTCGAGCTCAACGAAGCCTTCGCCGCCCAGGTGCTCGGCTGCCTGGCCGAGCTGCCCGACCTGGATCCCTCCATCGTCAACCCGCGCGGCGGCGCCATCGCCCTCGGCCACCCCCTGGGCGCCTCCGGCGCCCGCGTGACCGGCGCGGTCGCCCACCAGCTGGCCGCCGCCGGATCCGGCACCGGCCTGGCGACGCTGTGCATCGGCGTCGGCCAGGGCCTGGCCATCGTCCTGGAAAGGTAAGGAAGCCCCCCATGACGCAGGAACGCATCTCCGCGCAGATCGCGGAGCTGCACGAGGCCTACCTGCGGGAGGGCCTCACCCGCCACCACTCCGCCCGCGACTTCGCCCCCTACCGCAGCAGCGCCCTCCGCCACCCCAAACAGCCCTTGGTGACGCTCGACGACCCCGAGGCGGCCGAGCTGACGGGGCCCGTCTTCGGCGTCAGCGACGTCACCGCCCTCGACAACGACCTGACCCGCCAGCACGTCGGCGAGCCCCTGGGCGAGCGGATCACCGTCACGGGGCGGGTGCTCGACCGCGCCGGGCGCCCGGTGCGCGGCCAGCTCGTCGAGGTCTGGCAGGCCAACGCCTCCGGCCGCTACGCGCACCAGCGCGACGACCACCCCGCCCCGCTCGACCCCAACTTCACCGGCCTGGGCCGCTGCCTGACCGGCGACGAGGGCCGCTACACCTTCACCACGATCAAGCCGGGCGCCTATCCGTGGCGCAACCACCGCAACGCCTGGCGGCCGGCGCACATCCACTTCTCGCTGTTCGGCACGGCCTTCGCCCAGCGGCTGGTCACCCAGATGTACTTCCCGAACGACCCGCTCTTCCCGTTCGACCCGATCTACAACGCGGTGCTCGACCCGAAGGCCCGCGAGCGGCTGATCGCCTCCTACGACCACGACCTGTCGGTGCCGGAGTGGTCGCTCGGCTACCGCTGGGACATCGTGCTCGACGGACCGTCCGCCAGCCTGTTCGAGCAGGAGGAGGACGAGTGAATCCGACCCCCTCGCAGACCGTCGGCCCCTTCTACGGCTACGCGCTGCCGTTCCAGGGCGGCGGCGACGTGGCGCTGGGCGGGATCGTGCTGCACGGTCACGTCTACGACGGCGCGGCGCAGCCCGTTCCCGACGCGCTGCTGGAGACCTGGCAGCCCTCGCCGGGCGGGCCGTTGCCCGGTTCGATGCGGCGCGACCCCGTCACCGGGGCGATCATCGGGCGGCACGGGGTCGACTTCACCGGCTGGGGGCGCGTCTCGACCGACGCCTCCGGCCGCTGGGTGCTGCGCACCGCGGCCACCGAGCTGCCGTACGTCTCGATCTGTGTCTTCGCCCGCGGGCTGGGGCATCACCTCTACACCAGGGCCTACCTGCGTGACGAGGTCGACGCCAGGGTTCCGCCTGAGCGGCGGGCGACGTTGCTGGCCGCCGAGGAGCGGCCGGGGGTGTACCGGTTCGACATCCGGCTGCAGGGCGAAAGGGAGACGGTGTTCCTTGAGTTCGGGTGAGCTGTTGTCGCACGCGCGGCCCGTCGGCGACGCGGTGGTGCTGCGGGCGATGCTCGACGCCGAGATCGCGCTGGTGCGGGCCTGGGCGGCGCTCGGGCTGGCGCCCGCCGAGGCGGTGCGGGCCGTGGAGAACGCCGCGCGGGAACTGTCCGTGCCCGATCTGGCCGAGCGGGCCAGGGCGAGCGGCAATCCGGTCATCCCGCTGGCCGCCGCCCTGAAGGCGGCGGCGGGCCCGTGGGCGCACCGGGGGGCGACGAGCCAGGACATCCTGGACAGCGCGCTGATGCTGGTGGCACACCGGGTCACCGGCGCGGTGCTGGACGACCTCGAGCGTACGGCGGGCGCGTTGCGGCGGCTGGCGGCGGCCCATCGCGACACCGTCATGGCGGGGCGCACGCTGACGCAGCACGCCGTGCCCACGACCTTCGGGCTGAAGGCGGCCGGGTGGCGTTCGCTCGTGCTGGACGCCCGTGACCGGCTGCGTGCCGTACGGCAGGCGTTGCCCGCCCAGCTCGGCGGGGCGGCCGGGACGCTGGCGGCCTTCGGCGCCCACGCGGAGCAGGCCGGGCGCGAGAGCGGCGGCACGGGTGGGGACAGCGGCGACGGCAGCGGCACGGGCGGCGGGGCGGGCGGCGGGGCGGGCGGCGGGGCGGGCGGCGGGGCGGGCGGCGACACGGGCGGCGGGGCAGGCGGCGGGGCAGGCGGCGACACGGGCGGTGGTTGCGTCGAAGGGCGGCTCGTCGAGGCGTTCGCGCGGGAGCTGGGGCTGGCGGCGCCCGCGCTGCCGTGGCACGTGTTGCGCGCCCCCGTCGCCGACCTGGCCTCGGCGCTGGCCTTCACGGCGGGCGCGCTGGGCAAGCAGGCCGCCGACGTGCTGGTGCTCTCCCGCACCGAGATCGGCGAGCTGGGCGAGGGCACGACCGGCGGCTCCTCGGCGATGCCCCACAAGACCAACCCGGTCCTGGCGACCTGGATCGTCTCCGCAGCCAGGCAGGTGCCGAACCTGGCGGCGACCCTCCACGCCTCGATGGCCGCCGAGGACGAACGGCCGGCGGGGGCCTGGCACGCCGAGTGGCAGACCCTGGCCCTGGCGCTCGGCCTGGTCGAGGGCGCCGCCGCCGACGCCGCCGAGCTGGCGGGAGGGTTGCGGGTGCACCCGGAGCGGATGCGGGAGAACCTGGAGCTGACCGGCGGCCTGATCGTCTCGGAGCGGGTCTCCGCGGTGCTGGGCCGTACGAGAACGGAAGAACTGATCACGCGCGGCGAGCCCTTCCCCGCGGAGCTGGCCGATCCCGGTGACTATCTCGGCGCGGCGCGAAGCCTGGTGGACCGGGCCCTGGAGAGATCGTGAACCTGCTCAACCATCGCCTCGACGGCCCGCCCGAGGCGGAACCGCTGATGCTGGGGCCGTCGATCGGCACCTCGCTGCGAGTCTGGGAGCCGCAGATCCGCGAGCTGGCCAGGCGGCACCGGGTGGCGCGCTTCGACCTGCCGGGGCACGGCGGCTCCGCTCCCGGCCAGGCCGGGGGCATGGCCGGGCTGGCCGGGCGGGTGCTGGAGCTGGCCGACGCGCTGGGCTGGGAGAGCTTCCACTACGCGGGCGTCTCCATCGGCGGCGCGATCGGCGCGCGGCTGGCGTTGGACCATCCCGGGCGGGTCAGGTCACTCGCGATGATCTGCTCCTCGGCGCGCTTCGGGGAGCCCGCGGCCTGGCACGAGCGCGCGGCGCTGGTGCGCGAGCGCGGCACGGCCGTGCTGCTGGAGGCTTCGCGTGCCCGCTGGTTCGCCGGTGCGCCGGTGCCGGATCTGCTCGACGACCTGGCGGGCGCCGATCCCGGCTCCTACGCCTCCTGCTGCGAGGCGCTGGCGGGCTACGACGTCCGGGAGGAGCTGGGCAGGATCGCCGCGCCGACGCTGGTGGTGGCGGGGCGGGACGACCCGGCCACTCCCCCGCCGCACGGCAGGGAGCTGGCCGACGGCATCGCGGCCGCGACGCTGGTGGAGGTGCGCGACGCCGCGCACCTGGCCAACATCGACAGGCCGGAGGTCGTGACCGGCGCGTTGCTGACGCATCTGGGGGCGCGGGCGGGGATGGCCGTGCGCCGTGCCGTCCTGGGCGAGGCGCACGTGGACCGGGCGGTCGCCGGCACCACCGCCTTCACCGCGGACTTCCAGGACCTGATCACCCGCTACGCGTGGGGCGAGATCTGGACGCGGCCCGGGCTCGACCGGCGTTCACGGAGCATGATCACGCTGACCGCGCTGGTCGCCGGAGGCCGGCTGGAGGAGCTGGCGATGCACGTGAAGGCCGCGCGGCGGAACGGGCTGTCCCCCGAGGAGATCGGCGAGGTGCTGCTGCAGTGCGCGATCTACTGCGGGGTGCCCGCCGCCAACGCGGCCTTCGCGGTGGCCCAGCGGGTGCTGGGCGAGCTGGAGGACTAGGAGCGGACGAGCCGGGCGATGGCCGCGGTGGCTTCCTTGACCTTCGCGTCGGCCTCGGGGCCGCCCTTGGCCGTCGCCTCGGCGACGCAGTGGGCCAGGTGCTCCTCCAGCAGCGCCAGGGCGAAGGACTGCAGGGCGCTGTTGGCGGCCGAGACCTGGGTGAGGATGTCGATACAGTATTTGTCCTCTTCGACCATCCGCTGCAGGCCGCGCACCTGTCCTTCGATCCGGCGCAGCCTGCGGTGGTGGTCCTGCTTGGCTTTCATATCCCGTTCAACACCCTACCCCCCTAGAGTATTTCGGCGGCCGGCTTCTTCCCGGTGAGCGTGACGCCCGCCAGGACCGCGCCGGCCAGCGCCACCACGGCCGCCCCCACGAAGGGTGAGGTGCCGCCGGTGGCCAGTGCCGTCATGACGGCCAGGCCGAGCGCCGAGCCGACGTTGTAGGTGGTGTTGACGATGCCGGAGGCCAGGCCCGCCTCCTCGGGGCGCACCCCGCTCATCGCCGACATCATCGCCGGGATGTAGGCCAGCGACATGCCCACCGCCGCCACCAGGCTGGCGGGCAGCACGTCGGCGGCGAAGCTCCCGCCCGGACCGGCCAGCGACAACCAGGCCACACCCGCGGCGAGCACGAGCAGGCCGCCGGCGATCAGCGGCTTGGCGCCGAGGCGGGCGAGCAGCTTGGCGGTGATGCCGACCATGAAGATCATGATGGCCACGGTCATCGGCAGCAGCGCCGCGCCGCTGGCGAACTGGCCCAGGTGCAGCGTCTGCTGCAGGTAGAGGTTGAGGAAGTACCACATCGGGATCCAGGCCGCGCCCAGCAGCGCCATCGCCAGGTTCGCGGGGGCCAGGCCGGGAGTGCGCCAGATGCCCAGCGGCATGATCGGGGACTTGGCGGTGCGCTGGACCAGCAGGAAGAGCGCCAGCAGGGCCGCGCCGCCGAGCGCCGCGATCCAGTTCTCCGCCACGATCGCGTAGACGACGAGGGTGATGCCGGCCGTCGCCGACAGGCCGCCGAGCAGGTCGACCGAGCCGCTGCCGCGCCGGGTGGCGGGAAGCAGGGCGGGTACGGCCAGCAGTGTGATGACGCCAATGGGGATGTACACGATGAACACCCACGGCCAGCTCAGGTATTCGGTGATGACGCCGCCCAGGAAGACGCCCGCGGTGCCGCCTGCGGGAGCCGCGGCGCCGTAGAGGGACATGGCCTTGCCGAGCTCGCGGGGGTTGTGTCCGAAGAGCATCATGAGCAGGGTCATGGCGGCCGGGGCGATGAGAGCGCCGCCGACGCCCTGGATACCCCTGCCCAGCACCTCCACCCAGGCGGTGGTGGCAGCGGCGGCGACGACCGAGCCGGCGATGAGGATCAGCCAGCCGGTCGAGAAGACCTTGCGGGCGCCGAACAGGTCGGACAGCCGCCCGCCCAGGAGCAGCAGGCCGCCGAACGCGACGACGTAGGCGTTGAAGACCCACTGCAGGCCCTCGGGGGTGAAGCCGAGCTCGCGCTGCATGTCGGGCAGGGCCACGCCGATGATCGACGTGTCCATGATGACCATGAACTGGGCCATGGCGAGCACCACGAGTGCCCACCAGCGGCGGGGATTCGCTGACATTTCTATACCTCCAGGGGGTATGTCAGGGTGACGCGGAGGAACGTAACATACCCCCTAGGGGTTTGCAAAATGGGAGAATGTCGTCCATGGAGCTGAGCGGCCGGACCTGCCTCATCACCGGCGCCAACCGCGGTCTCGGGCTGGCCATGGCCACCGAGTTCGCCCGCGCCGGAGCCCACGTGATCCTCGCCTGCCGTACGCCGGCGGACGCGGCGGCGGCCGTGCGGTCGCGGGTTCCCGGCGCGAGCCTCGAAGAGGCGACGGTGGACCTGACCCGGCTCGGCTCCCTGCGCGGGCTGAAGGCCGACATCCTGGTCAACAACGCCGCCGTCGTGTCCGACTCGCCCGAGCACACGGTGACGGTCAACCTGCTGGCGCCGTTCCTGATGTCGCGCCTGGTGCCCGCCAGCGTGGTCGTCAACGTGGCCGCGGCCAACCACCGGCAGGTCTCCGACCTGGAGGCGCCCGTCCCCGAGGGCAGGCGGGAGTCCTACCGGCACACCAAGGCCGTGCTGGTCAGCCTGACGCTGGAGCTGGCCAGGCGCTCACCGGTCCTGGCCAGCGCCTTCTGCCCGGGGGTGATGGCCACCCGGCTGCTCGACGAGTTCCGCGGGGTGCCCGGCAACGGAACGGCCGCGAGCCCGCGCGATTCGGCGCTGGTCGCCGTGGAGCTGGCGCGCTCCGGCGGGACCGGGCGCTACCTGGAAGGAGGGCGGGACGTCCCGCCCTCCCCCGCCGCCGCCGATCCCGTGGTCGCCGCCCGCCTGTGGGACCACTGGTCGCGGCGGGCCGGACTCGGCGCATAGCCGGTCGACCTCGCCGCCGATCTGGCCGATGGCGGCTGACGGCCGGCGAGGTGATCACGGTGGCGATGGCCAGCTCGTGACAGGGGACCGCGGACTCGTCAGCTGTTCACGCCGGTGCGGTCGGCCAGGGCCAGCGTGGTGTTCCAGTTCCGCTCGGTGATCACGAGCTCGGGCGTGGCCCGCAGGCACGCTCGCGTGACGAGGCCGAGCTTGCTGCCCCGGGGATTCCCGCCGTACTTCAGGTAGAGCACCCGGTCACCCAGGTGGAACTCCTCGGGAGCCACGGCGTCCCGATCCACCTCGATGCTCGGCTGGTCCGACAGGAACGCCACTCGCAGCAGGGCCGGATCGGCCACCGGGAAGGGGTTGGCCTCGACCACGGCGGCCAGTTCCGGGCCGGTGCGCACGACGACGCCGACGTCGAGGCCGAGCTGCTCCCGCAGTGCCGCGCGGATGGCGGCGGCGAGGTGGTCGGTGCGGGCCTCGGGGGCCTCGATGATCGCGTTGCCGCTGTTGAGGTAGGTGGTCACCGCCGTGTGGCCAAGGCCCTGCAGCAGTTCGCGGAACTCCGCCATGACCAGGCGGTTGCGCTGCTTGAGGTTGACCCCGCGCACCAGGACGGCGTACTTCGGCATCGGGCCAGGATAGTCGCGCGCGCCCCCGCCGTCGTCCGGTCTCCCGCCGGGCGGCGAACCGGATTTCCTTTTCTCTTCGCGCGTTCTGAAGGGCCCGGAATTCACCTTCTGAAGAATGGCTCCGACCAGCGGATTTACCGAGGGTCCGGCAAGGAGAAAACGTCTACAGCGGCCTACGGGAAATAACGGCGTTGCCGGGTCGCGATAGTGGTGCGTAGCCTCGAGGTCATCGATCCGACGCGCCACGGAGCGCCCGCATGCCTTCACCGCACCGCATGTCGCCACCGCCGCCTTCGGCTTTTCCGGCGCCCCGGCTGTACGTGCTGCCAGCAGCGGAGGCGCCGGTCGCGTTGATCATGAGGCGGGGCCCGAGCGGCTGGTGGCACCTGCTGCGCTGGGATCTGGAGCGTCCGGCGGTCGAAGCCGGGGCCTGGTTTCGCGGGTTGCTGTATCCGCGCCGCTGCGGGCTGTCCGCCGACGGGCGGCTGCTGGGGTACTTCGCGCTGGCGCACGGCGAGGATCCGTGGCACACCTACTTCGCCGTCTCGCGGGCGCCGTGGCTGACCGCGCTGGCCGCCTGGCACACGTTCGGCACCTGGACGACCGGTTGCCACTTCGGGCGTGACGGGACGCTGACCATCACGGGCTCGGTCGACAGCCGCCCCTTCCACGGCGCCTATCCGCACCGGGTGGAGATCGAGCCGGTCGACACGCGGTGGAGTGACGCCGACCTGTACAGCGAGTACCGGCGGGGATGGCGGGCCGTACCCGAGGGCGGGCGGGCCGTGGAGCGGCGGGGGCCGGGCGGGGAGCGGCTCGTGCTGGAGCACGGGGGCGTCGACTTCGCCAGCCACAGCATCGAGGGCGTGCTGGTGCGCTACGAGCTCGACGGGGTGGAGCTGGACGACGTCGGGTGGGCGGACTGGGACGGGCGGGGAAGGCTGCTCGTCGCGACCAGGCAGGGGGAGGTGGCGATCCTGGAGCGCCGCGGCGGCTGGGCACGGACGTGGTCGCACGATCTCAACGGGCTGGAGCCCGACCCCGCCGAGTCCCCGGAGTGGGCCCGCGCCTGGTGAGGCCCAGGGGTGAGCCCGCAGGCCGGGCGGCCCCGCAGGCCAGGCGACCCCGCACACCGGACGACCCCGCGGCCCCGGCGACCCCGCGGCCCGGGTGAGCCCGCGCCCTGGTGACCTCGTGCCCCCACTGCGTGTCGTGCCCCTTGTCGAGATCCCGCCATGACAGGTTCTCGACAGCGCCTGCCTATCTGCGACACCGGCCCCTTCTGGGAGCGTATGGGCGTTCACTGATCTTCCCCCCAGGAGGCACCCCATGTCCCTGCGGACGCGCCTAGGCGTGTCAGCGCTGGCTCTCGCCGTCCTGTCCACGACGGCGGGCCCGGCCGGTGCGGCGGGTTCCGTCGCGGACGGCGGGCCAGCCGGCGCGGCGGCCACGGTGACCAGCGTCACCCTGGTCACCGGCGACCGCGCGCTGGTCAGCGTCGGCGCCGGCGGCAAGACCTCGGTCACCCTCGCCACCGACGAGCCCTATGCCACCCGCCAGGTCGGCGACGACCTCTACGTGGTGCCCCAGAGCGCCGCCGCGATGATCGCGGCGGGCCGGCTCGACGAGCGCCTGTTCAACGTCTCGGGCCTGATCCGCCAGGGCTACGACGACGCCCGCAGGGACACCCTGCCGCTGATCGTGGACGGGGCGGCGGCGCTGCCGCGTTCCGCCGACGTGACGACGCGGGCCCTGGGCGCTTCCGGCGCCACGGCGGTGCAGGTCAAGAAGACGGCGGCCGGCGCCCTGTTCGACGGTCTGACGGCAGCCAGGTCGATGGCCAAGATCTGGCTCGACGGCCGGGTCTCCGGCGTCGATCTGGACCCGGGTACGGGTGTCGGCCAGACCGGCGCCGAGCAGGTGTGGAAGGCGGGGTTCGACGGCACCGGCACCAAGATCGCCGTGCTGGACAGCGGCTACGACCCGAACCATCCGGACCTGAAGGGCCAGCTAGCCGCGGCCGAGGACTTCACCGGAAGCGGCACCGCCGCCGACGGGGACGGTCACGGCACGCACGTGGCCTCGACCGCTCTGGGCTCCGGCGCGGCCGACGCCTCGCGCAAGGGCATGGCGCCCGGTGCGAAGCTGCTGGTCGGCCGGGTGCTCGACAGCTGGGGCGGCGGCCAGGAGTCGTGGATCATCGCGGGCATGGAATGGGCCGTCGCCCAGGGCGCCGACGTGATCAACATGAGCCTGGGCAGCCAGGAGCCCACCGACTGCACGGACCCGATGAGCGCCGCGGCGCAGCGGCTCAGTGAGCAGAGCAAGAGCCTGTTCGTCATCGCGGCGGGCAACTCTGCCGCCCGCGAGACCGTCAGCTCCCCCGGCTGCGCGGCCGGGGTGCTGACCGTCGGCGCCGTCGACGTGAAGGGCGAGACCGCCGCCTTCTCCAGCCGCGGGCCGGTCCTGGGCGACCACCGGCTCAAGCCGGAGATCGCCGCTCCCGGCGTGGAGACGGTCGGCGCGGCCAACGGCAGCGTCGGCGGCATCCACTACATCAAGATGTCGGGCACCTCGATGGCGTCGCCGCACGTCGCGGGCGCCGCGGCGCTGGTGCGCCAGGCCCACCCCGGCTGGACGGCGCAGCAGGTGAAGGCCGCCCTGGTCTCCGGGGTGAAGGCGAACGCCAAGGATCACGTCTACGCGCAGGGCGCGGGCGAGCTGTCCGTGCCGGGCGCCATCGCGGCGAGCGTGCAGGGTCCCGGCACCGTCGACCTGGGCAGCTTCGCCTGGCCGCACGACGGCCGCGAGCGCGCCACCAAGGAACTCGTCTACACCAACCTCGGCGACCGCGAGGTCAGGCTGCAGCTGAGGATCGAGGACCTGGCCGGGAAGAACGGCGCCAGGATCCCGCGCGACTCGCTCAAGCTCGGCCGCCACACGGTGACCGTTCCGGCGGGCGGAAGCGCCACGGTCCCGGTCACCGCCGACCCCGACGGCCACTTCGCCGACGAGGCCTACGGCGAGATCGGCGCCCGCGTCGTCGCCACGGGCCGTGGGGGCGTGAGCGTCACCACGGCGGTCGGCTTCTGGGTCGCCCCGAAGATCGTGAAGCTCACCGTCAAGACGATCGGCCGCGACGGCAACGCCCCCGCGGGCATCAGCTTCGTCGACGTCGTCGGCCTGGACGAGGAGCGCGCCACCCGCACCTACGTGGACGGCTCCCCCGAGACCGTCTACGAGCTGCCGGTCGGCCGTTACGCGGTCAGCGCCCTGCTGCACACCGCGCCCGCGCTCGCCTACCTCGGCGATCCCGAGCTCGACCTGCACCGCGACACCACGCTGGTCTACGACGCCCGGCAGGCGCTGCCGATCCAGGTCAAGACCGACCGTCCCTCCACGATCTCCTCCGGCTTCCTGCAGTACGGCCGCTGGTGGGACCGCTGGCAGACCGGCGGAGGCGTGACCGGGCCGATCACCGAGTTCTACGCCGCGCCCTCCTCCAGGGCCCGGCTGGGCGGCTTCGAGCTGGGCGCCTACCTGCGCGCCACCTTCGACGGCGGCGTGTACAACCTGGCCTTCATCGACGAGGGCAGGGTCGGCCGCGACCAGTCGCACGTCGTGCGCGACAGCGGGCTGGCCGCCGTCGAGGAGACCTGGTACGGCGAGCAGGCCGACGAGGCGGCGGGCGACTTCCTGGCCATCCACCGCCCCTGGTCCGGCAACTCGTTCGGCGGCTGGGACGTGGAGTTCACGGTGCCGGGCAAGCGGCTGTCGCTCTACAGCCCTGACGTGACCTTCGAGCAGATCGCCTTCCGCGGCAGCCACCCGCTGTGGCGGGAGACCTGGTACGACATCCCCCGCACCTACCGGCCCGGCCAGAAGCGCAGCGCCACGTGGCTGCGCTTGCCCTCCATGACCGGCGTCTTCCCCGGCTACCACATCGCCGAGCGGCAGGGCGACCTGATCGGGTACTCGACCTCCAGGTGGAAGGACTCCGACCCCGACCACTACGGCGCGGGCGCCTACTTCGGCGACGCGGGCAACCTGACCCTCAGCAAGGACGGTCAGGTCCTGGAGACCAGCGCCTGGCCCTTCGGCCAGTTCCTGATCACCGACGGCACCTACGAGCTGACCAGCCGCCAGCTGCGCTTCGGCTCCTACGACGGCGGCGACCAGGGCGCGATGACCACCACGACCTACCGCTTCACCACCACCCGTCCCGAGGGCGAGGAGGTCGTGGCGCTGCCGTTCCTGGTGGTCGGTTACGACGCCGAGGTGGACTCGCGCAACACCGCGGCGCCCGAGGCGGGCTTCCCGGTGCGGATCTCGGTCGCCGGCCAGTCCGACTACGACGCCGGCGCGATGACCTCGGTCAAGGCCTGGGTGTCGACGGACGACCAGAAGGTCTGGGCCGAGGACGAGAGTGCCTGGAGCGAGGTGCCCGTCGCCTTCCGCGACGGCGCCTGGGTGGCGAGCGTGGACAACGCCGCCGCGACCGGAAAGCACGTGTCCATCAAGGTGAGCGCGGTCGACTCGCACGGCAACGCGATCACTCAGGTGGTCAACCGTTTGTACGGCGTGCGATAGACAACCCACAGCGCCCCGCGTCCGTTTCGTTACGGTCGCGGGGCGTTTCGCACATCTTTGGCCGACATACTCGGCCATCGTGATCGAAAGTGATGTTCCCGACGACGTGGATCTGAACATCCTGGGCCTGGAACCTGCGGAGGAGCGCGCCTACCGGGCCCTGGTCGATCTGGCCGCCGCCTCCCCCGCGGTTCTGGCCGACCGGTTACGGCTGCCCGCCACCGACGCCCGCAGCCTGCTGCGGCGCCTGGAGAGCCTGGGCCTGGCCAGCCGCTCGGGCGGCGACCAGGAACGGCACGTGGCCGCCGCTCCCGACCTGGCGTTGCGGGCGATGCTGGTCGCCCGCCGCGACGAGCTGCGCCGCAGCGAGCTGGCGATCAACGAGCTGACCGAGCTCTACCGGCGTACGGCGGGCAGCCGCGCGCCCGGCGACCTGATCGAGGTCGTGATCGGCTCCGACGCCACCCGCCAGCGTTTCGAGCAGCTGCAGCTGGGCGCCGAGCGCGAGGTGATGGCGTTCGTGACCGCGCCGACCGTGGTGCAGTCGGCCGAGGACAACCCCGCGGAGGACGCCGCCGTACGGCGGGGCGTGCGCTACCGGGTGATCCTCGAACGCGACGTGCTGGACGGTCCCGGCGGCCTGGTCCAGGCCGAGCAGGCGACCCGTCAGGGCGAGGAGGTCGCGGTCATCGACACCCTGCCGATGAAGATGATCGTCGCCGACCGCTCCGTGGCGCTGGTGCCGCTGAGCTCTCCCGGCGAGGAGCCCGGGGCGCTGGTGGTGCACGCGCGCGGCCTGCTCGACGGCCTCATCCGGCTGTTCGAGTGGACCTGGGACCGGGCCGCCAAGCTGCACCTGGGCGCGGAGGAGGGCGACGAGGACATCACGGCGATGGACCGCAAGATCCTCGCGCTGCTGTTCGCCGGGCTGACCGACGAGGCGGTGGCCAAGCAGTTGCAGCTGTCGCCACGCACGGTGCAGCGCCGGGTACGCCACTTGATGGATCTGTCGGGCGCCACCACGCGGCTGCAGCTGGGTCGTTACGCTCCGGAGCGCGGCTGGGTCTAGGGTGAAATATCGAGTAACCGCGAAATCACCGAGCGCTTTCGTGAACGTGAACAAATCCATTTCAGTGCGTCTCTAATTCGACGCCACTCGTTTACTCTTTTGAATTGAATATTGCTGGTCGCGAAAACGCATGATCCACTTAGCCTGCAGGGTGATGGCTTCGCCGGGGATGGGGTATGGATCAAGACCAATCGTTTCGAGTGCTCGGCTCGCTCGAAATCATCATTGGCGCGAACCGGGTCGCCGTCCGCGGAACCCGCCAGCAGATCATCATGGCGACGCTCATCCTGCGGGCGGGCCAGGTGGTCTCCATCGACCGGCTGGCCGAGGCCATCTGGGGCGACCACCTGCCGCCGACGGCCAGGAACCAGGTCGTCATCTGCGTTTCCAGCCTGCGCAAGGCCCTGGCCGACGCGGGCGCCCCCGCCGACCTGCTGGGCACCAACGCGCCCGGCTACGTGCTCAACGCCTCCCCCGACCAGGTCGACTCCCTGCACGCCGACCGGCTGGCGGCCAGGGCGCGCATCGCGCAGGCCGCCGGCGACCTGGAGGAGGCCGCCCGGCTGTTCGCCCGCGCGTGCGGGTTGTGGCGTGGACCGATCCTGGCCGGCATGGAGAGCGCCTTCGTGGAGGGCGAGGCCCGCAGGCTGGAGGACCGGCTGCTCACGCTGACCGAGGAGCGGCTGCGGGTGGAGCTGGCCCTGGGCCGCCACCGCGAGCTCGCCGACGACCTGGCGGCCTTCGTGGAGGCCAACCCGCTGCGCGAGCTGCTGCGCGCCCAGCTCATGCTGGCGCAGTACCGCTCGGGCCGGAGGGCCGCGGCCCTCGACACCTACCGGGCCGGCCGGGAGCACCTGATCGCCGAGCTCGGCATCGAACCCGGCACGGAGCTGCGCGAGCTGCACGAGGCGATCCTGAACGACAGCCCGGAGCTGACGCTCGCCGACCCCGTCCGGAAGCCGCCGCCGCCTTCCGCGGAGGAGGCGCAGGCGCCGGCCGCGCAGGATCCGGCGCCCGCGCAGCTGCTGGCGGACGTGCCGCACTTCACCGGGCGCGCCGCCGAGGTCGAGCAGCTCGACACCCTGCTGGAGGAACGCTCCCGCCAGGGATTGCTGACCATCGTGCTGATCACCGGCATCGGCGGGGTGGGCAAGTCGGGGCTCGCGGTCCACTGGGCGCACCGCGTGGCCCACCGTTTCCCCGACGGCCAGCTGTTCGCCGACATGCGCGGCTACGACCTCAACGCAGACCCGCTGAGCGCCGGCGCTGCGATGGACCGGTTCCTGCGTGCGTTCGGCGTGCGCGGCGAGCGCATCCCGGAGGACCTCGACGAGCGCGCCGCCCAGTTCCGCACCGTGATCGGCAAGCGCCGGGTGCTCGTGCTCCTCGACAACGTCCGCATGATCGACCAGGTCAAGCCGCTGCTGCCCGGTTCCGGCCAGTGCTGCGTGATCGTGACCAGCCGCGACCCCCTCGGCGACCTGATCGCCCAGGAGGGCGCCACCGAGGTGCGTCTCGACGTGCTCGGCGCCGACGACTCGGCCGCCCTGCTCACCGGCATCGCCGACGCGGCGCTGGTCGGCGACGACCCGAACGCCACGGGAGCGCTCGGCGCGTTGTGCGACGGACTGCCCCTGGCCCTGCGCATCGTGGGCGCCAAGCTCACGGGCCGCTCCTACTGGACCCCCGCCCGCCTGGTCAAACGCCTGACCGACGAGCGCCGCAGGCTCGACGAGCTCAGCTACGGCCAGATGACCGTGCGCGCCAGCTTCGCCCTCAGCTACCGCGACCTGAGTCCGGAGGCGGCGCGCATGTTCCGCCGGCTCGGCCTGCTCAGCGCGCCCGACTTCGCCGCCTGGGCGGGCGCCGCCCTGCTCGACATCGGCGAGAGCGAGGCGGAGGACCTCATCGAGCAGTTGGTCGACGCCCAGATCCTGGAGGTCGTCGGCCGCGACTTCTCCGGGCAGATCCGCTACCGCTTCCACGACCTGGTCAGGCTCTACGCCAGGGAACGGGCCCAGGCCGAGGAGGACCCGCAGGAGTATCCCCTGGCGCTGAGCCGTACGTTGAGCGCGTGGCTGGGGCTGGCCGAGGAGGCCCACGAGCGGGAGTACGGCGGCGCCTTCACCCAGCTGCACAGCCCGGTCGAGCGGTGGCGGCCCTGCGTGCCCGAGGCGCTGGTGGACCAGCCGCTCGACTGGCTCGACGCCGAGCGCAGCGCCCTGGTCGCGGCGGTCTCGCAGGCGGCGGCGCTCGGGCTGCACGAGTTGTGCTGGGACCTGGCGGTCACCTCCACGACCCTGTTCGAGGCGCGCAGCTACTTCGACGACTGGCGCCAGACCCACGAGGTGGCCCTGTCGGCGGCCAGGGCGGCGGGCGACCGGCGGGGCGAGGCCGCCATCCTGTGCTCGATGGCCAGCATGTACCTGTTCCAGCAACTGCTGGACAAGGCGGGTGAGCCGCTGGCCAAGGCGGTGGCGTTGTGCGAGGAGATCGGCGAGCCGTACGGGCTGGCGCTGGCGCTGCGCAACCTGTCGCTGCTCGACCGGCTGGCGGGGCGTTTCGGGGAGGCGCTCGACGGCTTCGGCCGGGCCAAGGAGATCTTCGCGCGGGTCGGCGACCGCTACGCCGAGGCCCACGTGCTCGGCGGCATCGCCCAGGTCCACGTGGATCAGGGGCGGCTGGAGCTGGCCGAGCCGATGCTCAGGCAGGCGCTGGAGGTCTTCCGCGAGTTGCGCAGCGAGCGAGGCCAGGCGCAGATCCTCAACCGGCTGGGCGAGATCCTGCTGCGCAAGGGGCGGCTGGTGGAGGCCGAGTCGGCCTGCGAGGCCGCCCTGGTGCTGGTGCGCGAGCGCCGCGACGTGATCGGCCAGGCCTACATCCTGTGCGGCCTGGGCGAGATCAGGCTCATGCAGGATCGGCCCGAGGCGGCCGCCGAGATCCTCAACGAGGCCCTGATCATCGCCCGCCAGGTGCGGGAGCGGTTCGTGGAGGCCAAGGTCTGCCTGGCCCTCGGGGCCCTCGAGTCGGGCACCGGCCGGCCGGCCGAGGCCGCGAGGTGGATCGACGCCGCCTGCGCGATCTTCGCCGAGCTGGAGATCCGGCTGTGGCGTTTCCGGTCGCTCGTGGCGCTGGGCGAGGTGCTGGCCCGGCAGGGCAAGGATCAGGAGGCGCTGGCCGCATGGGAAAGCTCCCTGACCCACTGCGCCGATCCGGAATCGGCCGCGCCGGTCAGGGAGCTCATCGAGGAGATCAGGTCCAGGTGCTGTCGTCCGGCGTGACGATGACGCCGGGGGTGGTCGCGGCCGAGACGGCGGTGACGGTGGTGCTCAGGACGGGGGCGGCGAACAGGCCCGCTACCAGGAGGATCATTGCGCTCCACGCCATCCGCTTCGACATCTGATTCCCTCTCTTGTCGTCTGAGAAGGACGGTATGGAGCGCCGGATACCCGTCGATATCGCGTCGGCTACCGGCCGGCTACCAGCCCCCGTCGAGTTGTAGGACGGCGCTGAGCAGCACGTCGGCGCCCTGGGCGAGCTGGTCGGGCGGGGTGTGCTCGTCGGGCGCGTGGCTGACGCCGCCCGTGCTCGGCACGAAGATCATGCCGATCGGGGCGATGCGGGCGACGATCTGGGCGTCGTGCCCGGCCCCGCTCGGGAGCCGGTGCGAGCCCAGCCCGAGCTCGGCGGCGCAGCGGGCGATCAGGTCGCGCAGGGCGGGGTGGCAGTCGACGGGCGTGGTGCGCGCCCCGAGGCCGATCTCGATCTGGGTGCCGGTGGCCTTGGCGATCTCCTGGGCCAGCTCACCCAGGCGGGCGACCGCGTCGTCGAGGGCCGAGGCCGTCACGTCGCGGAACTCCACGCCGAGCCGTACCAGGCCGGGGATGACGTTCCACATGCCGGGCTCCACCGAGCAGGTGCCGGTGGTGGCGCGCAGCACGATCTGCTCGTCGGCCGCGATGGAGCGTACGGCCAGCAGCACGCGGGCGGCGGCGTCGAGCGCGTCGACCCGGTGTTCCATGGGCGTGGTCCCGGCGTGACCGGCGACGCCCTCGACCGTCACGGTGAGGTTCAGCCTCCCCGTGATCGATTCCACCACGCCGATCGGCACGCCCAGCCGCTCCAGCACGCTGCCCTGCTCGATGTGCAGCTCCAGGTAGGCGGCGATCTCGTCGGAGGTCCAGGCCGCCTCGTCGAGCCGCCGGTGGTCGCCGCCGACGGCCGCCAGCAGGTCGGCGATCGTGATGCCCCGGCTGTCGCGCTCGTCGCCGAAGCCGGGCGGCAGCGCGCCGGTGAAGCCGTGCGCGCCCAGCATGCCCATCGTGCCGTGGGCGCCCTCCTCGTCGCAGAAGGCCACCACGACCAGCGGGTGGCGCAGCCGTACGCCCTCCTCGTGCAGGACGCGGGCGACCTCGACGGCGGCGAGCACGCCGTAGGCCCCGTCGTAGGCGCCGCCGTTGACGACGGTGTCGATGTGGGAGCCGAGCACGAGGGCGGGCGCCGTGCCGTCGTCGCCCCGCCGCCTGCCGATGAGGTTGCCCGCCGCGTCGACCTCGACGGCCAGCCCCGCGTCCAGCATCAGCCCGGCCACGTAGGCGCGTCCCTGGACGTCCTCGGCGGTGAAGGCCAGGCGGGTCACGCCGCCGCCGGGGCCGCGGCCGATGTCGCCCAGGGCGGCGATGTGCGCGTTGAGCCGTCCGGCGTTGACGCGGGGCCGGGTCCCCTGCACGACCGTCATGGCGTGCGCAGCGACTTGGGGCGCATGTCGGTCCAGACCTGGCCGATGTGCTCCAGGCAGGCCTCGCGCTCGCCGGCGAACCCGGTCGGGCTCCAGCCCGGCGGCGGGTCCTGGCTCTGCGGCCACAGGGAGTACTGCTCCTCGTCGTTGATCACCACGGCGTAGGTGCTCACGTCAGACCTCCAGGTCTCGGGCGATGTGGTGGAGCAGCTCGGTACGCCGCTCGTGCAGGAAGAAGTGGCCGCCGGTGAGCACGCGCAGCCCGAAGTCGCCCGTCGCCTGCGCCGCCCATAACCCGGCGTGCTCCACGGGGACGACCTCGTCGTCGGTGCCGGTGTAGACCCGCAGCGGCAGGTCGAGTGGCGGCTCGGGCTCCGGCAGGTAGGTGTCGGTGATCTCCAGGTCGGCCCTGACGCGCGGCAGCACGACCGCCAGCAGCCGCGGGTCGTCGAGCGGCATGCCCGCGCTGCCGTCCAGTCGGCGCATCCAGCCGACGAGCTCGGCCTCGGGCGCGTCGAACATGGCCGCGGAGCGCGGCCCGTGCGGCGGCGCGGCGGCGGCCGCCAGCAGGGCGCGCGGAGCGGGCGCGCCGCGCCTGCGCAGCTCCCTGGCCAGCTCGAAAGCCACCCAGGCGCCCATGCTGTAGCCGAACAGCGCGTACGGCGAGGCGGTCTCGCCCTCCAGCGCGTCGGCCAGTTCGGGGACCAGCTCGGCCATGCGGGTGCGGGCCCGCTCCCTGATCCTGCGCTCGCGCCCCGGCAGGTGCACGGGCCTCACTTCGACGGTGCCGGGCAGCAGGTCGGCCCACTGGTTGTACTCGACGGACCCGCCTCCCGCGTACGGCAGGCACAGCAGCCTGATCGCGGCGCCTGGGCGCGGCGCGGGCACGCTCACCCACGCCGCCACCCGGTCCAGCACGGTCATCCTCGTCACCTCCGCAGCGGCTGGTCGGGGCCGGTCACCAGCTCGATGACCAGCTGCCGCAGCTCGTCGGCCATGGCGGCGACCGTCCGCGGCAGGAACAGGGCGGTGTCGTACTCCAGCACCGCGCGGGCGCCGTCGCCCAGGTTGGTGACCTCCAGCGCCAGGTCGAACTGGGCGGTGCCGAGGGGCACTTCGATCCGGCGCATGGACACCCCGCGGAGCACGTCGTCGGCCGATTCGAGCAGCCGCTGGTCGTGCAGCGTGAACAGCAGGCCGAACGGCTTGCCCCTGCCCAGTCCCAACTCGGCCGAGAGCAGGGTGAGCGGCAGTTCCTGGTGCTCGTAGGCGTCGAGCAGGCTGTGCCTGACGACCGCGACGGCGTCGGCGAACGTGGCCGCCGCGGTCAGGTCGGTGCGCACCGGCAGGGCGTTGACGAAGTGGCCGACCAGGCCGGCCGTCTCCGGCATGGTCCGTCCCGAGACGACCGAGCCGGTGACCAGGTCCCAGGCGCCCGTGCGCCGTGCCTGCCAGATCTGGAAGGCGGCGAGGTGGACCATGTGGGCGGTCGCGCCCGTCGCCTCGCACAACGCCCGCACGTCCACGGGCAGGTCGAACACGTGCTGGGCGCCCTGGAAGAGGGGCCTGCGCGGGCGCGGCAGGTCGGCGGGGAACGGCGTCCTGTCCGCGCCGTCGAGGCGCTCGCGCCAGTGCGCGGCCAGCGTCCTCAGGCGCTCGCCCGACAGCCGTTCGCGCTCCCAGACCACGTGGTCGACGTACTGCACGGCCGGCGCCGGGGGTACCGGGTCACCCGTGGTCCTGGAACGGTAGAAGGCGCACAACTCGCGCCAGAACACCGCCGTGGACCAGCCGTCGAAGGCGATGTGGTGGACCAGGAAGAGCAGCACGTGGTCGTCGGGGGCGACCCTGAACAGGACCGGCCGGATCGGGGGCTTCGACAGGTCGAACGGCCTGCCGTACTCCTCCAGGACCGCGCGCACCGGGTCGGCGGTGTCCACGACGGGCAGGCGCAGCGGCGCGGGCTCGGCGATGCGCTGCACCGGCCCCCGCCGGGTGGCGGCGTAGGTGGTGCGCAGCGGCTCGTGCCTGGCCACGACCTGGCCCAGCGCCCACTCCAGCGCCGGCACGTCGAGGCCGCCCTTCAGGTGGAAGGCGTGCGGGGCGCTGTAGGCCAGGCTGTCCGGGGCGAGCTGCTGCAGGATCCACAGGCTCTCCTGGGCGTAGGAGAGCGGGTGGTCCTGGCCGGGCGTCCTCGGCAGCGGCGCCGGGCCCGCGTCGGCGGGAGTGGCGAGCATGCCGGCCAGTTCGGCGGGGGTCAGGTGGTGGAAGACGTCGGAGATCGACACCTCCACGCCCATGGCCGTCTGCAGCTCCATCGCCACCTGGACGGCGGCCAGCGAGTGGCCGCCGAGCGAGAAGAAGTCGTCGCCGGGCGCGATCTCGCCCGGCTCCAGGCCCAGGACGCCGCTCCAGATGCCGATCACGGTGTCGACGAGCTCTGCGGGGGCCGTCACCGGCGCGATCCCGGCGGCCGGGGCCGGGGGTACGGCACGCGGCGCGTTGTCGCGCGGGCGCCACGACAGCGTGTCGAGGGGCCGGTCCGGCTCGGCCGTCACCTCCTCCAGGACGCTGCGATATCCCTGCGCGAGCCAGACGATCGTCTCGGCGTCGAACAGGTCGGTGCGGTAGCGCAGCAGGCCCGACAACTCGCCGTCGGAGGAGATGAGCTCCATCTCCACGTCGAACCTGACGGTCTGCTGATCCAGCGGATAGGTGGCCAGGACCAGCTCGCCCAGGTGGAGCAGCATGCCGCGCTCGCCCTCGGAAGGGGCTCCCAGCGGCGAGGCGGTCTCGCCCGACTCCGAGCGGGTGATCTCGCCGCGCTGCGAGGCACGCAGCGTGAACGCCACGTCGAACAGCGGCGAGCGGCTCGGGTCCCGCTGCGTGCCCAGGCGCTCCACCAGGAGCGGGAAGGGGTAGTCCTGGTGCTCCAGCGCGTCGAGCACCGCGCTCCTGGTCCGCGAGAGCAGCTGGGAGAAGCCGGGCTCGCCCGACAGGTCGGTCCTGAGGACGACCGGGTTGACGAAATAGCCGGCCACGCCCGCGAACTCCGGGCGGCTGCGGCCCGAGGTCCACGTGCCGAGCAGGAACTCCCGCTGCCCCGCCGCCCTGCCCAGCAGGAACTGGAAGGCGGCGAGCAGGGTGGTGTACACCGTGGTGTCGTGCCGGGCGGCCAGCTCCTCGACCTTCGCGGTCAGCTCCGCGTCGAGGCGGAAGGCGTGGCAGGCCCCGCGGAAGCCCTGGTCGGCGGGCCTGGGCCGGTCCAGTGGCAGGGCGAGCGGGGGCGGCGGGTCGTGCAGCACCTCGCTCCAGTGGTCGGCCAGCCGGTCGCCCCACGGGCCCGCCAGCATGGCCGCCTGCCAGGCGACGAAGTCGGCGTAACCCGCCTCGGGCGCGGGCCGGTCGGGCTCGCGTCCGTGCAGGTAGGCCGTGTAGGCCTGGCCGAGCTCCTCGAGCATGAGGAAGAGCGACCAGCCGTCGATGGCGATGTGGTGGGTGACCCACAGCAGCACGGGGGGCGCGCCGGGCCGCCGGGCGAGCACGACGCGGAAGACCGGGCCGGTGGCCAGGTCGAAGGGGCGGCCGGCCGCTTCGGCGAGCAGGTCGGCCAGCTCCTGCGGCGAGCCGGGGTCGGCGATCACGAGATCGGGCTCGGCCGGCCGGTTCACCCGCTGGACCGGGGTGCCGCGCACGTACGCGTAGGTGGTGCGCAGGATGGGATGGCGGGCCATCAGCCAGGCGAAGGCGCGGCGCAGCGCGTCAGGGTCCACCGCGCCGCGGATCGTCCAGGCGAAGGGCATGTTGTAGGCGACGCTCGCCTCCCGCCGCACGCGGTCCATGAACCACAACGACTGCTGGCCGTGCGAGAGCGGGAAGGGCGCCGCGCCCGCGCTGATCAGCTCGGCCAGCAGGGCGCGCTTGTCCTCGCGCGACAACGAAGCGGGCACGCTCATCGTGCCCCTCCGACGGGGACCAGCCGCTCGATGATCTCCATCGCCTCCAGGGGCGACGACGCCGTGTGGAACATCGGCTGCTCGCCCGGGGAGATGAAGCCGAAACGGCCCAGCGTGGCGATCAGGCTGACCAGGTCGTCCCAGACGCCCTCCGTGTTGACGATGATCATCGGCTTGGCGGAGACGCCCAGGTAGGTGGCGGAGATGACCTCGAGGATCTCGTCCAGGGTGCCGAAGCCGCCCGGCAGCGCCACGAACGCGTCGGCGCTGCGCAGCATGTGCTCCTTGCGCTTGTAGAGGGTGTCGGTCAGCTGCGTCTCCTGCGCGGGGGCGGCGATGGCGCGCTCGCGCTCGTACAGGAAGCGGGGGATGATGCCGCGGATCGGCGCTCCGTGCTCGGAGGCGGCCCAGGCCACCTCGCCCATCAGGCCGGAGCCCCCGCCGCCGTACAGCAGCCGGTGCCCGCGCTCCCCGATGAGCCGGCCGGTCGCCCTGGCCATGTCGATCACGGCCTGCGAGGTGCACCGGCCGGCGCCGCAGAACACGCAGATCTCCAGGCGCCTCTCGCTGGGCGCCGACAGATCGGACTCGAGGATGGAGGTGGTCACGACGTCTCCTTGAAACGGGTGATGGAGGGCAGCAGCCGCTGCCGCAGCTCCTGGTCGCGCACGCCCAGCCCCTCCTCTGGCGCCAGGCACAGCACGCCGACCTTGCCCTGGTGCACGTTCCTGCGCACGTCGTGCACCGCGTCGGCGGCGCTGGTGAGCGGGTAGGCGCGCGACAGGGTGGGATGGATCATGCCCTTGGCGATCAGCCGGTTGGCCTGCCAGGCCTCGTGGTAGTTGGCGAAGTGGGTGCCGATGACCCGCTTGAGGTTCATCCACAGGTAGCGGTTGTCGAAGGAGTGCTGGAAGCCGGTCGTCGAGGCGCAGGTGACGATGGTGCCGCCGCGACGTGCCACGTAGACGCTGGCGCCGAAGGTGTCGCGTCCCGGGTGCTCGAAGACGATGTCGGGGTCCTCACCACCGGTCAGGTCGCGGATGCACTGGCCGAATCTGCGCCACTCGGCGACGTTCGGCGTGTGCTCGTCGCTCCAGAACGAGAAGCCCTCCGCCGCGCGGTCGATGACCAGCTCGGCGCCCGCCCGCCTGGCCAGCTCCGCCTTCTCCGGCGAGGAGACCACGCACACCGGGACGGCGCCGCCGTTGAGCGCGAACTGGGTGGCGTAGGAGCCGAGGCCTCCCGAGGCGCCCCAGATCAGGACCGTGTCGCCCTGCTTCATCTGGGCGCCGTTGCGCGAGACCAGCTGCCGGTAGGCGGTGGAGTTGACCAGGCCGGAGCAGGCCGCCTCCTCCCAGGTCAGGTGGGCGGGCATCGGCATGAGCTGGTTGGCCTTGACCAGCGCCAGCTCGGCCAGGCCGCCGAAGTTGGTCTCGAAGCCCCAGATGCGCTGCTCGGGGTCGAGCATGCTGTCGTCGTGGCCCTCCGGGTCCTCCAGCTCGACCGACAGGCAGTGGGCGACGACCCGGTCGCCGGGCTTCCACTTGCTGACACCCGGGCCGACGCGCAGCACGACGCCCGACAGGTCGGAGCCCAGCACGTGGTAGGGCAGGTCGTGGCGGCGGGCCAGCTCGCTGCGCCTGCCGTACCTGCGCAGGAAGGCGAAGGTGGGCAGCGGCTCGAAGATCGCCGACCAGACGGTGTTGTAGTTGACCGAGCTGGCCATGACGGCGACCAGCGCCTCGCCGGGCCCCGGCTCGGGCGTGGGCACCTCCTCCACGTGCAGCGACTTGCGCGGGTCCTTGTACTCCGAGCTCACGCCCTCGAACATGCCGACCTCGTCGGCGTGGACGGTCAGGGCCGTGTAGGACTCGGGGACGGGCATCGTCCCGAGGTCGCCGTCTCCGGCCAGTACGGCGTCGCGGATGGCACTGGTGCTCATCGGGTTCCCTCCAGGGCGAGCCGGTCGAGCTTGCCGTTGGGGTTGAGTGGAAACTCCGCCACGGTGTGGAACCTGGCGGGGATCATGTGCGCGGGCAGCCGGTGGCCGCACCGCTCGCGCAGCTCGCGGGCCGGGGCGGGCCGGCCCACCAGGTAGGCGACGATCAGCGGCTCGCCGCCCGGCGGCGTCTTGACGAGCACCGCCGCGTCGTCCACGCCGTCCAGGCCGCGCAGGACGGCCTCGATCTCGCCCAGCTCGATGCGGAAGCCGCGAATCTTGACCTGGGAGTCGATGCGGCCGAGATACTCGAAGGAGCCGTCGTCGAGCCGCCTGACCAGGTCGCCCGTGCGATACCAGCGGCGTTCGCCGTCCCCCAGGTCGACCACGGGGAACCGCTCGGCGTTGAGCTCGGGCCTGCCCACGTAGCCGGCGGCCAGGGCGGTGCCGCCGATCCACAGCTCGCCCTCGGCGCACGCCGTACCTTCCGGGTCCACGACGGCGGTCCGGACGTGGCGCAGGGGCCTGCCGATGTTCGTCGGGCCGGTCGGGTCGGTGACGGCGGCGCGGTCGACGACGGTGCAGGTGGCGAAGACGGTGGTCTCCGTCGGGCCGTAGATGTTGACGATCTCCTCGCGCCCGCCGGTCAGGTCCATCCAGGCGCGGATGGTGTCGCGGTCGATAGCCTCCCCGCCGAAGATCAGGTAACGCAGGCCGAGCGGGCGCGGGTCCTGCTCCATCGCCCAGGCCAGGTACTTGAACATGCTGGGCACCTGGCACAGCACGGTGACGCGCTCGTCGGTGAGGGTGCGCAGCAGCCGGCGTGGGTCGCGGCCGACGTCGGGCGGGATCACCACCAGGCGGCCGCCGTGCACCAGCGGGCCCCAGATCTCCCAGACGGAGAAGTCGAAGCAGTGGCTGTGGAACCAGGTCCACACGTCACGCGAGTCGAAGGCGAACCGCTCGGCCGCCGAGGCGAACAGCTCGCTGACGGCGTGCTCGGGCGTGGCCACCCCCTTGGGCCTGCCGGTCGAGCCGGAGGTGTAGATGATGTGGGTGGGAATGTCGGGCGAGCGCCCGGCCGGGGGCAGGATCGGCGCCCCGTCGCCGGTGACCTCGATCCTCGGCACGCCCCGGAAGGGCCACGGGCCGCCGGGGTCGGCGCAGATCGCGCCGAGCCGGCTGTCGCCGGCCATGAAACGCACCCGGTCGGCGGGGTAGTCGGGATCCAGCGGGACGTAGGTGCAGCCCTGGCCGATCACCGCGACGATGGCGGCCACGACCTTCCAGGAGCGCCGCATGAAGATGCCGACGCGGTCGCCGGGCTCCAGGCCCAGCGCGGTCAGCGAGCCCCGGATCTCGGCCGCGGCGGCGGCCAGCTCCGCGTAGGTGACGTGGGCGGGCCCGTCGGTGACGGCGACGGCGTCGGGCCGCCGCCGCACGTGCTCGTAGAACGACGAGCCGAGGAAGCCGAATTCTTGGTCCACACCCGAGGACGATCCCCAATTGCCCGAAATATCGGTATTCGTCCGCCGACTAGGCTTGGCGCCCAGGTCTGGCCCTCCGGCTAGGTACGGCTCGCGTCCTGAGGCGGGCGACGCCGCGCGGCCCGCTGACCATGCTTCAGGGCATGAAGCGTGTCGTATTCGTCTTCCCCGGACAGGGCACCCAGTGGCACGGCATGGGCGCCGCCCTGCTGGAGCGGGAACCCGTCTTCGCAGCAGCGGTCGCGGACTGCGACAAGGCCCTGGCGCCCCTGCTGGGCTGGTCGGTGACCGACGCGCTGTCGGGCGCCCGCGACATCCTCGACATCGACGCCATCCAGCCCGCCCTGTTCGCCCTCCAGGTGGGCCTGGCCAGACTCTGGCAGTCCAAGGGCGTGCGGCCCTCCGCCCTCGTGGGACACAGCCTCGGCGAGGTCGCCGCCGCCCACGTCGCCGGCGCGCTCACCCTGGAACAGGCGGCCACCGTGGTCGTCGCCCGCAGCCGCCTCTACCGGCGGCTCAGCGGCTCGGGCGCGATGGCGCTCGTCGGACTCGGCTGGGCGCAGGCCACCGCCGTCATCGAGGAACAGGGCGGACGCGTCTGCCTGGCCGCCACCAACGCCCCCGGCTCCACCGTGGTCGCCGGAGACCACGACGCCGTCCACGCCCTCGTCCAGCGGCTGCGCTGGGACGACGTCTTCTGCCGCCTCATCGGCGCCGACGTCGCCGGCCACAGCCACCACGTCGACCCGCTGCTGCCCGAGCTGCGCCACGAGCTGGCCGGCCTGGAACCGGCCGGCGCCCACCTCCCGCTGTGGTCGACCGTCACCGCACGGACCGGCGCGCGCCTCGACGCCGCCTACTGGTGCAGGAACCTGCGCGAGCCGGTGCTGTTCTGGCCGGTCATCAGGGAGCTGGTCGAGGCGGGACACGACACGTTCCTGGAACTCAGCCCGCATCCGACCCTGCTGTCGGGGCTGCGGGAGACGCCCGCCCGGCTGCTGGCCTCACTCCACCAGGAGGACCCGGAGACGCTCGACGCCACGCTCGCCGAACTGCGGGCGGTGGAACTGGAGCCGGAGGGGGTGCTGGGCGACCACCGCGTCGAGGGCGAGATCATCGTCCCTGGCGCCGCCTACGTCGCGGCCGCCCTGACCGAGGCCACGGCGCTGGACGACGTGGCCTTCCACGTCCCCCTCATCCTCGGCTCGCCGCGACGCCTGCGCACCACGCGCACCGGCGACGACCTCACGCTGACCTGCGAAGGCGTCGTGCACGCCACCGCGCGAGCCGCGGGAGGCGCGCCGCCCGTCGCCGCCGTCGACCTCCCGATCGTCCGCACCCGGTGCACCGCCGACCTCGACCCGGCCGACCTCTACGCCTCACTGGCCGGGCGCGGCATGGAGTACGGCCCCGCCTTCCGCCGCGTCGAGACGATCGCCGCAGGGACGGGCGAGACCCTCGTACGGCTCGCCGGGCCGTACACGCTCGACGCCCCCTCGATCGACGCGGCCCTCCAATCCCTCGCACCCCTGCTCGACGAACTCGACGGCCTCATCCTCCCCCACCGCATCGGCCGGATCGCGGTCCTCGGCGAGGTGGCGGGCGCGCGGTGGGCGCACGCCAGGCGCATCCGCGACACCGAGTTCGACATCGACGTCTGCGACGACGGCGGCCGCGTGGTGCTGGCCCTGCGTCGCGTGACGGTGCGCCGCATCACCCGCGACCGCGGGTGGAGTCACGCGGCGCGGTGGACCCGAACGGCACCTGGCGAGGGGGTGCCGTTCGGGGGCCACCTCCACCGGGTCCCGACGGGCCTGCCCGCGGAACGCGCCGTCGCCGAAGTGCTGGAGCTGGCCCAGGAACTCGCCGGGCAGGCCGAGCCGCCCCGGTTGTGGGTGGTCACCGAGCTGGCCCAGGCCGTCGAGACGGGCGACGCCGTCCGGCCCGACGCCACCGCAGTGTGGGGCCTGGTGCGCGCGATCCGCCACGAGCACCCGGAGCTGGGCTGCACGCTCATCGACCTGGACGGCGGCGCGCTGCCCGAGCTCTGGGAGCTGGGCGAGGAGAACGAGGTCGCCTACCGGGACGGGCAGCCCTTCGCCCTGCGCCTCGTCCCGCGCCCCGCCCCACGCCGCGAGGCGGAGCCGTACCGGGTGGTCCTGTCCGAGCAGGGAGACCTGGGCGGGCTGCGACTGGAGGCCACGCCGGACGCCGAGCCCGGGGTCGGGCAGCTCAAGGTGCGGGTGCGGGCGGCCGGGCTCAACTTCAACGACGTGCTGCGCGCCAACGGCATGCTGGCCGAGGACGAGCGGCCGCTGGCCTTCGGGCTCGAGTGCGCGGGCGAGGTCGTCGCCGTCGGCCCGCCCGCGGGTGGCGCCCCGGACGCCGTCGGCCCGGCCGCGGGTGGTGCCCCGGACGTCGGCGCCCCAGGCTCCGACGCCACGGGGTTCGCCGTCGGGGACCGCGTCGTGTGCCTCGTCTCCGAGATCGGGGCGATGGCCACGCACCTCACCGTCGACGCCCGCCTGGTGGCGCGCATCCCCGACAGCCTCGGGTTCCCGCAGGCCGCCACGCTGCCGGCCGCCTACCTCACCGCCGTCCACGGCATGGCCGGCCTGCGCGAGGGCGAGCGGGTGCTCGTGCACGCCGGGGCGGGCGGCGTCGGCCAGGCGGCGCTCCACCTGGCCCGCCGGGCCGGGGCCGAGGTCATGGCCACCGCGGGTTCGGAACGTAAGCGCGCCTGGCTCCGGGAGCAGGGCGTGCGTCACGTGTTCGACTCCCGCTCGACCGCCTTCGCCGGGCAGGTCATGGAGGCGACGGACGGCCAGGGCGTCGACATGGTGGTCAACTGCCTGAGCGGCGAGGCCATCGAGGCCGGGTTGTCGGTCCTGGCGCCGTTCGGGCGCTTCGTGGAGCTCGGCAAGCGCGACATCGCCGAGAACCGGCCGCTGGCGCTGGGGCCGTTCGCCAGGAGCCTGACCTTCCACGCTGTCGAGGCGTTCTCGCTCACCCGGTTGCGGCCCGCGCTCGTGGGCGGGCTTCTGCGTGAGATCGTCGCGGCGGTGGCGGCCGGGGAGTTGCCGCCGCTGCCGGTGACCGTGCTCCCGGCGGCCGAGGCGGGTGACGCGTTCCGTCACATGGCGGCGGCCAGGCACATCGGCAAGATCGTGCTGACCTTCGACGACGCGGCCCCGCGTGCCGACGGGACGTATCTGGTCACCGGTGGCCTCAGCGGGCTGGGTCTGGCCGCCGCCGAGCGGCTGGCCCGCGACGGCGCCCGGCATCTGGCGCTGCTGGGTCGGGGGGCGCCGCGCCCGGAGAACGCCGCCAGGATCGACGCCCTGCGGGAGGCGGGGGTCGAGGTGACGGTGCTGGCCGCCGACGTGGCCGACGCCGACGCCCTGGCAGCGGCTCTCGACAGCCTCCGAGGTGCCGGGTCCGGAGTCACTGGCGCGTCTCTCGTGGGCGCCGGGGCGTGGCCGCCGCTCCGGGGGGTCGTGCACGCCGCCGGTGTCCTGCGCGACCGGGTCATGACCGCCATGGACGCCGCCTCGCTCCGCGAGGTGCTGCGGCCCAAGGTCGACGGCACCCTGAACCTGCACCGGCTCACCGCCGGCGACCCCCTCGACTTCTTCGTCCTGTTCTCCTCCGCCGCCGGCCTGCTCGGCTCGGCCGCGCAGACCGGGTACGCGGCGGGCAACGCCTTCCTGGACGGCTTCGCCCACTGGCGCCGCTCCCAGGGCCTGCCCGCCACCAGCATCGGCTG
The DNA here is from genome assembly GCF_044456985.1 of Nonomuraea sp. NPDC050663. Lineage (NCBI taxonomy): Bacteria > Bacillati > Actinomycetota > Actinomycetes > Streptosporangiales > Streptosporangiaceae > Nonomuraea > Nonomuraea sp. NPDC050663. The sequence goes on from NZ_JBITGL010000010.1 coordinate 223,016, forward strand.
GGGCCCCTGGTCGCAGACCGGCCTGGCCGCGACGCAGGAGCGCGCCGGACGGCTGGCGCTGCGCGGCATGGGCGGCATCGACGTCGCCCACGGCCTGGACCTGTTCGCCGCGGCCCTGGCCGAGCGTCCCGCGCACGTGGCGATCGTGCCGCTGGACGCGCCGACGTGGTTCGCGCACAACCCCGGCCAGGACCGCTGGTCGATCTTCGCGGGGCTGCGCGGCGAGTCCGCGATGACCGGCCGCCTGGAGTTCTCGACGCCGCAGGAATTGCAGGAGGCCATGACCGCCTGGGTCGCCGGTGTCCTGCGCACCTCGCCCGCCGCCATCGACCCGCAACTCTCCCTGACCAGGCTGGGCCTCGACTCGCTGATGGCCGTCGAGCTGCGCAACCTCGTGGAGTCGCGGCTCGGCGTGCGCCTGCCCACCCCCGCCTTCCTCGACGGTCCCTCCGTGGCCGACCTGACGGGGCGGGTGCTGGCCCGCCTGGGCGAAGGGCCCGGCCACGACGACGGTGACAACCAGGGCGACCCCATGGTGGCCCGGCTCGAAGCCCTGTCCGACGCCCAGGTGGACGCGCTCCTGGACGAGCTGCTCAACAACCCCATCGGAGGCGTCGCGTGACTGAGCGCGCCGAAGGAGGCATCATGACCTACCCATCCATCCTCGACCGGCTCCTCGACGACGCCGGAGCGCACGGGGACCGGCCGGCCCTGACCTTCATCGGCCGCGAGGGCACGCAGGTCCAGAGCTTCGCCGGGCTGGCGGACAACGCCCTGCGGGTGGCCGCCCGGCTGGGCGAGCGCGGGGCACGCGGCGAGCGGGTGCTGATGATCTGCCCGACCTCGCCGGAGTACGCCGCCGTCTTCTACGGCTGCCTGCTGGCGGGAGCCGTACCCGTGCCGGTCTATCTGCCGTCGGTGGCGCACTTCCGATCGGCGTGGTCGAAGATCTCGGCCATCGCCCGCGACTCGGGAGCCGCGTTCGCCATCGCGCCGACGCCGCCGCCCGACGGCGAGATCCTGGCCGCGCTGCCCGGATTCCGCGGCTGGCTGCACTTCGCCGACCTGCTGGCGGGTACGGCGGAGCGGACCATCGTGCTGCCCGGCCACGACGACCTGGCCTTCCTGCAGTACACCTCGGGCTCGACCGGTCACCCCAAGGGCGTCATGGTCACCCACGACCGGCTGGCCCACAACGCCACGGCCGTGGCCAGGGCGGTGGGCGCCGACCACACCACCACGACGGTCTCCTGGCTGCCGCTCTACCACGACATGGGCATCATCGGCTCGCTCATCTCGCCTCTGTACTGGGGCGCGCACGTCGTCAAGATGACCCCGCAGAGCTTCGCCTCCCGCCCGCTCTCCTGGCTGAAGGCGATCAGCGAGCACCAGGGCGTGCTGTCCTACGCGCCCAACTTCGCCTACGAGCTGTGCAGCCGCAAGGTCACCGAGGCGGAGCTGGCCGAGCTGGACCTGTCGAGCTGGCGGGTGGCCGTCAACGGCGCGGAGCCGATCAGGGAGGCCACGATCAGGCGCTTCGCCGAGAGGTTCGCCTCCACCGGGTTCACCCCCGGCGACATGCGCTTCGCGTGGGGCATGGCCGAGACGACGCTGGTCGTCACCACCAGGGCGTGGGGCGGCGGCGATCCGACGCTGCGGGTCGGCGAGCGCTCGTACGTGCGCTGCGGCCCGGCGCTGGAGGGCATGACGGTGATCATCGCCGATCCACAGACCGGCCGCGAATGCGCGCAGGGCGAGGTCGGCGAGATCTGGGTGCACGGCCCTTCGGTGACCGCGGGCTACTGGCAGCGCCCCGACCTCACCGAGGAGATCTTCCACGCCCGCGTCCCCGGCCGCGAGGAGTCGTTCCTGCGCACCGGCGACCTCGGGGTGATCAGCCCAGACGGCGAGGTGGTGATCGTCGGGCGGCACAAGGACCTGATCGTCGTCAACGGCGTCAACCACTATCCGCAGGACGTGGAGTACACGGTCGAGCAGGTGCACTCCGGCCTGCGCGGCGGCTGCACGGCCGCCTTCTCCACCGAGCCGACCGGCGACGTGCCGCAGGCCGAGGCGGCCGTGGTGGTCGCCGAGGCGGGCGGCACCGCGAGCGAGCTCGCCGACCTGATCACCGAGATCCGGCTGGCCGTGGCCAAGGAGCACGACCTGGTGCTCGACGGCGTCTTCCTGGTCGAGCCCCGCTCGGTGCCCAAGACCACGAGCGGCAAGATCCAGCGCCGCGCCAGCCGCGACATGCTCCTGTCGGGGCGCTTCCCGGTGCTGGCCGGCTGGGTCTCGCCCGCGCTGCCCGACCTCGAACCCGCGGCGGCGGCCAGATGAACCGGCTGGAGCTGATCCTCGATCTCGTCGCCGGGCAAACGGGCCTGTCGCCCGTCGACCCCGACCGGCTGTTCATCGACTACGGGATCGGGTCGGCGGACGCGGTGGCCCTGGCCGCCGAGCTCGGCGGGGGCCTCGGGGTGGAGCTGCCCACCACCGTGTTCTACGACCACCCGACCGCCCGCGCGCTCGACCGCCACCTGTCCGGCCTGGCCGTACGGCACGATCCACGGCAGGACAGGCCGGGCCGCCCGGAGCCGGTGGCGATCGTCGGCATCGGCTGCCGGGTTCCCGGCGCGGCCGGTCCCGAGGCGTTCTGGCGGCTGCTGTCCGAAGGGGTCGACGCGGTCGTGCCGGTGCCCCGCGAACGGGCCGAGCGGCACCCGGGCTGGAGCGAGCCGGGCGTCGGCGTGGGCGGCTTCCTGCCCGACGTGCAGGCCTTCGACCGGGCGTTCTTCTCGATCAACGCCAGGGAGGCCGCGGCCATGGACCCGCAGCAGCGCATGCTGCTGGAGGTCGCCCACGAGTCGCTGCAGGACGCCGGCATCCGCGCGAGCGACCTGGCGGGCAGCCAGACGGGCGTGTTCGTCGGCATCAGCAGCGGCGACTTCCTGGTGGAGAGCTTCTCGCCGGGCAGCGAGCGCGACGGCTACACCCCCACCGGCGCGGCGCACAGCGTGGCGGCCAACCGCATCTCCTACGTCTTCGACCTGCACGGCCCGTCGATGGCGGTCGACACGGCCTGCTCCTCGTCGCTGGTCGCCGTCCACCAGGCGGTCATCGCCCTGCAGACAGGCCAGTGCGACACCGCCCTGGCCGGAGGGGTCAACGCCATCCTGTCGCCCGACTTCGGGCTGTGCTTCCGCACCGCCGGCGTGCTCGCGCCCGACGGCCGCTGCAAGTCGTTCGGCGCCAAGGCCGACGGCATGGGCCGGTCGGAGGGCGCCGTGGTGCTGGCGCTCAGGCGGCTCTCGGACGCCGAGGCCGCGGGCGACCGCGTGTACGCGCTCGTCCTGGGCGGCGCCGTCAACAGCGACGGGCGCACCAACGGGCTGATGTCGCCGAGCGCGCCCGCCCAGGCCAGGCTCCTGCGCGCCGCGTGCGGGGCCGCCGGGGTGGAGCCGGGCGAGATCGGCTACGTGGAGGCACACGGGTCGGGCACCAAGCTCGGCGATCTGATGGAGCTGCGCGCGCTGTCGGAGGTGCTCGGCGGTTCGGGCGGCGCTCCGGTGCGGGTGGGGTCGGTGAAGAGCAACATCGCCCACCTGGAGGCGGCGGCGGGGGCGGCGGGGCTGGCCAAGCTCGCGCTCGCGCTGCATCGCGGGGTGCTGCCCGCGAGCCTGCACGCCGACGAGGCCGCGGACGACTTCGACTGGGGGGCGAGCGGGCTGGCCGTCCAGACCAGGACGGAGCCGTGGGCGGGGCGGGTGGCGGGGGTCAGCTCGTTCGGCTTCGGAGGGACCAACGCGCACCTGATCCTCCAGGCGCCGCCGACACGACGGGACCCCGCCGTCGTCACCGATGGCGCCGGGGTCTTGCGGCTGCCGCTGTCCGCGCACACCCCGGCGGGCCTGCGCACTCTCACCGAGCGGTGGCTGGAGGCCCTGGCCGGCCCCGGCCTCGACCTGGCCGCCGCCTGCCACACCGCCGCCGAGCGGCGTGACCATCACGCCTACCGCCTGGCCGTGTCGGGCGCCGACGCCTCCCAGCTCACGGCGGGGCTGGAGCGCGCCCTCACCGCGCTCGTCGTCAGCCCGCCTCCCCCGGCCGCAGGCGGCCCCGTCGCCCTGGTCTTCACCGGCGCCCCCACCCTCGACGCGGCCCACGATCGGGCGCGGAGGCTCGTCGAGGGCGGGGTCGCGGTGGCCATGGTGATCGGACACGGACCCGGCGAGGCGGCCGCCGCCGCGTTCACCGGGGTCCTGTCCCCCGCCGACGCCGCCCTCGTCGCCGCGCAGCGCGCCCGCCTGCTGGCGACCCTCCCGCCCGTCTCGGCCTTGCGCGTACGGCTGGCGCCGCGCCTGGCCGCCGCCCTGTGCGAGCGCCTGGGCGCCGAGGCGGCCGTCTCCCTGCACGAGGACGCCCAGACCTGCGTCCTGACAGGTCCGCCCGCCGAGCTGGCCAAGCTCACCGCCGCCCTGGCCGGGAGCAGCGTCCTGCACGACGACCTCGGCCGCGCGACGCCCGACCACGGCGGCCTGCCCGCCCGGATCGGCGACGAGCTGCGCCGCTCCCTGCATGGCCTGCCCGCCAACGTCGGCGACCTGCCCCTGGTCTCCTCGCTCACCGGCGCCCCGCTCGACGGCAGGGCGATGGGCGCGGCGCACTGGTCCAGGCAGCTGTGCGAGCCCAGCCGGCTCGGCAAGGCCCTCGACCACGCGATCGCCCAGGGTGTGCGCACGTTCGTGGAGCTCGGCCCCGGCCTGGCGGCCCCGCTGCTCCGCGCGCGAACCGCCGCCGTGGTCCGGTGCGCCACGGACGCCGACGTGCCCGGCGCGCTGATCCGCCTCTACGAGCTGGGCCACGACCTGACCCAGTCCGTCCCCGCTCCCCCGGTCGTCTCGATCCCCCTGCTGCCCTGGTCACGGAGGCCGGCGTGAACACCGTCCTGCACGAGGTCGCCCGCCAGGTGGCGAGCACCCCGCACGCCCCCGCCGTCGTCGACGCCGTTGGCACGCGCACCTACGGCGAGCTGGCCGCGCAGGCGGCGGCCGTCGCCGGGGAGCTGCGGGCCCGGGGTGTACGGCCCGGCGACACGATCGCCGTCGCCCTGCCCAGAACCGGTGACCACGTGGCCGCGCTCCTGGGCGTGTGGCAGGCGGGCGGGGTCGCAGTCCCTCTGGACCCCACCTCGCCGCCCGAGCGCACCAGGTTCCAGCGCGAGCAGGCGCAGGTGACGCACCTGCTCGACTCCGTCCCGCCGCCGCGCGGCTCCACCACCGTCCTGGCGACCGGCGAGGTGGCTGCCGAGCAGTGCGCGTACATCATGTTCACCTCCGGCTCGACGGGCAGGCCGAAGGCCGTCCAGGTCACCCACGCCTCGCTGCTGCACTGCGTGCGCGCGGTCGCCGAGCTCCTGCGCCCTGGCCCCGAGGATCGTTACGCCGCCAACCAGACCTTCGCCTTCGACATCTCCCTGCTGGAGATCCTGCTGCCGCTCACCCACGGCGGGGCCTGCCTGGTCACCTCCGAGCACCTGCAGGCCGATCCGGGGAGGCTGGTCGCCTGGCTGGAGAAGCATGAGGTCAGCGTCGTCCACGCCACCCCGACCGCCTGGCGTTCGCTCCTGCCGTACCTGACGCCAGGACGCACCCGCCTGCGGGCGGTCTGCGGCGGCGAGGTGCTCACGGCGAGGCTGGCCGCCGAGCTGGCCGGCAGGGCGGGACAGGTGTGGAACTTCTACGGGCCCACCGAGGTCACCGTCTGGTGCACGGCGGGCCTGGTCGAGCCGGGCGAGGGCGACCCGCTTCCGGTGGGGCGCCCGCTGCCCGGCTACCGCGTCGAGATCCTCGACGCGGGCGGCGACCCGGTCGCCGACGGCCGGGAGGGCGAGATCCACGTGGGCGGGCCCGGCGTGGCCGTCGGCTACCGGGGCGCGCCCGACCTGACGGCCGAGCGGTTCGTGGAGCATCCGAGTCTGGGCCGGCTCTACCGCACGGGCGACGTCGGCCGCCTGCTGCCCGACGGCCGGCTGCACTTCGCGGGCCGGCGCGACCGCCAGGTCCAGCTGAGCGGCTACCGGATCGAGCTGGGCGAGATCGAGTGCGTCGCCCAGGAACATCCGCTGGTGGAGCTGGCCGCGGCCCAGGTCGTGGCGGGCGAGCTGCTGCTGTTCGCGCAGGGGCCGGTCACCGCCCGCGCCCTGCGCAAGCACCTGGCGGCGCACCTGCCCATCTCCATGATCCCGCCGCGCATCGAGGTCCGCGCGGCCTTCCCCCTCACCGTCACGAAGAAGATCGACCGCGTCGCGCTGGTGGCGTCGGCTACCGGATGGGAGCAGCCATGACCGAGCATGCCGAGGTCACCACGACGACGTGCCTGCACGAACTGGTCGAGGCCCAGGTGCGGCGCACCCCCGAGGCGGTCGCGGTGGTCGACGCCGACGACTTCACCCTCACCTACCAGGAGCTCGACGAGCGCGCCAACCAGATCGCCCGCCACCTGCGGGAGCTGGGCGTGGTCGCCGACACGCCGGTGGCCCTGGCCGTGCACCGCGGGCTGGACCTGGTCATCGCCCTGCTCGGGATCCTCAAGGCCGGCGGCGCCTACCTGCCCATCGATCCGGACTCGCCCGCAGCGCGGGTCCGTCTCATGGTCGAGCAGGCGCGGGCGCCGGTCTGCGTGGGCGAGCAGGCCCTGGCCGACCGCCTGCCGGGCGACATCGCGCGGGTGGTGCTGCTCGATCGCGACCGCCACCTGATCGACCGGCACGAGGCGGGCCCGGTCGGCTCCGGTGCGCGGCCGGGCCACCTGGTGTCGATCTACTTCACCTCGGGCTCGACCGGCACGCCCAAGGGCGTGGCCAGCACGCACGAGGGCTGGCTCAACCGGATGCGGTGGATGCAGGAGGAGCACCGCCTGATGCCGGGCGAGAGCGTGCTGCACAAGACGACGCTGAGCTTCGACGACTCGGCCGTGGAGATCTTCTGGCCGCTGTCGATGGGCGGGATCGTCGCCGTGCTGCCGCCCGAGGAGCACAAGGACCCGGTGGCCCTGCTGGAGGCCGCGCGCCGCCACCAGGCGGCGGTGGTGCAGTTCGTGCCGAGCATGCTCAGCCTGTTCCTGGAGGCGCACCGGCGGGCCGGGCTGCCGCGCCTGGCGCACCTGCGCCACGTGATCTCCAGCGGCGAGGCGCTGACCGCGCCGCTCGCGCTGGCCTTCCACGAGCAGCTCGGCGTGTACGGCTGCCGCCTGCACAACCAGTGGGGCGCCACCGAGGTCTCCATCGACTCCACGCTCTACACCTACGACCCGCACGACCCGTACGCGGGACCGGTCGTCTCCATCGGCTCGGCCTTCACCGGCAACACCGTGCACGTGCTCGACCAGGGCATGCACCCGGTGCCCGACGGCGAGACCGGGGAGCTGTTCATCGGCGGCGTCGGCCTGGCCCGCGGCTACCACCTGCAGCCCGCCCTGACCGCCTCCCGGTTCGTGCCCGACCCGTTCGGCCCGCCGGGATCGCGCCTGTACCGCACGGGCGACCTCGGCCGCCGCCGCCCCGACGGCGCCCTGGACTTCCTGGGCCGCACCGACCACCAGGTCAAGATCCGCGGGGTGCGGATCGAGCTCGGCGAGATCGAGGCCGCCCTGGAGACGCATCCGAGCGTGCGCCAGGTCGTCGCCCTCGTCTCCGGCGAGCGGCTGATCGCCTACGTCGCGGGCGCCGATCCCGACCCGGCCGAGCTCCGCTCGCACCTGGTCGAGCGGCTGCCGTCGTACCTGATCCCGGCGCAGATCGTGCCCCTGGAGCGCATCCCGCTCAACGCCAACGGCAAGGTCGACCGGGCCGCGCTCCCCGAGGTCGCCTCGCCGGCCGAACGCCTGGACGTGCGGGCTCCCGTCACGTCCACGCAGAAGGCCCTGGCCGCGATCTGGGCCGACGTGCTCGACGTCGACCAGGTCAGCCTGGAGGACAACTTCTTCGAGCTGGGCGGCAACTCGCTGCTGGCCACCCAGGTGATGTTCAGGATCCAGGACCACCTGCGCATCGACTTCCCGCTCTACCTGCTCTTCTCCGCCGAGACTCTGGAGGAGCTGGCCGAGGAGGTGGACGAGAGCCGGGCCGCGCAGATCCCGCCGCTGCCCGCGGTCGCCAGGGACGGCGTCCTGGCGTTGTCATTCAGCCAGGAGCGGCTGTGGTTCCTGCACCGGCTGGCACCCCGCTCGACCGCCTACAACGTGCCGATCGCCTGCCGGTTCGTCGGGCGCCTGGACCAGGGCGCGTTCGTCCGCGCCTTCGACGAGCTGGTGTCCAGGCACGAGATCCTGCGCACCCGCTACGTGGAGAACGCCGACGGCGTCCCCGAGGTGCGCATCGACGAGCGCGGGCCGCGCCTGGCGACGGGGATCGCGGCCGGACGCGACCGGGTCTCGCGGGAGGCGGCCGCCTCCCGCGCCCTGCAGACCGACTGGGACACCCCGTTCGACCTGGCCCGCGAGGCTCCGGTGCGGGCCAGGCTGACCAAGCTCGACGACTACGAGCACGTCTTCTCGATGGTCGTGCACCACATCGCCTACGACGCGGGCTCCGAGCCGGTCTTCTGGCAGGAGCTGGGCATTGTCTACGAGGCGGCACTGTCGGGCCGCCCGGCCGTCCTGCCGGGGCTGGGCGTGCAGTACGCCGACCACGCGGCCTGGCAGCGCCGCCAGGGCGGCGACGGCGCGCAGATCGAGTACTGGCGTGACCAGCTCGCGGGCCTGCGCCCGGTGCCGCTGCCGGCCGACCGGCCGCGCCCGCCCGTGCAGACCTTCGACGGCGCCCGCACCTCCTTCATGCTCGACGAGCAGGTGACGGAACAGCTGCGCAAGCTCAGCCGCGAGGCGGGCACGACGTTGTTCGTCACGATGCTCGCCGGCTTCCAGGCCGCCCTGGCCAGGGTGAGCGGCAGCGACGACGTGGCCGTCGGCTCCCCGGTGCCGGGCCGTACCCGGCCCGAGACCGAGCACATGATCGGCTTCTTCGCCAACACGCTGGTGCTGCGCACCTCGCTGGCCGGCTCCCCCACCTTCGCCGAGCTGGTCGGCCGGGTGCGGGAGGTCGTGCACGCCGCCTACGCCCACCAGGACGTGCCGTTCGAGCGGCTGGTCCAGGCCCTGCGCCCGCGGCGCGACCCGGGCCGGATGCCGTACTTCGACGTCATCTTCAACGGCGTCCCCCTCAGCGCCCTGACCAGCGCGGAAGCCGTACGGCTGCCGCAGCTGACCGTCACCCCCATCGACCTGGCGACCCGTACCACCGTCGCCGACCTCGTCTGCTCGGTCGCGGAAACCCCTGACTCGATCATCGGCGAGGTCACCTACAACACCGACCTGTTCGACGCCACGACCGTCGAAGGCCTGGTGGACGTCTGGTTGCACCTGGTGAGAGCGGCGACGCGTGACCCGCACACGCCGCTCTCACCGGTCCCGCAGGCCTGAGAGAAAGGACAGCCCATGTTGCTCACCATGTTCAAATCCAAGATCCACCGCGCCACGGTTACCCATGCCGACCTGCACTACGTGGGATCGGTGACCGTCGACGAGGAGCTGATGGAGGCGGCCGGCCTGCTGGAAGGCGAGCAGGTGACGATCGTCGACATCACCAACGGCGCCAGGCTCGAGACCTATGTGATCACCGGGGAGCGGGGCAGCCGCGTGGTCGGCATCAACGGCGCCGCCGCCCACCTGGTCAGCCCCGGCGACCTGGTCATCATGATCTCCTATGCGCAGTACGCGGAGGAGGAGCTGGACCGCTACCGGCCCCGCGTCGTGCACGTCGACCACGCCAACCGCATCGTGGACGTCGACGCCGACCCCGCCCGCCCGGTGCCGGGGGCGCCCGACCAGCTCGTGCCCGCGCACGCCGCGGCGAGGCCGTGGTGATGGGCGCCGCCGTGCAGGAGGCCCTGGCCGGCGACTGGGCGGTCCTGCTCGGGCTGGACGAGGTCGGGCCCGACGACGACTTCTTCGAGCTGGGCGGCCACTCGCTGATCGCCGTCCAGCTCGTCGCCCGGATCCGGGCGCGCCACGGCATCGAGCTCCCCGTCGCGGACGTGTTCACCTACCCGACCGTGACCGAGCTGGCCACGGTGATCAGCCAGGTGTTGGAGGTCGAGAATGCGGCTGGAAGCGTCTGAGAGCGCGCTGAGCCACGCCCAGGAGCGCCTGTGGGTCAACCACCTGCTGGATCCCTCGGGCGCGGACTACAACGTGTGCCTGGCCCTGCGCCTGCAGGGCCGGCTCGACACGCGGGCGCTGGGCGCGGCGCTGACCGCGCTCGCCGCCCGTCACGAGCCGCTGCGCACGGTGTACACCAGCCGCGACGGCCGCCCCGTGGCCACCGTGCTCCCTCCCGGTCCCGTCGGCCTGGACCTGCACCGGGTCGACGGCGAGGAGGGCGCGCGGCGCCTGGCCGAGTCGCGTGCGCGCACACCCTTCGACCTGGCCACGGGCCCGGTGCTGCGGGCGTGCCTGGCCGTGCTGGGCGCCGACGACCACGTGCTGATCCTGACCGTGCACCACATCGCCTTCGACGAGTGGTCCATGGGCATCCTCCTGGCAGAACTGGACGCCCTCTACCAGGGCGGGGAGCTGGCGCCGCTGCCCGCGGCGCACGCCGAGGTGGTGGCCGCGGAGCGCGAGGCCGACCTGGACGCCGCGCTCGGCCACTGGCGGGCGGCGCTCGACGGGCTGGCCGGGCTCGACCTGCCCACCGACCGCGCCCCGGCCGCAGAGCCCTCCTCCGAGGGCGCGGTGATCACCTTCACCGTGCCCGCGCCCGTGGCCGCCGCCCTCGGCGCGGTGGCCAGGCGCGCCAGGGCCACGCCGTACATGACGGGGCTGGCGGCCTTCACCGCCTTCCTGTCCCGCTACTGCGGGCAGGACGACATCGCGATCGGCACCACCGTCGCCAACCGGGCGCTGCCGCACTCCGAGCACCTGATCGGCGCCTTCTTCAACACCGTGGTCATCCGCGGCGACGTCTCCGGCGACCCCGGCTTCACCGACCTGCTCGGCCGTACGAGGGACGCCTGCCTGGGCGCGCTGACCCACCAGCGCCTGCCGTACCCGATGCTCGCCGACGGGCGCGCCCCGCTGTTCCGCGTGCTGTACGAGATGCACGCGGGCGTCCCCGCCGGGCTGCGGCTCGGCGACCTGCAGGCCGAGGCGTTCGAGTTCCCCGACACCGCCGCCAAGTACGACCTGGCGCTGTCGCTGATGCCGTCGGGCGGCACGCTGGTCGGCCGCCTGACCTACCGCAGGGAGCTGTTCGAGCCCGGCACCGCGCAGCGCATCGCCGACTCCTTCCTCCACCTGCTGGAGCAGCTCGCCGCCGCGCCGGACACCCGGATCGGCGCGCTGGAGCTGCTGCCGCCCGGCCGGCGCGCCGAGGTGCTGGCCGCCTGCGGCGCAGCGCCGCCCCTCGGCCCCCTCGACCAGCGCCTCCACGACCTGTTCGTACGGCAGGCGCGGCGCACCCCGCAGGCCACCGCCCTGTCGTACGGGAGCACCCGCCTCAGCTACCGCGACCTCGACGAGCGCGCCAACCGGATCGCGCACTGGCTGCGCGGCCGGGGCGTGGGCCGGGGCAGCGTCGTGGGCGTGTGCCTGGAGCGCTCCGACTGGCTCGTCGCGGCCTTCCTCGGCGTCTGGAAGGCCGGCGCCGCCTACCTCCCGCTCGATCCGGGCCTGCCCGCCGAGCGCATCGGCTTCATGGTGGGCGACTCGGGCGCGAGCTTCGTGCTGCGCTCCGCGCCGGACCTGGAGGCGGCCGTCGCCTCGTGCCCCGCCACCGATCCCCTCGTGCCCTCCACGCCCGCCGACCTGGCCTACGTGATCTACACCTCGGGCTCGACCGGACGTCCCAAGGGCGTCATGGTGCCGCACAGGGGGCTGGTGAACTTCCTGCACTGGTGCGTGTCGGCCTACGCGGTCGGCGGCGTCGGCGGGGCGCCGCTGTTCTCCTCCGTCGCCTACGACATGGTCGTGCCCAACATCTACACGCCGCTCGTCACCGGGCAGTGCGTGCACCTGCTCGACGAGGACACCAGCCTCGACGAGCTGCGCGAAGGACTGTCAGGCCGGCCGTACGGCTTCGTGAAGCTCACCCCGGGGCACCTGGAGGTGCTGGCCGGGCAGCTGCCGCCTGCCGAGGCGGCGCGGCTGGCCGGGGTGCTGGTCGTGGGGGCCGACGCCTTCCCCGGCCGGGCGCTGGCCTTCTGGCAGGCGCTGGACCCGGCGCCCGTGCTGCTCAACGAGTACGGGCCGACGGAGGCGTCGGTGGCCAACTGCGTGCACACCGTCACCGGGCCCGTCGGCGGCGAGCTGGTCCCCATCGGCCGGCCGATCCCCGGCACCACCATGTACGTGCTGGACGCCGAGATGCGGCCGCTGCCCTTCGGGGTGCCGGGCGAGCTCTACATCGGCGGCGAGTGCGTGGTGCGCGGCTACCACGGCAGGCCGGCGCTGACCGCGGAGCGGTTCGTGCCCGACCCGTACGGCGCGCCGGGAGCGCGGCTGTATCGCACCGGCGACCTGGGCCGCCTGCGCGCCGACGGCGAGTTCGAGTTCCTCGGGCGGCTGGACGACCAGGTCAAGATCAGGGGGTACCGTGTCGAGCTCGGAGAGATCGAGGCAGCGCTGGACGAACTGCCGGGAGTCGAGCGTTCGGTCGTGGTGGCCGCACCCGACGGAGCAGGAGGACGACGGCTCGTCGCCTACGTCGTCGGCGCCGCCCCGCCGGCGCGGCTGCGCGCGGGGCTCGCCGACGTCCTGCCCGAGTACATGGTGCCCGCGCTCTTCGTGCCGCTGCCCGCGATCCCGCTCAACCGCAACGGCAAGGTCGACAGATCCGCGCTGCCAGGGGTGGTGACCCGGCCCGCCGAGCAGCCCCGCCACGACGACCCCTCGCCCCTGGCCACGCTGGTGGCCGGGCTGGTGGCCGAGGTCGTCGGGGCCGTCGACCTGCGCCCCGAGGAGGACCTGTTCACCCGGGGCCTCGACTCGCTCGGCGCGGTCAGGCTCCTGGCCGCCGTCAAGGACCGCCTCGGCGCCACGGTCAAACTGCGCGCCTTCCTCACCGACCCCACCCTGGGCGGCCTCGGTGAGCTGATCTTCTCCGGCCCGTCCCGCGCCCCCGAGCGCACGCGGCCGGTCCTCGTCCCGCTCGCGCCCGCACCCTCCTCGTCCGCTCCCCCGGTCTACTGCGTGCACCCCCTCGGCGGCTCCGCCCACTGCTACGCCGCCCTGGCCGCCAGGCTCGCCCCCGACCGGCCCGTCCACGGCCTGCAGGCGCTCGACTCCGGCCAGGACACCCGCTCCCTCACCGCCCTGGCCGCCCGCTACGCCGACGAGCTGTCCCAGAACACCCCCGGAACCCTCGTGGGCTGGTCGGCGGGCGGCGTGCTCGCCTTCGAGACCGCCCGGCACCTGCGCGAACGAGGCCACAAGACCGAGCGTGTGCTGCTCGTCGACTCGGTCCCCCCGCGCGAGATGCTCCCCGAGCTCCTGGACGACCTGCTGGAGCTGGAGGAGCTGATCGAGCGCCTGGAACCCCTCGGCCCGCGCGCCGCCCGCGCGGCCCTGCTGGAGCGGGAGGTCGGCTTCTTCGCCGGTCTCGGCCTGACCTCCGAGCAGGTCGGCGCCTATTACGAGGCGTACGGCCCCGGCCTGCTGCGGCTGTGGCGCGACGGCCTCGAAGGCCTGGCCGGCTACCGCCCCGCCCGCTACGACGGGCCCGTCACCCTGCTCGTGAGCGAGCGCAACCCCGCCTGGGTCCGCACCGCCCAGATCTCCGGATGGCGATCCGCCGCCACCGACCTGACCGTCCGCATCGTCGAGGGCGAGCACCACGAACTGCTCCGCCCCACCCACGTCGACCGCATCATCCCGTGGCTGACGTGAACACGCGGAAGGGGCGGGCCGAGATCCCCGGCCCGCCCCTCCGCCACCTCCCGGCGGCTCAGCCGCCGCGCGTCACGACCGCCGCACCCGCCAGGCACAACGCGGCGGCGACCCAGAACACGGCAGGAACCCCGGCCATCGTGCCCACCACCCCGGCCAGGGCCGCGCCCACCGGCATCGCGCCCGAGCCGACCAGCCGGCAGGCGGCGTTCACCCGGCCCAGCAGTTCCCCGGGGATCAGGCTCTGGCGGCGCGACACCGCGATCACATTGGTGACCGCGTTGGCCAGCCCGAGCCCGGCGGCGGCCGCGAAGACCGCCCACGGGACCGGCGCCGGCAGCGGCACCAGCAGCAGGACACCGTTGACCAGGGTGATCAGCACCAGGGTCCTGATCTGGCCGAGCAGCCCGCCCAGGGCGGAAGCGAGCACCGAACCGGCCACGGCGCCCACGGCGAGCGTCGCCGCCAGCAGGCCGTACGCCTGGGGGGTCAGGCCGACGACGGAGCCAGGACCCGCCACCCAGAGCACGAACACCGCGAAATAGCCGCCGTTGGCCAGGTTGACCAGGCCGGTGAAGGCGGTCAGCGAGCGCAGCGCCCGGTGCCCCCACAGGAAACGCAGGCCCGCCTTGATGTCGCCGGTCAACGTGGTCCTGGCCGCGCCGGGCTCGACGCGGAACCGGCCGCTCATGCCGATCAGCACCAGCGCGCCGAGCAGGTAGAGCAGCGAGGCGGCGCCGAAGACGGCCGAGGCCGACAGCCCCACCAGCAGGCCCGCCAGCGGAGCGCCGGCGAAGTGGTTGCCGAGCGTCTGCGTGGCGGTGAGCCTGCCGTTCGCCGCCGGCAGCCGGTCGGCCGCGACCGTCATGGGCAGCACCGACTGGGCCGCGGTGTCGGCGAACACCTCGGCGATCCCCGCCAGCAGCACGGCGGCGATCAGCAGCGGCAGGGACAGCCAGCCGAGCCAGGCGGCGCTCGCGGCGGCGGCCAGCACCGCCGCCCGCGTCCACCCGGCCGCGGCGACGATGCGCCGCCGGTCGGCCCGGTCGGCGATCGCCCCCGCGTGCAGGGACAGCAGCAGCCACGGCAGCGTCGTGGCGACGCTGACCAGCGCGACCGGCATCGGGTCGGCCGACAGCGAGACGGCCAGCAGCGGAACGCCGACGAGCAGGACCCCGTCGGCGAGATTGGTCAGGCTGGTCGAGGCCCACAGAACGTGGAAGGCCCGGCCCAGCCCGGCGACCCTTTCAGCGGTCGGTTCAGCGGTCGGGTCAGTGGTCACCGTCGTCCTCCTCACCGCGGACGGCCCGCCGGCGCGAGCAGGTCGGCGAAGACCCCGATGGCACGGTCGATCGCCACGTCGGTGACGTTGGCGTGCGTGACCGCGCGAATGCGGCCGTGCCCCAGCTCCTCCACCCGCACCCCGCGCCGGTGCGCGGCCGTGATGAACGACCGCGTCGTGTAGCGCTCGTCCCGCACCCGGAAGAACACCATGTTGGTGATCGGCGGCCCGGGATCCAGCCGGATGCCGGGGATCCGCGACAACCCGCGCGCCAGCCGCGCGGCCCGCTCGTGGTCCTCCGCCAGGCGCCCGGTCATCTCGCTGAGCGCGACGATGCCGCACGCGGCGATCATCCCCGCCTGCCGCATGCCGCCGCCGAGCATCTTGCGGATGCGCCGCGCCTGCGCGATCGTCGCCCGGTCGCCGGCGAGCACCGACCCGATCGGCGCGCACAGCCCCTTCGACAGGCAGATCTGCACCGTGTCGGCGTAGAAGGCGATCTCGGCGGGCATCACGCCCAGCGCCACCGAGGCATTGAAGATCCGCGCGCCGTCGAGGTGGAGCGCGACCCCGTGGGCCCGCGTCAGCTGGGCCACCTCGGCCAGGTAGTCGAGCTGCAGCGGGATGCCGCCGCACCGGTTCTGCGGCGTCTCCAGGCTCACCACCGCGGGCGGCGCGATCTGCGGGTCGGTGCGGTCGACGACCAGCGACTCCTCCAGCGCCTCCAGGCTGATCGTGCCGTCGGGCAGGTTGGGCAGCGGGTCGTAGACGATGCCGCCGCACATCGAGGCCCCTCCGGCCTCGTAGACGTACAGGTCGGACTCGTGGCCGACGATCGCCTTGCTGCCGCGCTGACAGTGCGCCAGGAGGGCGGCCAGGTTGCCCATGGTGCCGCTCGGCATGAGGCACGCGGCCGCCTTGCCCAGCAGGTTGGCGGCCAGGCGCTCCAGCTTGATGACGGTCGGGTCCTCGCCGTACACGTCGTCGCCGAGCGGCGCGTTCGCCGCCGCCTCCAGCATCTCGGGCGTGGGCAGCGTGAAGGTGTCGCTGCGTAACTCCACGCTGTCGTCGAGCTCGGCGGGCACCGGCTCGCGGGTGTCGAGCAGGGTGGTCATCGCACTCCCATCGGTTGGCGCAGTACGGGGCGGAGCAGGTCGAGCGCGGCGTCGAGGGTCCCGTGGAGCCGCGCGTGGTCGGGGGCGTGGGCGATCACGTGGCCCAGCCGGTCGTAGCTGCTGCGCGCGTGCCGTACGGCGGAGCCAGGAGCGGCGGTGACGGTCACCGCGTCGACGTGCTCCAGGGCCAGGGCGCTCTCCACCCCGCCGATCCCGGCCAGCACCGCGTCCGGCGGCGGGTCGTGGGCGAGCAGGAAGGCGATCCCGGCCGGACGGAAGAGCTCCGGCAGCGCGGGCGGAGGCAGCCCGAGAGCGCCGCGCAGGTGGGCGTCGACGAGGTCGAAGCCGCAGGAGGTGCTGATGACCTGCGGGATCATGCCGCCGGCCGGCCGCGCGTTGACCTCCACCACGTAGCCGCGCCGGTCGATGAGCTTCATCTCGACGTGGGTGACGCCGTCGGTGACGCCGAGGGCCGACAACGCGCGGCAGGCGGTCTGCGACAACGTCCTGGCCGCGTCGTCGTCGAGCGGCGCGGGGAAGACGTGGCGGCACTCGACGAAGGACGGCGGCGGCGTGACCTGCTTGGCGACGATGCCCACGCACCGGTGGACGCCGCCGTGGCTGAGCATCTCGACGCTGAACTCCGGCCCGTTCAGGTAGCCCTCGACGAGCGCGGTGCCCGAGCTGCGCTGACCGCGGACGTTGACCGTGCTGCCCAGCAGCTTGCGGCAGTGCGCCAGCACCTCCTGCGAGGTCGTGCAGAGGACGACGTCGAGGGAGCCGGTGTCGTCGACGGGCTTGACCACGCACGGCAGGGCGATCCTGGCCAGCGTGGCCTGGACCTGCCGTTCGAGGTCGCCGTCCGGCGTGATGACCTCGAAGGCGGGCGAGGGCAGCCGCTCGGCCGCCAGCACCCGCCGCATGCGGCCCTTGTCGCGGCAGGCGGCCACCGCGTCGGGCGGGTTGCCGGGCAGGCCCAGCTCGTCGGCGGTCCTGGCGACCGTGGTGACGTAGAACTCGCTCGTCGTGGTGACGCCCGCGATCGCGCCGAGCTCGTCGCGCAGCACCTTGGCCAGGTCGCCCTCGTTGGTGTCGCAGGCCAGCACGCACACGCCGGTCCCGGCCAGGCCCGCGTACCGGGAGGGGTCGGCGGTGGCCAGGACGGGCGTGCTGCCGAGGGCGCGCGCCCCGGCGAAGGCGAGCATGCCGGAGCCCGTGGTGTTCGACTCGACGAAGACCAGGTTCATGCGTACTCCAGCGCGCGGCCCAGCCCGGCGTACGACCAGCACGCCGCGGTGTCGGAGATCTCGATGCGGCGCGGCTCGCCCGGCACGCTCAGATCGGTGAGCCGGTGGGCGGCGCGGTACTCCGCGCTGTAGATCGTGTTGACGTAGCGGTCGCCGCGATCGGGGAAGATCGCCACCACCGTGGCGCCCGGCCCGAGCCGGGCGCCCAGCCAGCGCGCCACCAGGTAGGCCGAACCCGAGCTGTTGCCCGCGAACACCTTCTCGTGCGAGGCCAGCTCCAGGGTCCCGGCGAAGGCCTCGCGGTCCGACAGCCAGTGCACCTCGTCGATCACGGAGAAGTCGACGTTGGCGGGGATCAGGCTGTTGCCCAGGCCGCTCTGCAGCCGCTGGGGATGGTCGGGCTGGCCGAAGATGGCGCTGCCCACCGCGTCCACGGCGACGACCCGCAGGCGCGGGTTGGCACGGCGCAGCGCCCGCGCGGTGCCGCAGAGCGAGCCCCCGCTGCCGACCGGGCCGACCAGTACGTCCACCGAATCCAGCTCCGCCAGCAGCTCATCGGCCAGCTGCGCGTAGGCCGCCGGATTGGCCGGGTTGTCGTACTGCCGCGGCCAGAACGCCCCCGGGCTGGCGGCCATCACCGCCCGCAACCGTTCCAGCCTGGCGCTCTGCCAGCCGTTGCCCGTCATCGCGGGCACGACGTCGAGCGTCGCGCCCAGCGCGTCGAGCTTGGCCATCGTGAGCGGGTCGATGCGCGGATCGGTCACGATGTGGACCGGATGGCCCAGATAACCGCCGACCAGCGCCACACCCAGGGCCAGGGTGCCGGAGGAACTCTCGACGATCAGGCCGCCCTCACGCAGCGTGCCGTCGGCCCTGGCGGTCAGGATCGCCTGCTTGGCGACGCGGTCCTTCATGCCGTAGGGGTTGGCCAGCTCGAGTTTGGCGTAGACGGAGCCGCCCGCCCGCAGGCGCAACAGCGGGGTACGGCCGATGGCGTCGATGGCGTCTGCTCTCAGTGTCATGTCCTGCTCGTGCTCCTACAGACGATGAGCGGCTGTCCCAGGCGTTCCAGTTCCTTGAGCGCCCTGGCCAGGCGGGGGCCGTGGTCGGGGTCGTGGCGCGACAGCAGGATGCCGAGGCAGGTGCCGCTGTGGCCGACGACGGTGCCGAGGCCGCCGACCTCGCGGCAGATCTCCTCGACCTCCGCCAGGTGGGGCTTGGGGTTGAAGGTCTGGAACAGCCGGGCGCTGGCCGTCGAGACGGCGCCCACGGCGGCCAGGTCGCGCGTGCGGACGGCGGCGGTGAGCTGGTCGAGCAGTTCCCCGTACCTGTCGGCCCAGTGGGGCGGGATCGGTTTCCTGGTCTTGTTGAAGGTGATCGTGTCGACGCTGTCGCCGTCGTCGATCCCGGCGATGGTCAGCTGCGGCAGCACGCCCAGCCGCCGGTGCAGGCGCACCTCCCGGTGGAAGAAGGCGGTGATGCCGGGATGCATCACGCCGTCGGACGGTTCGATCTCGGCCATCAGCTGCTTGAGCCGCCGGTTCGGCAGCTTCAGCCGGAAGGCCGAGTCGACGGCTCGCGCGGTGGCGACCAGGTCGGCGGTGGAGCTGGCCATGCCCTTCCCCTCGGGCAGCGAGCTGTTGATCATCAGCCAGCCGCCGGTGTGCCTGCCGTGGGCGGCCAGGATGCGGGTGGCCAGGCGCTGGGACTTGCCCTTGTGCGGCGGGGAGACGATGACCTGGTCGAGCTGCGGGTCGGGCTCGAAGACGGCCTCGACGTAGAGGTCGACGGGGAAGGTCACCAGGAAGTCGGTGCCCGGCCGCAGGATGCCCTGCAGCAGTTCGCCGAAGGTGCCGGGCGCCCTGCCCCTGCCCACGCCTCCGGCGCCGGACGAGCCGGTGACCTCGCTGGTCAGCAAACTGATGGTCATGCCGCGTCGCCCGCTTTCAGTCCGGAGGTGCGGTGCCAGGCCGTGCTCAGCCGTACCGTCTGGGCGGTGGCCTGCCGGGCGACGGCGGCCAGCCGGAGGTCGACGCCCTCCAGGAGGCGGTGGATCTCCTCCGGCCTGGTCGACCCGCTGGTGCGCCGGCGGGCGACGCTCGCCTCGGCGTCGAGCAGCGTGCGCAGCCACACCTCGTTGACCGGGAGCGGGTGGCCCTGGTCGGCGGCGGCCTTGGCCAGGCCGTCGGCGGTCAGCAGGTCGGGGGTCAGGTCGTCGCCGGAGCCGAGCTCCTGCGTGGCGGCCAGGATCCACGCGCCCACCACGACCTGGGCGGTGCGGGCCGGGATGCCGTGCTCCAGGGTCAGCCGGTTGGCCACGGTGGAGGCGGCGAGCAGTTCGCCGCGCACCGCGCGGGCGGCGCGCGCGTGCTGGAAGCGCAGCCGGCGCACGACCTGCTCGGTCAGGGCGAGCATGGTGCCGCAGAGCGAGAACAGGTCCTCCAGGAAGCGAGTGCTCTCCTTGGAGACCTCGACGAGGTTGGTGTAGCCGGTGTTGCGCTGGCCGATCATGAGGTCGACCGAGAGGCCCACGAGGTGCCCGCTCATGCCCCTGGCGCGCTCCAGCACGGGGAAGTTGCGTTTGTGAGGCATGACGGAGGAGATGCCGGCCAGCTCGTCTGGCAGGTCGAGGAAGCGGCAGCTCGATCCGCTCCACCAGATGAGGTCGGTGAGGAAGCGGCTGAGCGTGGTGCCGAGCACCGACAGCTCGGCGGCGATCCGCGACACCCAGGCGCGCGAGGCGACCGCGGTCAGCGCGTGCGGCTGCGGCCCGGCGAAGCCGAGCGCCTCGGCGAGCACGGCCCGGTCCCAGGGCAGCTCCAGCCCGGCGAACGCGCCCGCGCCCAGCGGGGAGAGGTTGATGGAGTCGTAGAGGGCGTGCAGCGACTCGGCCGAGGTGGTGGCCGCTTCGGCGAGCGCGGCCAAGTAGAAGCCGAAGGTGATCGCCTGGGCGGTCTGGTGCTGGGTGTAGCCCGGCATGACCGAGCGGTCGTGGCGGGTGGCGACCTTGCGGGCCGCCCTGGCCAGGCCGCGCACGGCGGCGGCGACGCCCAGCAGGCGCTCGCGTCCCAGCATGAGCTGGGCGCAGGCCTGCACGTCGTTGCGGCTGCGGTCGACGTGCCAGGCCGCGGCCTTCTCGGTGAGCCCGTCGTGGACGCAGCGTTCCAGGGCGAACAGGGCGTCCGACATGGCGGAGGACCGTTCCGCGGTGACCCGGTCGGCCGTCAGATCAAGCAGCCTGCGCCGGATGGTCGCGGCGGTGTCGTGGTCGAGCAGCTCCATCCTGAGGTACTCGTCGAGGTGGGCCAGTTCGATCCACTGGTAGTGGCGCAGCAGGTGGTGCATCTCCCATTCGAAGCGGCGGCCCAGGACCTCCTGGTCCAGCAGCTCGGCGGGAGCTTGCCTGATCCGTCCTGTCGGAATCATGTTCTTCACGGTGACAGCGGCCTCATGGCCTCACCAGGCGGAATCACCGGCGATATCGGCCGGGTAGCCGCCGCGATATCGACCGATAACACCCCCTTCCTACGGTGAGGTCATCCGATCGAGGAGGGTTTCTGTGCAGACCGCGTTGCTGCCTGACGGCCAGAGATTCGCCCAGCTGCTGCGCACGCATCGTGACAGGGCGCGGCTGACCCAGGAGGAGCTCGCCGAGCGTGCCCGCATGAGCGTGCGCGCCCTGCGCGACCTGGAGCGGGGCCGTACCCGTTATCCCCACCGCACGTCCGTGCACCGCCTGGCGGCGGCTCTTGAGCTGACCGGCGAGGAGCGGGTGGCGTTCGAGTCGACGCCGCCGCGCTCGGCCGGCGGTCCCGCGCGTGCCGCGTGGGAGCCGCCCCCGGCGAGCGCCAGCATCGCCCTGCGCTGGGTGCCGCTGCTGAGGGAGGTCGAGGACGCGGTCTGCACCGGGGCGGGCGGCGGCCATCCGGCGGTGGTGGCGATCGCGGGACCCGGTCGCGGCACGTTCGCCGTGCAGTGTGCCCACGTGGTGAGGGTCAGGCTGGACCTGGACGTGCTCTACGTGGACCTCGGCCGCGAGGTGCGCGACGTCGGGTCGTTGTGCGAGCAGGCCCGCCGGGCCCAGCTGGAGCGGGCGTTGGGCGGCCGTCGCTGCCTGCTCGTGGTGGACGGGGTGCGCGCGGGTGACGATGTCGCGCCGCTGCTCCGGCTGGGCTTCACCGGCGTGCTGATCGCCGCGGAAACCGACGGCACGGCTGAGGAAACCGACGGCGGGGCGGATCGCGCGAGGTACGGCGGGGCGGATCGCGTGACGTACGGCGGGCTGGACACGGTCACGCGGCGGGTCTCGCTGACATGAGCGAGATCCGGGTGCTGGTCTGCCATCCCGAGCAGCTGCTGCGCTCCGGGATCAAGGCGCTGCTGAACTCGGAGCCGGGCGTGCGCGTGGTGGGCGAGGCGGCCGACGGCTTCGACGCGCTGTCGAAGGCGCGGGGTCTGCGGCCGGACGTGGCGCTCATCGAGGAGCGGCTGGTGGGGCTGCCCGGGGTCGAGGTCACCGAGCGGCTGGCCGACGGTGTGCGGTGCATCATCCTCATCGAACACCCGGACACCATGTTCGAGGCGGTCAAGGCCGGCGCCCGCGGCTTCCTGCTGCACTCCAGCGGCCAGGACGAGCTGCTGGGAGCGGTGCGGGCGACCGCCAGGGGCGAGGCGTTCTTCGCGCCGCAGGTGGCCAGCAGGTTCCTGCAGCGGTTCGAGAGCGGGCTGCGCCAGCCGGCGACCGCGGTGGCCGACACGCTGACCGAGCGGGAGCGCGAGGTGCTGGGGCTGGTCGCCGAGGGCATGGACAACGCCGAGATCGCGGCCAAGCTGTACGTCAGCAAGGCGACGGTGAAGTTCCACGTGTCGAACCTGCTGGTCAAGCTGGGTCTGCGTGATCGGCTGCAGATCGCGGTGTACGCCCACCGGGTCGGGGTGGTGGGCGCGCTGAGCTGAGCGGCGGGCCGCGCGAGCGGCCTGCCGCCCTCGTGGAATTGGGTCTTGACGGCGTTTGACTCCCGCTGAAAACTCGGTGGCACCGGAAATATCACATGCCACCCGCTCCCTCCCGGCGCGAATTGTTAACGCTAACAAGGAGGCACCTCCCCGTGAGACGCATCGCCGTCCTGCTCGTGCTCATGGCCGCCACGGTCCTGATCCCCCTGCCGGCCGAAGCCGCCGTCAACCTCGCCCCCTCCGCGACGCCGACGGCCTCCTACACCTCCCCCTGGGAGGCGGTCACCGCGATCAACACCGGCGGCGACCCGGCGAACTCGAACATCCCGGGACCCAACCAGGGCACCCGCTGGGGCACCTGGCCCAACACCGGCGAGCAGTGGGTGCAGCTCACCTGGGGCTCGGCCCAGCGGCTCACCTCCGCCCAGGTCTACTTCCTCGACGACGGCGGCGGCGTGCGCCTGCCCGCCTCGTGGAAGCTGCAGTGGTGGAACGGCGGCGCCTACACCGACATCCCCGGCACCTACGCCCGCGCGCTCAACGCCTACAACACCGTCACCTTCTCCGAGGTGAGCACCACCCGGCTGCGCGTCGTGCTCCAGAGCGGCCCGGCCTCCGTCGGCCTGCTGGAGGTCAAGGCGTACGGCGAGGCGACCCAGACCCCCGGATGGAACCCGCCCGGCCACCTGGTCACCCCGCTCAACGAGGTGTGGCAGCACCAGGAGTCGACCTACCCCAACCTGTACGGCTTCCGCAACTACGGCTGGGACCAGGTCATGGCCAACGGCGGCAGCATCAACTACTGCGTGCGCTGGGACTCGGCCGCCACCGTCACCGCCGCGCAGCGCGACCAGATCCACACCGCCCTGGCCAGGTCGTTCAAGAAGTGGACGGACCTGATGACCGGCCACAACGCCTGGCCGTACCAGAGCGTGCCGGTGAAGGTCGTCGGCTGGGCCGTGCGCGACCGGGCGCAGCTGCAGTGGAGCGACACCTCGGTCGACATCTACGTCGGGAACATCAGGGAGAACGCGCCCCAGTGCGCCGAGCCGTGCGGCCGCTTCTTCAACCAGAACGGCTCCTATCCCAACTGTCCCGGCGGGGCGAGCCACCACTACGACATGTCACTCTGGCTGACCTCGGGATTCGGCGGGGGCGCGGGCGGCGACTGGGGTCAGCGGGTCGGCAGTGAGTACTACCTGTCGAACCTCGGCACCGACAACATCCACATCCTGCTGCACGAGATCGGTCACAGCTTCGGCCTGGACGACTTCTACGACTGGACGCCGTCGGGCCAGTGCTGCTTCCTCATGAAGGCGGGGTCGGCGAGCTCGATCACCGAGTTCGACGCCTGGATGTTCCGTGACTGGTGGAGGCATCTCAAGAGCCGTTACGGCCTCTAGGCCGCGTCGGTGCGCGCCCGGTCGAGGTGGCCGCGGGTCGCGCTGATCGCCAGGCGGGCGTGCTCCTTGGCGCCCACCTGGGCCACCAGCTGGGCGTGCGGGATCTCCAGCGCGTAGGGGATCCCGCCGGGCAGGGCGTCGAGGATGCCCCGCACGTCGATGCCGCCCTCGCCGGGGAACAGCCGCTCGAAGCGGGCGGTGTGGATCAGCCCCTCCTGGGTGGCGGGCACCGTGGCGGGCGCGTCGCAGACGTGGGCGAAGTGGAACCACTCGCGTGGCAGCGCGCGCAGCTCCTCGATGCTGGAGCCCGAGCGGGCGAAGTGCAGCAGGTCGATGAGCATGCCGGCGTTGGGCTGGTCGGCGGCGCGCAGCACGCGGGTGGCCTCGGCCAGGTCGGGCGTCTCGGTCCACGAGGGGAACTCGAGGTCGACGGTGAGGCCGAGGGGTCTGGCCAGCTCGCACAGGCGCGCGAACCGCTCGGCCTTGCGCGCGAAGTCGGGGTCGGGCAGCTGAGTGATGACGTGGCGGGCGCCGAGCTCGGCTCCGGCTTCCAGGAAGCGCAGGTAGTCGCGGGGGTTGCCGTCGGGGCCGATCCTGGCCAGCTCGATGTCGAGGACCTCGATGCCGGTGGCGGCGAGCCGTACCTTGGTGGTGCGCATGAGGGCCGGGTCGGTGGCGAGCGGGTGGTGCGGCTCCTGGGGCGTGACCGGGGTCAGGCGCAGCCCCACGTAGCGGTATCCGGCTTCGGCGGCCGCCTCGACCAGTTCGGGCGGCGAGAGGCTGAGCGCGGTCAGGTGGGCCAGGCTGTAGTCGTGCCGGGAGGGTTCCGGGGTGTGCCGCAGGGCGGCGAGCCTGCGGCGGCGGTGGGCGGCCATGCGGACGGCGGTGCTGTTGGGGGCGCCGTATCCGGCGTAGCCGCCGGTGCGCTGGACCACCTCGAAGAAGATCCGCGATCCCAGCAGCTCGCTGTAGACGTGCAGGTACTCGCCGCGGGCGTCGCGGTCGTAGAGCACCGAGTGTTCCCGCATCGTGGCCAGCATCGGCGGGGCCAGGCGGGCGTCGAGGTCGTCGTAGTAGTTGCCGGGGATCTTCAGCAGGTGCGCGCCCATGGCCTTCGCGCAGGCGAACACGTCGGTGGTGGAGAAGGCGATGTGCTGCGGGCTGTGGACGGTCGGGGCCCAGTCGCCGCGCCGCAGGGGCGCGGTGTTGAGCGTGATCCGCACGGTGTGGTCAGGGTCGGTCGCGGCCCTGGTGTGGATCAGGCCGAAGGGTGCGGGCAGTTCGGTGGTCTGGTCGGGGCGCATGCCCAGGACGGCCCGGTAGAA
Source organism: Nonomuraea sp. NPDC050663 (assembly GCF_044456985.1). Lineage (NCBI taxonomy): Bacteria > Bacillati > Actinomycetota > Actinomycetes > Streptosporangiales > Streptosporangiaceae > Nonomuraea > Nonomuraea sp. NPDC050663. Next base: position 248,288 of record NZ_JBITGL010000010.1, read on the forward strand.
GAGCACGGCGTGGTCGAAGTCGTCGACCGATTCGGTGAGCGCGACGTGGTCGGTGCCGGTCACCAGGCCGTCGTCGCGGGGGCGCTCGCCGGTGGGCAGGAAGTCGCCGAGCCAGTCGCCGCCGCAGAAGAAGACGGCGGTCCCGTCGGGGGCGGCGACCGAGCGCAGCTCCGCCTCCTCGGGGCGGCGGGCGCGGGGCAGCACGGGCGCCAGGAGCCGTTCGGCCCGCCGTGCGGAGCCGTCGGGGTCGGCGCTCTCCACGGCCAGCGCGCACAACGCCGCCCCGCCCGCGTGACCGCTGCGCTGCGCTGCGTGGTTGAGCAGGATCCTGGCGCCGCCCTGCTCCCACAGCTCGACCGGCTTGGAGCGGTGCCGTCCGGTGCGGGCGAATCCGAGCGCGCCGAGGATGGCGGCCACGGCGGGTCCTGAGACGTCGTCGACGGCCAGTTCGGTGAAGGCGTGCCCGGCCAGGCGGGGCGCGGGCGGCAGGCCGTGGGCGCTCTCCTGCAGCGCCAGCATCGAGCGCATCGCGTCGACGGCGGCCTGGCGCGGGTCCGACTGCCGGTAGACGTCGTTGACGACCTCCAGCGAGAGCGGCCCCCGGTAGCCGGTCTCCAGCACCTGGCCGACGAAGCCGGTCAGGTCGAAGGCGCCCTGGCCGGGAAAGAGCCGGTGGTGGCTGCCGAGCTGGAGCGGTGCCATGGCCAGGCGCGGCGCGTCGGCGAGCTGCACGTGGAAGATCTTCTCGCCGGGTACGGCCCGCAGCCCGGACAACGCTCCCCCGCCTCCGGCGAGCATGTGGAAGCTGTCGAGGCACAGTCCGAGCGCGGGGTGCGCGGCCCGCCGCACGATGTTCCACGCGTGCAGGTAGCCGGTGACGAATCTGCCCCAGGCCTGCGCCTCGTAGGCGACGCGCAGGCCGCGGAGCTCCGCGCGGGCGGCCAGGGTGTGCAGGTGTTCCGCGGCCAGGTCGTCGTCGTCCACGGCCAGGGCCGATTCGGCGGAGCAGACCAGCAGCGTGCCGGCGCCGAGCTGTTCCAGCACGTCGAACTTGCGCTCGGCGCGGCGCAGGTCGGGCTCCGGCATCGACTCGAAGTCGCGGAAGGGCTGGTAGGCGTCGATCGTCAGGCCCAGTTCCTCGCATTCCTGGCGCACCCGGCGCGGTGACCACGTGCTCATGACGAGGTCGTCCTCGAAGATCTCGATCCCGCCGAAGCCTGCCGCCGCGGCGGCGGTCAGTTTGTCCTCCAGCGTGCCGGACAGGCACGCCGTCGAGATGACCAGGCGAGGGGCCATGCCGTTCACCCTCTTAATGAACGAACTAGATAATTACTTATACGCCTAGCGGCAGAAGGGCGCCATGCCCATCGCCGACTTGACGCCGCCGAGCAGGTGCTGGGTGAAGTACTGGTCGCCTTCGAGCGGCTCGTCGGTCCAGGCCTTGACGTCGTGTCCCAGCGTGGTCAGCCAGGCCCGGCCGCCGTCGTAGTACTGACACCAGCTGACCGGGTGCTCGCGGCCGTGTCCGGGATGCCCGAGGCTGCCGCGCACCCCGCGGGCGAGCGTGCTCTCGTCGACCTTGGCCAGCACCCGCACCCGCGTCGGGTAGGGCACGAGGTTGTACCACTCGTCGCTGAAGTTCCAGCGGTGCGGCAGCCCCTGCACCGAGACGTCGCGCCTGCCGACGGTCTCGACGACGCCGGGCTGGTGAGCGCTGTGGTCGTAGAAGTTGGCATTGCCCAGCAGGCCCTCGTACCAGGGCCAGTTGTACTCCGTGCCGAAGGCGTTGTGCACGCCCACGAAGCCGCCCCCTGCCCTGACGTACTGGCGCAGCGCGGTCTGGGCGGGGTCGTCGAGGGTGTCGCGGGTGGTGCTGAGGAACATCACCGCGTTGTAGCGCAGCAGCCGTCCCGCCGAGTTGAGCTGGGCGACGTCCTCGGTGTAGTCGACGGCGAAGCCGTTGTCCCGGCCGAGCCTGACGACCGCCTTCACCGCGACGTTGTCGTCGTTGAGCGGCGGGTTGAGCCCGGGGCCGAGCGGGGTGCCCAGGTGCGCGTGGCGCGGGCCTGCCGTGCGGGAGTAGACCAGCAGCCGGTAGCCGTCGGCCGGGTCGAAGTTGCCCCAGTCGTGGTAGCAGCGCGAATCGGTGCCACGGCAGACGCCGTAGTCGGGCTCGCCCAGCTCGGTGGCGCCCACCGGCGAGACGACCAGGCCTAAGAGCAGAGCGGCGAGGGTGATACGCATGAACCGCCTCCACTAGATGGACCGAATGATCCGAACAGTGGATTGAACGTAGCCGGGTGGCGCGATATACACAAGACCAGCCTTCGGATCTTTGAGTCCACCTAGCGGACCAGTGAAAGGATCTCGCATGCTCCGTCGCAGGGAATTACTCATGGCCGCGGCAGCGGCTCCCGTCCTCGCCCACCTCGACGCGTCACCCGACCTGCCCGGCCGCGACTTCCCCAAGGTCGGCGGCGACCTGGCCAACCAGAACCACAGCACGCTGCGCGACATCCACCGCGGCAACGTCAGGCGGCTCAAGGGCGCCTGGGTCAACCACATCGAGGGCGGCGCGATGGCGGGCAACAGCCAGAGCACGACCGTGGCCGTCGGCGGCGTGCTCTACATCGAGTCGGCGCTGGGCAACGTCACCGCCGTCGACGGCCGCACGGGCCAGACGAAGTGGAAGTACCTCCAGACCCGTGGACCGGTCACCCGCCGCGGGGTGGCCGTCGGCGCGGGCAAGGTCTACACCTGCGGCAACGACAACTGGCTGATCGCCCTGGACCAGGCGACGGGCCAGGTCGTGTGGGAGCGTCAGCACCTCGGCCACGGCAACCTGGAGAAGGTGGCCGTCGTCTACCACGACGGCCGCCTGCACGTCGGCACCAACGACGGGCCGCGCGGCGCGGCGCTCTGCTTCGACGCCGAGACCGGCGACAAGCTCTGGCACTTCTGGGGCGCCGCGGGTCCCGGCGAGTTCGGGGGCGACACCTGGGAGGGCCAGTCGGCGCTGCAGGGCGGCGCCACCCCGTGGATGCACTGCGCCATCGACCCGAAACTCGGGCTCGTCTACTGGACCTTCGGCAACGCCCGGGGCAGCAGGTCGTCCCAGGACGGGTCGGAGCGCGGCGGCATGAACCTGTTCGCCAACTCGATCGTGGCGCTCGACCTGGCGACCGGGGCCTACCGCTGGCACTTCCAGTCGATCCACCACGACATCTGGGACATGGACAACGTCATGGCCCCGGTGTTGTGCGACATCGGGCGCCGCAAGCTCGTGATCTATGGCAGCAAGACCGGCATGTACTACATCCTGAACCGGGTCGACGGCACGGCTCCGCTCGGCATCGACGAGCGTCCCGTGCCTCAGGAGCCCCGGCAGAAGACCTGGCCCACCCAGCCCTTCCCCCGCCAGGGCGGCTGGACCGAGCAGATCCCGGTGCTGCAGCCGCTCGGCACGGCGATCCCCGGCGACCCCAACCGGGCGGTGCCGAACTTCACCATCGGCCCGCTCTACACCCCGCACTGGGACGAGCCGATCCTCACCATCCCCGGCCACGGCGGCGGCGCCGACTGGAACCACCAGTCCTTCAGCCGCCGCACCGGGCTGGTGTACACGGGCTTCGGCTACGTCGCCGCCGCGCACTCCCTCACCGAGTCGTCCAACGGGCTGCGCCCGCCAGGTGAGTACATGACGGGCGGCATCGTGGCCGTCGATCCGTCGACGAACCGGGTGCGGTGGAAGAAGCGCCTGCCGTACTCCATGGCCCACGGCAACGGCATCCTCACCACCGGTTCCGACCTGCTGTTCGTCGGCCAGCCCGACGGCAATCTGCTCTGCCTGGACGCCCGCAACGGCCGGGAGCTGTGGCGGTGGCAGACCGGGGCCTCGGTGAGCAGCAGCCCGATCGCCTACGAGGTCGACGGCGAGCAGTACCTCGCCGTCTACGCGGGCGGCACCGGCATCCCGTACGGCGACTCGGCGCCGCGCGGCGACCACCTGTGGGCCTTCAAGCTGGACGGCACGCAGCCACCCGCCGCCGCGCCGGCGCCCCCGGTCGTGCGGCGGCCCGTCTCCGGCCCGCCCGTGGAGGGCGACACGATCGTCATGGGGCGCGTCAACGGCGGCTCCGTCGAATCGGACGCGGTCAACGCCTTCACCCCCACCCACCTGCGGGTGCCCGCCGGGACGACGGTGACCTTCGTCAACCCGGCCGGCAACGTCAAGACGCGCAAGGCCACCCAGTTCTTCGAGGGCCTCTTCGACTTCACGCTCAAGCCCGGGGAGAGCGCCACGTTCACCTTCACCGAGCCGGGCGAGTACTTCTACAACGGCGGCCGCCCGGCCGGGAAGGTCGAGGTCTATCCGAGGTAGGTGGGCTGGATCGACGGCGGCAGGGGACCCTTGTTGCGGCGCCCCTGCCCCGACTCCTCCCAGGCGTGGGCCAGGATGCCGACGCTGCGGCTGAGCACGAACAGCCCCCTGGCCAGGGGCGCCGGGAAGCCGAGCTCGGCGTAGACGACGGCGGTGGCGCCGTCGATGTTCATGGGGACCGGGTGGATGATCCGCTCGACCCGCAGTGCCGCTTCCAGGAAATGCCCGGACACGAGGCCGTCGGCGCGTGCCTCGGCCACCAGGTTCAGGAGGGGATCGCGGCGGGGGTCGTAGGAGTGGAAGCGGTGGCCGAAGCCGGGAAGATAGCGGTCACGGGCCCGCCACCGCGCGACCGCCCCGTCGCCCTCCTCCACGACCTCCTCCAGGAGCCGCACGCACTGCTCCCCCGCCCCGCCGTGCACGTCGCCCAGGAGGTTCACCCCGGTGGCCACGGCGTTGTTCAGCCCCACCCCGCAGGTGATCGCCATCCTGGCCACGGCGATCGACGGGGCGTGCGGCCCGTGGTCGACGCCCGCCACCAGGGCGGCCTCCAGCAGGGCCGCCTGCCGTGCCGTCGGCAGCTCGCCCCTGAGCATGAGCCAGATCATCTGGGTGAAGGAGACCTGGCCGATCAGTTCCTGCACGGGACGGCCGCGCAGTTCGATGCGGCCGGGTTCGATCCTGGAGACCGCGCTCCCCCACCAGTCGGCCGCCTCAGTGCTCATTGTGCTGCCCCAGCAGGGGAGGCGGGTCGCCCGGCCGCAACGGCGCGGAGTCGACGAGCACGCCGTTGCCCATCACCCGCAGCGCCCGGTCCGAGCCGTCGGGGAACGTCAGGTCGGTCAGGAATCCCCGGTGCCGGAGCTGGTCGAGCTCGAGCGCCTGCGGCACGGTCAGGATGCGCGCCGCGGGGACGCCCGCCGCCGACAGCACCCGTTCCCACTCGACGGCGGGCCGCGCCCGCAGCGCCGCGGTGAGCTCGGCGTTCAGTTCCTGTCTGTTGCGTTTGCGCGCCTCCCCCGTGGAGAAGCGCGGGTCGGCGACGAGCGAGGGCCGCTCGACGAGCCCGCACAGGGTCTCGAACTGCTGCTGCTGGTTGGCGGCGATGTTCAGCGGCCCGTCGAGGGTGTCGAAGGTCCCGGAGGGCGCGGCCGTGGCGTTCTGGTCGCCCATCGGCTCCGGCGCGACGCCGCTGACCAGGTAGTTGGAGACCGCCCAGCCCATCGCGGAGATCGAGGCCTCCAGCATCGAGACGTCGAGGAAACACCCGCGCCCGGAGGAGGCCCGTCCGGCGAGCGCGGCGCAGACGGCCAGCGCGGACATCAGCCCGCCCACGGTGTCGCACACGGGGAATCCCACCCGCAGCGGCGCGGTCGAGGGGGTGCCGGTGATCGCCATCATGCCGGACAGGCCCTGGATGATCTGGTCGTAGGCGGGCGCCTGCGCCATCGGCCCCGTCTGCCCGAATCCCGAGATGGCGCAGTAGATCAACCCGGGATTGAGCGCCTGCAAGACCTCCCACGGGTAGCCCAGCCTGCCCAGCACCCCCGCGCGGAAGTTCTCCAGCAGCACGTCGGCCGAGCCCGCGAGCTCCTCGAACCGCTCCCTGCCGGCGGCGGACTTCAGGTCGAGCTCCACCGACTTCTTGCCGGCGTTCTGGGCCAGGAAGGAGGCGCCGATCCCGGCGGCGTTGAGCGACGGTTCCGGTCCGAGCCGGCGGGCGAGATCGCCCACGCCGGGCAGCTCGACCTTGGTGACCTCCGCTCCGAACAGGGCGAGCTGGTAACTGCAGTACGGCCCGGCCAGGACGTTGGTCAGGTCGAGGACCTTGATCCCCTTCAGCATGAAGTCTCCATCACGTCATCGCAGTGGATGATCGAACCCTCGCTCCGCCATCCGCTTGGCCGCGTCGCGCAGGTCCGCCACGAACCCCTCGACCTTGTCGGCGGTGAAGCGCACGCTCGGACCGCTCAGCGTCAGCGCGGCCACGATCGCCCCGCCGCCGCTGACCACGGGCACGGCGACCGCCGAGGTGCCGGGTTCGCGCTCGCCGTGGCTGACGGCGTAACCGTCGGCCGCGGCCTGGGCGATCCAGCGCCGCAGCGTCTCCAGGTGCTCCTTGCCGTGCGGCGAGCTGCGGACCACGCGGGCCAGCAGCGGCTCCTCCGCGTCGCGCAGCAGGATCTTGGCCGAGGCCCCGCCCCACAGCGGCAGCTCGTCGCCGACCCGGACCACGTGGCGCAGCGACTGCGGGCTCTCCTGCTGGGCGATGCAGACCCGGTGGACACCCTTGGCCACGTAGAGGTTGACGGTCTCGCGCTGCCTGGCGCCCAGTTCCCGCATGAGCTGCATGGTCTCCGGCGGCAGTTCCCAGGCGGACCTGGCCAGGTGCGCCCAGCGCCACAACGCCGGGCCGGCCGTGTAGCCCTTGGAGGTGGCCCACAGCAGGCCCATCTGCTCCAGGGTCTGCAGCAGTCGCAGGGCGGTCGTCTTGGCCAGGCCGGTCTCGTCGACCACCTCGCGGATGGTCAGCGTCCGGCGTTCCTCTGTGAGCAGGGAGAGAATCTCGAAAGCCCGCTGCACACTGCGGACACCGGTTTCGGCCGACATGGGGGTGACACTAACATCCAGTCCACTCAGTGGTCCACACGTTCCGTCACGCGGACTCTTGTCAGGAGCCGGAGCGGCTCATACGGTGAGCTAATCCATGCTGTGGACTCTAAGGACCATCTGATGGACATGATCTATGAAGCCGGATGCCTCGTCGCGGGCACGTGGCTGGACCAGGGTCACCGCGAGGAACGCGCCGGGCCCTACGTGCGGCGCACGGTCAGCACCGCCCGCACGGCGCAGCCCGACGACATCGCGGCGGCCAGGGCCTACGCCCGCGAGGGACAGCGAGCCGTGGCCCGCCTGGCCCCCGCCACCAGGGCGGAGATCCTGGAACGCGCCGCGCGACTGGCAGGCGAGCGCACCGGCGAGCTGGCCCGCCTGCTCGCCCTGGAGCTGGGCAAACCGCTCAAGGACGGCGGCGGCGAGATGGTCAGGGTCGCCGACACCCTGGCCGTGGCCGCGGCGGAGGCGCGGGCGATCGGCGGCGAGACCTTACCCGTGGCGGGCTGGGCGCGCGGCGTCGGCAACACCGCCTTCACCCATCGGGCGCCCGCCGGTCCCGTGCTGGCCGTCACCCCCTTCAACGCCCCGGCCAACCTCCTGGCCCACAAGCTGGCCGCCTCGTTCGCGGCGGGCAACACCACGATCGTCAAGCCGCCGCCGCAGGCCCCCGCGGTCTCGACCGAGCTGGTCAGGCTCCTGCTCGACGCGGGCATGCCGGTGGAGGCCGTGCAGGTGCTGCACGGCGGCGCCGAGGTCGGCGCGGCCCTGTGCGCGGCGCCCGAGGTGGCCGTGGTGAGCTTCACCGGCAGCGCGGCGGCGGGCGCCGCGGTCGCCCACGCCGCCGGGCCCAAACGGGTGCTGCTGGAGCTGGGCGGCAACGCCGCGACGATCGTCTGCGAGGACGCCGACGTCGAGCAGGCGGCGGCGGTCTGCGCCCGGACCGGCTACAGCAACTCCGGCCAGAGCTGCATCTCGGTGCAGCGTGTCCACGTGCAGCGCGACCGCTTCGAGGAGTTCGTCGCCGCCTTCACCGACCAGGTCAAGGCGCTCCAGGTGGGCGACCCCCTCGATCCGTCGACCGACGTCGGCTCGATGGTCGACGACGAGGCGGCCGAGCGGGTGGTGCGCTGGAGCGCCGAGGCGGGCGGCACGATCACCGTGGGCGGCGGCCGCAGCGGAGCCGTCATGTCCCCGACCGTGGTGGCCGGGCCCTCGCCCGACTCGACGCTGGTCAGGGAGGAGGTCTTCGGCGCGTGCGTGGCCGTCCTGCCGTACGACTCCTTCGAGGAGGTCGTGGAGACCTGCAACAGGAGCAGGTACGGCCTGCAGGCCGGGCTGTTCACCCACGACGTGCGCCGCATCATGGCCGCCTGGCGCGACCTGGAGGTCGGCGGGCTGGTCGTGAACGGCTCGTCCAACTTCCGCCTCGACCACGTTCCCTTCGGCGGCGTGAAGGACTCGGGCATCGGCCGCGAGTCGCCGCGCTGGATGATCGAGGACTTCACCGTGACCAAGACCCTCCTGCTGCGCGGGACGTCCATCTGGGGAGAACAGTGACCACGGCAGCCGAAGCGCTCGTCAGCCAGCTGGAGGAGCTCGGGGTCGAGGTGGTCTTCGGCACCTGCGGGCACACCAACATCGCCGTGCTCGACGCGCTGAGCCGCAGTTCCGTCCGCTTCGTCATCGCCCGCCACGAGCAGGCCGCCGCGCACGCCGCCGACGGCTACGCGCGGGCTTCCGGCCGGCCGGGCGTGGTCCTGGTGCACGTCGGCCCGGGGCTCACCAACACGATCACCGGCGCGATGACCGCGGCGCTCGACTCGGTGCCGCTCGTGGTGATCTCCGGCGACATCCCCTCCTACTACCGGGGCCGCCACCCGCACCAGGAGATCAACCTGCACGCCGACGCCGACCAGGCCGCGCTCTTCCGCCCGTTCGCCAAGCGGGTGTGGGACGTGCACCGCCCTGAGGACCTGGGCCGCGCGGTCGAGCGGGCGTTCTGGACCGCGACCACGGGACGTCCGGGAGCGGTGCTGGTCAACGTGCCGATGGACGTCTTCTCGCGTCCCGCCTCGCCCTACCCTCGCCGCAGCGTGGCCGGCCCGCCCGGCCTTTCCGCGGGTACGGCGGAGCGGATCGCCGCCGAGCTGGCCGGGGCCGAGCGCCCGCTGATCTACGTGGGCGGCGGCCTGCGGGAGGCGTCCGCCGCGCTGATCGCCTTGGCCGAGCACCTCGACATCCCGATCGCGCACTCCCTGATGGCCAAGGGCACGGTGCCCGACACCCACCCCCTGCAGCTGGGCATGACCGGATTCTGGGGCCGGGAGCTCACCAACGCCTACGCCCGCGAGGCCGACGTGGTCCTCGCCGTGGCCACCCGCTTCGCCGAGACCGACGCCAGCTCGTGGGATCCCCGCTTCACCTGGGACTTCTCGCGGAGCACGCTGATCCAGATCGACCTCGACCCGGCCGAGCTGGGCCGCAGCTACCCGGTCTCGATCGGCGCGGTCGCCGACGCGGGTCTCGCGATCAGGGCCGTCGCCGAGGCCGCCCTGTCCCATCCGCCGGTCGAGCGGGCCGACCTCAGGCGGCGGATCGCCGCCTCGCAGGTCTTCGTCCACGACCGGAGCGAGGAGTTCCCGCTGCGGCCCCAGCGCATCCTCACCGACCTGCGCGAGGCGCTGCCGCCCGACACGATCCTGGTGACCGACGTGGGGTGGAACAAGAACGGCGTCGCCCAGTGCTACGAGCTGCCGGAGGGCGGGCGCTTCATCACCCCGGGAGGCGCCTCCACGATGGGCTTCGGCCCGGCGGCGGCGGTGGGCGCGCAGCTCGCCCTGCCGGAGCGGACCGTCGTGGCGCTGATCGGCGACGGCGGCATGAGCGCCCAGCTGCCGGCCCTGTCCATGGCGGTCGAGCAGGACGCCCCCGTGCTGTTCGTCGTGATGAACAACCAGTCGCACGGCACGATCTCGGACCTGCAGTCGACGTTCTTCGGCAGCGGGTTCGGCTGCGACTTCGCCTCCGGCCCCGACTTCGCCGCGCTCGGCGTTGCGTGCGGGGCCGAGGGCCATGCCGTACGCGCTCCACGAGAGCTGGGTACGGCCCTGCGGCAGGCCGTCACCAAAAGAAGGCCCGCCGTCATCGATGTCCCGATGGTGAACGAGCCGGTCCCCACCCCGGGCCACTGGAACATCAAGGACATCTACCAAGGCATCTTCTAACCGTTGCCTGACAGATATTTCACCCGCCTATCCAGCACGTTATAACTAACGTACTAGTTCGTGAGTTACGGCACTCAGAGGTGAACCGTGAGAATCACGCTCGTCGCCACCGCCCTCTTAGCAGCCTTGACCGCCTGCGCCCCTCCCGGCCAGTCCGAGAACACGGGCACCCAGGCCTCAGGACCTATCAAGATCGCCAACATCAACGCCCAGAGCGGCCAGCTCAGCTCCCTCGGCCAGTGGGAGAACAAGGGCGTCAAGCTCGCCATCAAGGAGGTCAACGCCGCCGGAGGCGTCAACGGCCGCCAGATCCAGCTCGACCTCTTCGACGACCAGGGCGACCCGACGGTCGGCACCAACCTGGCCAGGAAGATCGCCGCCGAGGGTTACATCGCGATGCTCGGCACCGCCGAGAGCGCCGTGACCCTGGCCATGGCGCCCATCCTCAAGGACGCCAAGATCCCCAACATCACCTCGGGCCAGTCGCCCAAGCTGGCCGAGCTGAAGAGCCCCTTCCTCTTCCTCAACGCCCCGACCAGCGTCACCTTCGACGAGACGCTCGCCAAGTACCTGGTCGACGAGAAGGGCCACAAGAAGATCGCGCTGATCAGCAACAACGGCGCGTACGGCAGCGGCGAGCACGACGCCTTCCTCAAGGCCCTCCAGTCCAGGAGCGTCACCCCCGTCGCCGACGAGGTCGTCACCCCCGACCAGAAGGACTTCAACGCCAACCTCGCCAAGATCCGCGAGCAGGACCCCGAGGTGCTCTTCATCGGCGCCGAGGAGGTCCAGTCCGGCCTCATCGCCAAGCAGGCGCGCGAGCTCGGGCTCAAGGCCGTCATCGCGGGCGGCGCGCCGATCGGCACCGACGTCTACGCCACCACCGCCGGGCTCCCGAACGCCGAGGGCTCGATCGTCAGCTCGCCCTACCTGAGCAACGAGGCCAGCGAAGCGATCAAGGCCTTCGCCGCCAAGTACAAGACCGAGTACAACGAGGACGCGCGCATGCACGTGGCCAAGGCCTACGACGGCGCGATGATCATGGTCGAGGCGCTCAAGGCCACGGGCGGCGAGGGCGGCCAGAAGCTCGCCGACGCCATCCGCGCCGTCAAGCGCGACGGCCTGCTGGGCGCCTACGCCTACGACGAGTTCGGCGTGGGCATCCACGAAACCAAGATCGGCCTGGTCAAGGACGGCAAGGTCGTTCCCGAGGCCGCGAGCTGACGTGCAGGTCTTCCTTCAGACACTGATCGGCGGCATCACGTTCGGTGCGGTGTACGCGCTGGTCGCCATGGGCTTCTCGATCGTCTACCGCACCATGGGCCTGGTCAACTTCGCCCACGGCAGCGTGGTGATGATCGGCGCGTACGCCGCCTCGACGTTCTACATGGCCACCAGGCTGCCCTTCGCGGTGGCCATGGTGGTGGCGATCGTGGTGACCGGCCTCATCGGCCTGATCATCGAGAGGTTCCTGCGCCCGCTGGAGAACAAGGACTTCACGCTGATGCTGATCGGCACGATCGGCTTCGGCGCCGTGCTGGAGGCCCTCGCCATCCTCATCTGGGGAGCCACGGGACACGCCGTGCCCAACCCGGTCGCCACCGAGCCGATCGACCTCGGCGGGGTGCGCATCCCCACCTACAGCCTGCTGGTGATCGGGGTGGCGGCCCTGGCGACCGCGCTGCTGGCCTTCTTCCTGCAGCGCACCAAGACGGGCGCGGCCATGCAGGCCGTCGCCATGGACCACGAGGCGGCCACCGCCTGCGGCATCCACGTCGGCCGCAGCAACGCCACGGCCTTCGCCATCGGCGCGTGCCTGGCGGCCGTGGCCGGCAGCCTCATCGGGCCCATGCTCTACGTCAACCCGACCATGGGCGGCACGCTCGGCATCAAGGGCTTCGCCGCGGCCATGCTGGGCGGCTTCGGCAGCATGCCGGGAGCCATCGTGGGCGGCATGGCCTTCGGGCTGCTCGACGCCTTCGCGGCGGGCAACTTCCAGGAGTACTCCGAGCTGGTGACGTTCGTGGTCTTCGCCGTGGTCGTGATGATCCGGCCGATGGGCATCTTCGGGGAGGCGACGGTGAACCGGGCATGAGATGGGTCCTTGGCATCGCCGCGTTCGCCGCGGCCTGGCTGCTGCCCTACGCCCTGGGCGGCTACTCCATGCACGTCGTCGACGTCGCGATCATCTTCGCCGTCCTCGCCATCGGGCTGGGCCTGACCATGGGCGTGGCCGGGCAGATCAACCTGGCGCAGGTCGCCTTCTTCGGCGTCGGCGCCTACGCCGTGGCCATCCTGACCACCCAGGCCGGATTCGGCTTCTGGACCGCATCTGCGCTGGCCCTGGTCGCCGCGGTGGTCGCCGGGCTGCTGGCGGGCATCCCCGCGCTGCGCATGCAGTCGCACTACCTCGGCATCGTCACCCTCGGCCTGGCGCTGGCCTTCATCAACTGGGTCACCAACGCGCACGTCGCCGGGCGCGCCGAGGGCATCAGCGACATCCCGGTGCCGCCCATGTTCGGCATCGACCTGTCCAGCGCCTACCTCTTCTACTACGTCGAGCTGATCGTCTTCGTGGTCTTCCTGGCCCTGGCGCTGTTCGTCACCCACTCGCCGCTCGGCCGCCGGCTGCGCGCGATGCGCGACGACGACCTGGCCGCCGGCGCGCTCGGGGCGGAGATCCCGCTCCTGCGCATGACCGCGTTCGTGCTGTCCGGCCTCTACGGCGGCGTGGCGGGCGTGCTGTACGCCGGGCTCATCCGCTTCGTGGCGCCCGAGACCTTCAGCATCGGCAACATGTTCCTGCTGCTGGCCATGGTCATCATCGGCGGCCGGGCCAGCATCGTCGGATGCGTGGTCGGCGCGCTGGCGCTGGCCTTCGTCCGCGAGGCGCTGCTCGACGTGTCGGCCTTCGCCCAGCTCGGCTACGGCGTCATCGTCGTGCTCGTGGTCGTCTTCTTCCCCAAGGGCCTGGCCGGGCTGGTCTCCCGGCGCAAGGCCGGCGGCCGGGCCCGGCTCGGCCCCTTCCAGGAGTACGGCACCGCCGACGCGGAAGAAGGCACCGTGCTCGAGATCGAGGGCGTCACCAAGCGGTTCAAGGGCCTGGTCGCCCTGGAGGACATCACGCTGTCGGTGCCCGCCGGGCAGATCCGCGGCATCGTCGGGCCCAACGGCTCGGGCAAGACCACCCTGTTCAACGTGGTCAGCGGCTTCTACTCCCCCACCAGGGGCCGGGTGCGGCTGCACGGGAGCGACGTGACGAACCTGGCGCCCTACCGGCTGTCGCTGCGCGGCGTGGCCCGCACCTTCCAGAACCTGCGGCTGTTCGAGGACCTGACCGTGCGGGAGAACGTCCTGCTCGGCCTCGACCGCACCCGCACCGCGTGGATCTGGCGCTACCTGGCGACGCCCTGGGCCGTGGCCCGCTACTCGCGCGGGCTGAACCGGTCGGCGGAGGAGATCATCACCAGGTTCGGCCTGGAGGAGGTGGCCGACGCCGTCCCGCGCGCCTTGCCGTACGGGATCCAGCGGCGCGTGGAGATCGCGCGGGCCATGGCCATGTCGCCCTCCCTGCTCCTGCTCGACGAGCCCGCCGCCGGGCTCAACGGCGAGGAGGTGCGCCAGCTGGCCGGGATCGTGCGCTCCATCCGCGGCTCCGGGGTCACGGTCGTGGTGATCGAGCACAACATGGGCCTGGTCATGTCGCTCTGCGACCACGTGACGGTGCTCTCCAGCGGGCGCGTGATCGCCGACGGCCCGCCCGACGAGGTCGCGGTCGACCCCGACGTGGTCGCCGCCTACCTGGGCGACTCCATGGCCGCACCCACGGAAGGCGAGGTCGAGCATGCTGAGCGTTGAGGGCCTGAGCGTGCACTACGGCGGGGTCCGCGCCGCCCACGACGTGAGCTTCGAGGTCGTCCCCGGCCAGTCGCTGGGCATCATCGGCGCCAACGGCGCGGGAAAGACCTCGACGCTGAAGGCGGTCATGGGCCTGGCCCCCCGCCAGGCGCGCAGCCTGCGCTTCGGCGAGGTCGACCTGCTCAAGGCCGCCCCGCACACGCTCGTACGGCACGGCCTGGGCTACGTGCCCGAGGGCAGGCACGTCTTCCCCGGGCTGCCCGTGGAGAAGAACCTGCTGCTCGGCGCCTACACCTCGTCGTGGAAGCGGACCCCCATCGACGAGGTCTACGAGCTCTTCCCGGTGCTCAAGGAGATGCGGCACCGCCTGGCCGGGGCCCTGTCGGGCGGCCAGCAGCAGATGCTCGCCGTGGGCAGGGCGCTGATGTGCCGGCCCAAGGTGATGCTGCTGGACGAGCCGTCGATGGGCCTGTCGCCGATCCTGGTGGCCGAGATCGCCGCCGTGCTCAAGCGCCTCAACGACGACGGCCTGGCCATCGTGCTGGTGGAGCAGAACGCCAAGCTCACCTTCGAGGTCACCACCACCTGCCTGGTGATGGAGAACGGCGAGATCGCCGCCACCGGCACCTCGGCCGACCTGCGTCACGACCCCCAGGTCAGGCGGATCTATCTGGGCCTTTGAGGTAGGACACGACCATCTCGCCCACCATGCGGCGCAGGCGGGCGCGGTGTTCCGGCGCGGTCATGTCGCGCCCGAACAGGGCCCCGAAGGTGTGCTGGTTGGCGACGCGGAAGAAGCAGAACGCGCTGATCATCATGTGCACGTCGATGGCGTCGGCCTCGGTGACGAACTCGCCCGAGGCCGTGCCGGAGTCGAGGATGCGCTCGATCAGGTCGAGCACGGGGGTGCCGAGGTTGGCCAGCACCTCGGACTTGCGGATGTGCTCGGCCTGGTGGATGTTCTCGATCGCGACCAGCTTGATGAACTCGCGGTGCGCGTCGTGGTGGTCGAAGGTCAGCTCGGCCAGGGTGCGGATGGCCTCGACCGGAGCCAGGTGCTCGACGTCGGCGGTGCGCTCCACCTCGCGGACCTCGGCGTAGGCCTTCTCCAGGACCGCGATGTAGAGCTGTTCCTTGCTGCCGAAGTAGTAGTAGATCATGCGCTTGGTGGTGCGCATGAGCGCGGCGATCTCGTCGACCCGCGCGCCCGCGTAGCCGTTGCGGGCGAACTCGCGCTGGGCGACCTCGAGGATCTCCGCCCTGGTGCGTTCAGCGTCACGCTGTCTGGCCGCGGGTTGCGAGGTCACGGGCTTCATCCTAGGGCTCCGGAGGCCCGGCAGATCTCCTTGAAGTGGGCGAGCATGCGCTCGCTGTCGGGCTCGCGGCCGGTGAACAGCCGGAAGGCGTGGACGGCCTGGAAGACGGCCATGCCGCCGCCGTCCAGGGTCCTGCAGCCGTGCGCTCGGGCCTGGCCGAGCAGTTCGGTGTCGAGCGGGCGGTAGACGATGTCGGCCACCCACAACCGGGAGCGCAGCAGTTCGGCAGGGACGGGGAGGCCGGGGTGGTGCGCCATGCCGACCGGCGAGGTGTTGACCAGGCCGTCGGCCTCGCCCAGCAGCCCCGGAAGCTCCTGCTGGTTCGCGTATCGCACCCGCGCGGAACCGAACCGGTGCGCCAGCTCGCCCGCGAGCCGTACGGCCGGCCCGGGGTCGGCGTCGACGACGGTCAGCCGGTCGGCGCCGAGCGTCAGCAGCGCGTGGGCGATCGCGGCGCCGGCCCCGCCCGCGCCGAGCTGGACGACTCTGCGGGTGGGCACGTCGGGCAGGCCGCGGGCGAAGGATTCGGCGAAGCCCGTCCAGTCGGTGTTGTGGCCGACGGCGTGCTCGCCCGTGAACACGACGGTGTTGACCGCTCCCAGCGTCGCGGCGTCGGGCGACAGCTCGTCCAGGTACGGGATGACGGCCTGCTTGTGCGGGTGGGTGATGTTCAGCCCGTCGTATCCCATGCGCCGGGCCGTACGGACGAGCGCGCCGACGTCCTGGCCCAGCACGTCGGTGTCGAGCAGCCGGTAGACGTAGTGCAGGCCGTGGTGGGCGGCCTCGTCCTCGTGCAGGGTGGGGCTCAGCGAGGAGCCGATGCCGGAGCCGATCAGTCCGATCAGGAACGACTTGTTCACGGCTCTAATGTACGGACTAGTACGTTAAGTGCCTAGGGGAGGAAGACCCGCCACCACGCCCCTGCGGTGGTGGCGGGTCCTCCTGGTCACCGGACGAAGAACAGGTAGGTGCGCTCGGGGCCGGGCGTTCCCGCCCGGTCGACGCTCTTCACCTCGAGCCGGTACAGCCCGGAGGCGGTCGGGGTGAAGGGGATGACCGCGCTGCCGTCGGCCGCGGCGGGCAGGTAAGCCCAGGACGTCTCGCCGGAGTAGAAGTATCCGGCGACCTCGTCCACCCCGTTGGGGCCGAGCACGAAATCGCCCTGGACCCCGACGCCGCCGCTCCACTCCTCCTCCGGGTAGGTGGCGGAGGTCACCGAGGGCTCCTTGTCCGGCCCGGTGGTGTCGACGCCGAAGCTCTTCCACCCGCTCCACTCGCTCGTGTCGAAGCCGTCCTCCGTCCTGACGCGCCACTCGTACCGGCCGCCGTTCGTGAGGTTGCCCTCGGGGACGGTCAGGCGCGCCGGGAAGTAGTGCAGGCCGGACGGCTCGCTGGTCGCCTCGCCCAGGAGCTCGCCGCCGACCGGCCGCCACTGGAAGCGGCCCCAGATCTCCTGCGGCCCGGTGCCCGCGGTGTCGACGTCGGAGACGTCCGCGGCCAGCGTGGGCGTCGCGGTGGGGACGTAGTCCGTGGGCACGCACGGCTCGGGCCACGCGTAGCAGTTGTCGCCGGGCTCGATGCGCATCCCCGCGGGCTTGCCTGGCGCGCTGTTGAAGCTCACGCTCAGCTGCGGGCTCACGTAGCTGTGCATCTCGAACTCGAACATATCGCGCACGCCGGCCCCTGCGCCCGCGCGCAGGCCGAAGGTGAGGTGCTTCACCCCGCGGGCCGCCGCCTCGGTGACCGCTTCGGTGAGCGGCCACCTGGCGCTGGTGGAGTAGTGGCAGGCCGGAGCGCCGATCTTCTTGATCCACTGCGGCTGGCGCAGCCAGGTCGTCTCCGGGGAGATCTCACCGGTGAGCCACAGCTCCACCGGCGGGGCGCAGGCGCCGGTGTTCGGCCGCGCGTACAGGACGGCGTCCAGGATGCGCGCTCCCGTCACCCCTGAGGTGTCGAGCTGGAAGAAGGCCCGGTCGAACCTGCCGACCCTGGCGTCCTCCGTGCTGTTCCAGAACGACTGCCGCGGCTTGGCCAGCGACACATATGTCCACGACTGCTTCGCTCCGATGAAGATCGGGGCAAGCGTGTCGGCGTGAGCGGCGCTCGGCGCTGCGGTGAAGGCGAACGCCGTCATCGTGACGGCGACCGCCATACGAGCCAGTCGACTCATACGTCTCCAATCGGGGGATCTGTTGTGGCCAACGATCCCCCGACGGGCTATACGCGCCCTATACGGAGCGATACGACCTGATCTGCCCGGCGAGCGGGAGACCCATGTCCTCGGCCAGGGGCAGCGCACGCGCCCAGCGCAGGTCCGCCTGCACGTGCTCGCCGAGGGCGTGGTGGATGAGCGCCAGCCCGTTCAGCGCCCTGGCCTGCTCGTACCTGTCGCCTCGCGGCTCGGCCAGGGCCAGCGCCACCTCGTAGTGGGCACGGGCCTCCCGCAGCCGGCCGCCGTGCCGCAGGATGTCGCCGTAGTCGACCCTGACCTCGCACTCCAGCTTGGCGTATTCGAGCTCGACCGCGATGTCGTACGCCTGCCGTACGCAGGCCAGCGCCTCCTCCTGGCGGCCCGACACCCGCAGCAGCTCGGCGCGGGCCTGCAGCGCGGTCGCCTCCCTGGCCCGCATCCCCGCCTCGCGCGCGCCCGCGATGGCGAGCTCCGCGTGGGCGAGCGCCCGCGAGTGGTCCCCGAGGGCGATGGCGGCGCGGGCCGCGCTGGTGGCGGCCTGGATCACGGCGTCGGTGTGGTCCAGTTCCGTGGCCAGCGCGATCGCCCGCTCCAGCACCTCCAATGCCTCCCGCTCACGTCCGAGGAGCGTGAGCACGTCGCCGTGGAAGGCCATGACGACGGCCTCGGTGTGCCGCTCCCCTGCGGTGCGCGCCCACTCGACGCTTCGCGCGAAGCCCTCCGCCGCCTCGGCGAACCGGCCTGTCCGCTGCTGGAGCGAGGCCAGGAATCGCCTCGACGACCAGGTGAGGCGCTCGTCGCCGAGCTCGTGCGCGACAGTGCCCGCCCGCTCGGTCAGCTCGACGGCCCGCGACAGGTCGCCGGTGTGCGAAAGGCTGGAGGCCAGGTTGAGCAGGCTCAGCGCGAGCAGGCGCCGGTCGGGCAGCCGGCCCGCGAGCGACACCGCCGCCTCCTCCAGCTCCAGGACATCGGCCGGATTGCCCACCTTCATCGCGAAGACGCCCAGGTCGCGGGTGAGGTGCCAGGCGGGCAGCTCCAGCCCGAGCGCGCCGGCTCCGCGCACGGCCGCCACCAGAGACACGTTCTCCTCGGCGAACCAGGCCGCGGCCTCCTCGGCGCTCGTCAGGGCCGGGACCTCGCCAGGCGTGCGCCGCAGTCCGAGGTGGAGGGGCATGCGGCCGGGCTGGAGGAGGTCGGCGCCGATCCTGGCGGTGTGGGAGAAGAAGTCGAGCACACGGTTCACGGCCGCCAGCCGCTCGGGCTCCGGCTCCTCCGCCAGCGCGCGCTCCGCGGCGAACTGCCTGATCAGGTCGTGGAAGGTGTAGCGGCCCAGAGCGGGCTGCTGCAGCATCTGCGCGTCGAGCAGCGCCTCCAGGAGCAGGTCGGCCTTCTCCAGGGGCACATCGGCCAGCGCCGCGACCGCGTAGGCGTCGGTCTCGACGCCCGGCGTCAGGCCGAGCAGCCGGAACAGCCGCTGCTGGTCGGTGTCGAGCTGCTGGTACGACAGCGTGAAGGCCGCCTCCACGCTGCGGTCGTGGCTCGATAACTCCGCCAGCCTCCTGCGCTCGTCGCGCAGGCGGCCGACCAGGCTCTCGACCGTCCACTGCGGCCGGTTGCCGAGCCTGGCGGCGGCCAGGCGGATCGCGAGCGGCAGCCGTCCGCACAACTCCACCGCCTCGGCCACCGCCTCCGGTTCGGCCAGCGCCCGCTCCCCCACGATCGCGGCGAACAACGACGCGGCCTGCGCGGGCGGCAGCACGCCGAGCACCAACGGCCGGATCCCGTCGAGGTCGGCCAGCCTGCGCCGCGAGGTCACCAGCACGAGACAGCCGGAGGATCCGGGCAGCAGCGGCCGTACCTGCTCGGCGCTGACCGCGTTGTCGAGCACGATCAGCATGCGCCGCCCGGCCAGCTCGCTGCGCCACAACGCCGAGCGGGCGTCGAGCCCGGACGGGATGCGGTCGTCGCCGACGCCGATCGCGCGCAGCAGGACGGCGAGCGCCTCGGCGGGGTGGGCCTCCTGGTGCCCTGCCGTGTGCGCGTGCAGGTCGACGAAGAGCTGGCCGTCGGGATACCACTCGGTGAGCCGGTGGGCGACCCGTACGGCCAGCGCCGTCTTGCCCACGCCCGCCATGCCGTCGATGGCGGTGATGACCACGACCCCGTCGGCGGGGTCTTCCTCGTCGAGCCTGGCGAGGATCTGGGTGATCTCCGCCTGGCGTCCGGTGAAGTCCGGCACCGAGCGCGGAAGCTGCGCGGGCCTGCGCCTGCTCGGTCCCGGGTTCAGCTCCAGCGCGGGATCCCTGGCCAGGATGCGCCGGTGCAACTCCGCCAGGCCGGTGCCCGGCTCCAGCCCGAGCTCTCCCGTCAGGCGCTGCCTGGCCCGGGTGTACGCCTCCAGGGCCTCGCTCTGCCGCTGCGCCCGGTAGAGCGCGAGCATGAGCTGGCCGGTGTAGCGCTCGCGGTAGGGATGGGCCTGGGTCAGCGCGGTCAGCTCGCCGATGACGTCGTCGTGCAGCCCGAGCGCCAGGTCGGCCTCGGCGCGGTCCTCCAGGGCCGCCAGCCTCAGCTCCTCCAGCCGCACGGCCTCCTCGCGCAGGCACAGCTCGTCGGCCAGGTCGCCGAAGGCCGGTCCGCGCCACAACGCCAGGGCCTCGCGCAGGACCCGGCTCGCCATCGCCGCGTCGCCCGCCGCCAGCGCCTGCGCTCCGGCCTGCGCCTGCTCGGCGAACCTGTGCGCGTCGAGCGCCGACGGGTCCGCGGCCAGGGCGTAGCCGGGCCGGCCCCTGCCGGTGATGGTCTCGGGGCCGAGCACCCGGCGCAGCTGCGAGACGTGCTGGTAGACGTTCTCGATCGCCGAGGCGGGGGCGGCGTCGGCCCACAGGGCCTCGACCAGCCTGTCGACGTCGACGGCCCGGCCGGGCGAGCAGAGCAGGACAGCCAGCAGCAGCCGCCGCTTGGGCGGCCCCAGCGGCACCGCCTCCTCGCCCGTGTACGCCGAGACCGGCCCCAACACTCCGAACCTCATGGTGCCCCCGGCGGTGCGCTGTGTCGCAGCGATGCTGCCAGTCGGGCGCGGCTGTGGCAAGAGGTTCTATATGCCCCCGTATAGGCCGCAGAACAGGCCGCGAGAGGCCCGCCGCGCTTCCCGCCGAACTCGATGACGATCTTGCCTCGGGCGCCTGCGGCTCGGGATGTCACTCCCCCGCCGGCCCCCGGCTCTGGGCGCGGGCGATCAGGTGGCACAGGCCGTGGGCGTCGGGCACGTCGTGCAGCTCGATGCCCGCACCGTCGTCTCGCGCGGCCCCGAACACGACCGACCCGGAACCGTCGCCCCTGACGCCTGACGGCACCGGCGGCGGCAGCTGGTGCAGGTAGGCCGAGCCCACCCGGCCCCCCGACTGGACGATGACCCGCTGGTCGGTGACGGTGTAGGACGCGCGGGCGAGGCCGGCGAGCAGCGGACGGCCGGCGATGGTCAGGCCGGTGACGACGAACGCCGCCCCGATCAGGATGCCCATCACATCCGCGGCGACAATCGCGGTCAGGGTGAACCAGCCGGTGCCGGTCAGCCAGATGACCATGAACAGCACAGTGATCACGGTCGATGCGTTGAAACCCCGTAAGCGCCGCCTGGACTCCCCCGTCCACAACACGCGCTCTGAGGGGAACAGCAGATCCCCTGCCATGCCCTCAGTGTGAGCACGGCCGGCCGCCGTGACAACTACTGATCCTTGAGCCGCCGGGCTTCCTTGCGCACCTCGGCCTGGATCGAGCGCTCGTGCTCCAGCCACGCCGGGTTCTCGTCCTTGAGCTCGTCGATCTCCTCGGTGGTGAGCGGCCCGTCGATGCCCGCCCTGGCCAGGCCGGAGATCGAGACGCCCAGCTTGGCCGCCACGACCTGCTTGGGGTGGGGGCCGTTGCGGCGAAGGTCGGCCAGCCATGCCGGCGGCTGGGCCTGCAGAGAGTTCAGCTCCTCGCGGGAGACGACGCCCTCCTGGAACTCGGCGGGAGTGGCCGACAGGAGTACACCCAGCTTCTTGGCCGCGGTCGCGGGCTTCATCGTCTGGGTGCTCTTCTGCTTGGCTGAGGTCATGGGTCAAGGGTAGTCAGTCGGCCACGCTCGTCCGGACATCGGTACCCTGAGCGAGTGAGTGACGGCAAGGAGTTCCGGCTGGCCTACGTGCCCGGTGTGACACCCGCGAAGTGGGTCAGGGTCTGGGCCGAGCGGGTGCCCGACGTCCCGCTCACCCTGATCCAGGCCCCTCCGGGCGAGGTCGCGGCGCTGCTGCGCGACGGCGGCGCCGACGCCGCGTTCGTGCGGCTGCCCGTCGACCGCGAGGTGCTCAGCGCCATCCCGCTCTATCTCGAGACCACCGTGGTCATCGTGCCCAAGGACCACGCGGTGGCCGCCGCCGACGAGGTGACCGTCGCCGACCTGGCCGACGACGACGTCTTCCACCCGCTCGACGACACTTTGGAGTGGGCCGAGCGGCCGGGGCAGCCCGCCTTCACGCGCCCGGAGACGACCGCCGAGGCGGTCGAACTGGTGGCGGCGGGTGCGGGGCTGCTGGTCGTGCCGCAGTCGCTGGCGCGCCTGCACCACCGCAAGGACCTCACCTACCGCACGGTCGTGGAGACGCCGCAGTCGCAGGTCGCGCTGGCCTGGCCGACCGAGGCGACGACGGATCTGGTGGAGGACTTCATCGGCATCGTGCGCGGGCGCACGGTCAACAGCTCGCGGGGCCGCGCCCAGGCCGACGATCCGCCGCGCCGTACGCGCAAGCCCCCGCCGCCGGGGAGGAAACCCGCGCAGGGAAGCGGAAAGCGGCGCCGAACTCGGTGAATGTCGGTTTGTTCGCACCTGTCCGATAAACTGGTTGTCCGTGAGCCTGCGTCCGGTGGTACTCGTGACCGGCCCCTCCGGGGTCGGGAAATCCCTGTTCGCTCAGCGGACCGGCCTGCCGGTGCTCCGGCTGGACGACTTCTACAAGGAGGGGCACGACCCGACCCTCCCGCTGCTGCCCGACGGCAGCGCCGTCGACTGGGACTCCCCGCTCTCCTGGGACGCCGACGCCGCGATGCAGGCGGTGCTCGCCCTGGCGACGACCGGCCGGGCCGAGCCGCCGCGCTACGACATCTCCACCAGCTCCCGCGTCGGCGTCGACCACGTCGACCTGGGTGAGGCGCCCGCGTTCGTCGCCGAGGGCATCTTCGCCGCCGAGCTGATCGCCCGGTGCCGCGAGCACGGCGTCCTGGCCGAGGCGCTGTGCCTGCGCGGCAAGCCGATGCAGACCTTCCGCCGCCGGCTCTGGCGCGACCTGCGCGAGGGACGCAAGTCGCCGTTCTTCCTCGTACGGCGGGGCTGGATGCTCATGCGTGCCGAGCACTCGATCGTCGAGCGCCACCGCGCCCTGGGCGCCCGCGTGTGCGGCAAGCCGGAGGGCTACACCCTGGTCGAGCCGTTCGCCCGGGCCGAGCAGGTCACCAGGCCGCTCTCCACCCGGAGCTGACCGGGACGGCCGCCCCGAACCCGAGGCCGCCGGTGCCGTTCCACACGTGCAGCGTCCCGGTCTCGGCGTGCACCGCGACCAGGTCGTCGCGCCCGTCGCCGTTGAGGTCGCCCGCCGACACCAGGCTCTGCGCGTACGGCCCCCAGCCGGGGCCCGAGCTGGAGCCGGGACCGTAGGTGTCGTTCCCCGTCCCCTTGCGCATCGACAGGCGTGACGGGTCGTCCTTCCTCACCAGGATCAGGTCGCCGATGCCGTCGCCGTCGAAGTCGCCCGCGACCGGCCGGTGGTAGCCGGTCAGCCCCTGACCCAGCCACGCGGTGAGGGTCGCGGGGACGGCACTGGCGAACTGGTTGCCGCCCTGGCCGTGCCACACCTGCAGGACGCCGGTGTCGCGGTGGACGGCGCCGATGTCGGGCCGCCCGTCGTCGTCGACGTCGCCCAGCGACGTCAGCGTCTCGGCGTACGGCTCCCAGCCCGGCCCCAGCCGCGCGGGCTCGGCGAAGGCGTTGCCCCCGAGGCCCTTCCACACATGCAGGTGGTAGCCGTCCTTCCTGGCGGCGAGCAGGTCGGCCACGCCGTCGCCGTCGAAGTCGCCCGCGACCGGCCGCGTGTAGGCGTCCCAGCCGCCCCCGGCCGGGACGGGCGCGCCGAAGCCGTTGGATCCGGTGCCGTTCCAGATGGTCAGCGTGCCGGTGGCGGTCGAGAACAGGTCGCCCGTGCCGTCGCCGTCGAAGTCGGGCTCCGCCGCCGCCCCGACGCCCGCGACCTCGGGGTTCTCCGCGTGGGTGAGGGTCTCCCAGCCCAGGAAGTGCGAGACGCCCGCGGGCCGCTCCCGCTGGACGAACTGCTCGGCGTACGGGAAGTCGCCGTAGCCCAGGCGGGTGCTGAGGGCGTTGAAGCCCACCTCCAGGTGCGCGTCCAGCCGGTCGAGCTCGACGTCGCCGCCGCACAACCACGACGGCACCTTCCTCGTCAGCTCCACCTTGGCGTGCAGGTCCATGGCGCGTCGCAGGCGGTGCTTGGCCTTGCCGTACAGGTCGAGTCCCTGGATCGCGGCCGTCTCGGCGACGTGGGAGATCGCCGCGATGCCCCAGCCTGCGTACCAGAAGTCGCGGCAGGTCTCCTGGGTCAGGCCGTCGACGAACGTGCTCTGGTCGTGCCAGTAGTCGATGATCTCCGCTTTGGTGTCGTAGGTGCTGCCGGGAGGCGCCTTGGGCAGGGAGCCGTCCGTCGAGAGGTAGATGTAGGCGGGCAGCCTGCCGTGCCAGGTCCTGACGGCCCTGTCGAAGGAGGCGCGGTCGTCGAGGTGGACGGCGATGCCGATGGCGGCGTCCGTCATGATCAGTTCCCAGTTGCCGTTGTTGTTCGGCGCGCCCTTGATCACGGTCGGCAGGTAGACGGTGCGCAGCTTGCCGGCGAACCTGGCCGCCTGGGACCAGCCCGGATAGGTGTGCTTGACGAGCTCGGCGGCACGCGAGAAGTTGGCGCCCGCCCAGCCGGTCTGGAGCGGCGCGTTGGCGCCGGTGTGCTTGGTGATCACGGCGGACCAGGCGTCCATGATCTGGATCGCCTTGACGGCGTAGCGCGGGTCCTTGGACAGGTACCAGCGCAGGGCCAGCGTGTAGGCGGCGTTGGCGTCCTTGCGCTCGTCGGAGCACCCGTTGTCGGGCTTCGACGAGGGGCCGCAGTTCACCTCGGCGCGCGGGTGCGGGGTGTACGTCAACGACGCGTACGAGCTGTTCTGCAGGGCCGCCCAGGCCGACTTCCACGGCTCCCTGCCGAGGTTGGCCCTGACGAAGTCGAGCTGGGCGCGACTGACCAGCACGCCCGGGTGCGTGAACGCCGCCGCCCCGGCGGGCGCCGGGACGGCCAGGCAGCTCGCCACGATCATCGCGGCGACGAGGAGCGGACGGATCGGGCGCATGGGTCTCCTTCGGGGGAAGCAGACCCATCCAAGTGAGCCACGTGATCACCCGTCAACGGGCTGCGCGGCCGACATACCCGGCGCATACCATTCGCGCTCAGTTCTCCAGGTTCGCGGCTCCCGCGCCGTAGCGGTCGCCCCTGACCGCGTCCGCGGGCACGGCCGCCTCCAGCGCGGCCAGCTGCTCCCCCGTCAGGACGACGTCGGCCGCCGCCGCGTTCTCCTCCAGATAGCGCAGGCGCTTGGTGCCGGGGATCGGGATGACGTCCTCGCCGCGGGCCAGCAGCCACGCCAGCGCCACCTGCGCCACCGTCACTCCGGCCTCCGCCGCGATCTTCCGCACCTCGCCGACCAGCTTCTCGTTGTGCTCGGCGTTCTCCCCCGCGAACCTCGGCAGGTGGCGGCGGAAGTCGTCCGCCGGCAGCTCGCCTGCGGCCACGCCGCCCAGCAGGCCGCGGCTGATCGGCGAGTAGGCGACCAGGGCGATGCCCAGCTCCCTCGCCACCGGCAGGATCTCCCGTTCCAGGCCGCGGGTGAACAGGGAGTACTCACTCTGCAGGGCGGCGATCGGATGCACGGCGTGGGCCCGGCGCAATGTCTCGGCGCCCACCTCCGAGAGGCCCAGGTGCCCGACCTTGCCCTGCTCGACGAGCTCGGCCATGGCGCCGACGGTCTCCTCGATCGGGATGCCGGAGTTGCGGCGGTGCATGTAGTACAGGTCGACGTGGTCGACGCCGAGACGGCGCAGGGAGCCGTCGATGGACTGGCGCACGTACTCCGGCCGCCCGTCGACCGCCCGGTAGGCCGGGTCGTCGGTCCTGACGATGCCGAACTTGGTGGCCAGCACGACCTCGTCCCTGCGGTCCCTGACGGCCCTGCCGACGAGCTCCTCGTTGCGGCCCCTGCCGTACATGTCGGCCGTGTCCAGGAAGTTCATGCCCAGGTCGAGGGCACGATGGATGACGGTGATGGACTCGGCGTCGTCGGCGGCGCCGTAGAACTCGGACATGCCCATGCAGCCGAGCCCGATGGCGGACACCTCGGGGCCGGTCCTGCCCAGATGACGCTTTCTCATCTCCTCATCGTGCGTTCTAGAGTGCGCTCTAGGTCAAATCGGCGGGTCGCGCCTGAGCCCGGGAGTGTCACCGGCGTGCCGTTGACCGTGACGTGCCCGCCCCGGTGCAGCGGGCAGGCGGCGTGGCCCGTGGTGCCGTCGATCTGCAGGAGCACGGGGCGGTCCACCGTGATCCCCTCCACGGCGCCGGGCTCGTGGAAGACCGCCTGGATCCGGCCGCCGTGCCGTACGGCCTGGACCTGAGGGTTGTTGGCCAGGACGGTCACCTCGTCGTCGCCCGCCTGGTAGGCGTAGGTGCCGGTGCGGGCGTGGTCGAGCCAGAGCTCCATGACCTCGGCCGTGATCTCGCGATCCGGCTGGGAGCGGTTGATGTCGGACCAGCGGCCCGTCCTCGTCCCGGTCCTGACGGTGAGCTCGCCCGGTTCGAGCAGGCGGTAGGCGCGGGCCGTGGGCAGGGCCGTCTGGTCGATCGTGGTGTGGACGTCCGCGCCCGTGATGCCCGCGCCGAGGGCGACATATCCGTCGTCGAGGAAGAACCACGCCTTGCGCGCCGTCATACCGTCGCGCTCCAGATGCATCGCCGCCATGCCGTACCAGCCGTCGGACAGCACCCCCGCGAACGGCGAGCCGCCCCTGTCGCGATCGAGACGGTTGGGCGCCGGCAGGCCGGGGCCCTGGACGGCCGTCGTGCCCGGCACGTGCCGCCAGTCCAGGACCGGGCAGAGGTCGGGATGATCCTCGCCCTCGCGCCACAGGTGGAGCGCGCCGTCGCACAGGTGCCGCCCGCCCAGGCCCTCGCCGTTCATCGACTCCGACAGGACCGTGCGCGTCGACGACAGCTTGACCGCCGCCGACCACCTCGGGCGGAAGACGGCCAGGTAGTCGGAGCGCCAGAACGCGCGGGCGCCGCTGGGCCGCTCGAAGCGATCCAGCTCGCCCGCCCTCGGCGCGCCCGCGCGCACCAGCGCCTCGGTCGCCCCCGAGAGCTCGCGCGCCTGCCCCGCGTTGCCCTCCCGCGAGCTCTCCCTGCCCATGCAGGCGATGTCGTAGCGGCCGCCGTGGACCATCCAGCGCTGGCCGTCGAGGAGGAAGCCGGCCAGGACGCCCAGCGCGTGCGGCGAGAAGGCGTACGGCGTGCCCGCGGCCAGGTCGGCGAAGGCCGCCGTGTCCACGGCGAAGGCGTGGCCGTACCCGCCGTTGTACAGCTGGGGGCCGTGCTGGTGGAAGCTGAGGTCGGGCTGGACGCCCTCGGCCTCGCCGGTGGTCAGGAGGGCCTCCACGCGCGCGAAGGCGTCGGCGAGGCCCTCCTCGTCGCCGGTCAGCAGGCAGCGGCGGATCGCGACCTGGGCGGCCCAGATCAGGTTCTGCCCCGTCATGTTCTCCCAGGTGGCCCTGGCGAGGATGGAGGTAACGGCGTCGCCCGGAGTGTTCAAGATCAGCGCCACGTCACCCAGCAACCTGGGGGCGCCGAGCTGGTTGTACCACCAGTTGGGGCAGACGGGGTCGAGGTCGAGCCAGGCCTGGAGGGCGGTCGCGGCCTGGCCGGGGGCCGAGGCGGCCAGGGCGCGGAGGCGGACGAGGTGCTCGAACGGCGGCCAGTCGGCGACGTCCTGGCCTTCGTAGTCGATGTCCGGCCACCGGCCGTCGGCGGAGGGCGGCTGGGGGGCGGGTGAGGCGGCGAGGGAGGCCAAGAGTCGCGATCTGACGGTGTCCATGCGAGGCCGATGCTAGCCTCCGGCCCGCACCCGCGCCGACTCCAGTTCTCGATAACGACCCGAGTGGAAGATCAACGGCTCCCCCTCCGACCGCTGGAACCGCTCCACCTCCCCCACGAAGATGTGATGGTCGCCCCCGTCATGCGTCCGCACCCTCCGGCAGACGAAACTCGCCAGCGTCCCCGCCAGCACCGGCAACGCCCCCTCGACCAGCTCCACCCCGGCGAACTTGTCCACCGCCGGCGTGGCGAAGCGCTGCGACAGATGGTCCTGGTCGGCGGCCAGGACATTGACCGCGAACCGCTCGGCCCGCAGGAAGAGCGGCACGCTGGGCGCCCGGTCCGACAGGCACCACAACACCAGCGGCGGGTCCAGCGAGAGCGAGGTGAACGAGTTGACCGTCACCCCGGCCCGCTCCCCCTGCGCGGTGACGGTGGTGACCACGGCCACCCCGGTCGCGAACTGCCCGAAGGCCTCACGTAACGACCTCATGCCGCCACCCGCTCCAGGTAGGCGGCGGCCCGGTCGGCGTCCATGAACCACTCGGAGAAGTCGGCGGGGTCGTCGAACCCATTGACGAAGCGGGAGGCGATGGCCGGCACCTGGCCCGCGGTGCCCAGGAGCGCCAGGTGGTGGGGCTCGGCGGGCGCGAGCAGGGCGTTGGTCCAGGCGGTGACGTGCTGGGCCTGCGCCCAGAACCGGTCGAAGGTGCGGCGCATCCAGGCCGCGTCGAACGGTTGCCCGCCGCGCTCCAGGATGGCCTCCAGGTAGGTGGCGGCGCACTTGGCGGCGTTGTTGCTGCCCTGCCCGGTGATCGGGTCGTTGAGCACGACGACGTCGGCGACGCCGAGGACGGGCGCGCCCGAGGGCAGGATCGCGACCGGGTGACGGACGGTGGGGGCGAAGCGGCCGGTCAGCACGGCGTTGGCGTCGGTGAGCTCGATCCCGGCGCAGCGCTCGGCCTCCCACGGGAAGAAGGTCTCCAGGATCCGGCGGCTGCGCTCCAGGTGCTCGGCGGGGCCGCGCACGTCGTCCCAGCAGTCCATCGGCCCGCCGGGAGCGCCCTCGAACACCATGATCTCGCAGGGGCCGCTGTGCGTGAGCGCCGGGAAGACGAAGTACTCGCCCACTCCCGGCAGGAGGTTGAAACAGACCGCGGAGTGATCGGGCCGCGGGGCGAGGCCGTGCACGTAGGTGACCGCCAGGGCCCGCTGCGGGGTGGCGTACGGCGAGCGTGCCGGGTCGCGCTCGAACAGCGAGGCGATCTGTCCCTTGCCCGCGGCGACGAGCACCAGGTCGTACTGGGCGGCGTAGTCCTCCAGGTCCGCGGCGGTGGCGTCGTGCAGGACGAGCTTGCCGCCGAGCCGTTCGAACTCCGCGAGCCAGGCGGGCATCTTCATGCGCTGGTCGACCGAGCGGGCCGGGGTGTCGAGCCGGGCGGCCCAGCCGATGGCCTTGCCGCCGCCGGGTGCCGGCACCGACAGCTCGATGCCCTCGATCGGCGGGCAGGAGGCCGCCCACAGGTCGAGCCCGAGGGCCCGCTCGTGGGCCTGGGCGGTGCCGAACATGGCCTGGCCGGACATGACCCGGCCGTCGCGGATGGATTCGGGGGTGCGGTTGGAGACCACGGTGACGTCGTAGCCGTTCTGGAGCAGGCCGATGGCCAGGTGCAGTCCGGCCTGACCGGCACCGACGACGAGGATGTTGCGCATGAGGTGTGTTCCTTTTCCGTCTGTAGCTGAAGGGGTGATCGGCGCCTGACAGAAAGGTAGGTCGGGGCGGGCCCGGCGAGCCATCCGCTGAGCGCGGATGTCATCCACCTGGCGCGGCGCCCCTGCGTAACGTCTCCGACGGGGATCGGCCGTACTTCTCGCGATACTGGGCGGCGAAGCGTCCCTGGTGCAGGAAACCCCAGCGTGCGGCCACTGTGGTGACCGTCTCCCTGGCCGGGTCGCCCGCCGCGAGCTCCTGGTGCACGCGTGCCAGCCGTACCTGCCGGAGGTGGGCCATCGGGGTCAGTCCCAGGTGCGCGCGGAAGCCCTCCTGCAGGGAGCGTCCGCTGACCGCCACCGCTCTGGCCACGTCGTCGGTGGTGAGCGGGAGGTGGGCGTGCCCTTCGATGAACTCGACCGCGCGCCGTACGGTCTTCGGCAGCGCGGGTGGCCGCGGCGCGGTCAGCCGTTCGAGGTAGTTGGACGGCTGGCTGGTCAGCAGCGAGGTGATCAGGGCGTTCTCGAGATGCGCGACAGCCAGCGGCTGGGCGGTCAGCCCGTCCTCGTGCTCGGCCTCGCGCACGATGAGGTCGAGCATGCCGCGCCAGGCCCTGGCCCAGCCCGCGGTCATGTCGATGCCGAGGTCGAAGACGACGGGCTGGTCGAGCCGCTCGCCGAGCAGCTGCTGGGCCGCGTTCTCGATCGCGGTGCGCTCGAACTTGACGATCAGCTGGGGGCAGCCGGCGGCCCAGCGCATGTCGAGGTGGCGGGTCGGCGACGGCACCGACGCCAGGGACGGCGTCGAGACGATCTCCGTGTTCCCGCCTCTGATCAGGCTCCGCCCGGCGAGCGGGATCATCACCAGGAAGAAGGTGTCGAGGTCGCCCGGCTCGATGCGCACGTCGGCCCCGTAGTCGAGGTAGTTGACGCGGACCGATCCGAGCTGGACCGAGTTGAACCGGGCCGACAGCAACCCGGCCTCTCCTATCAGGTCCAGCCGGTGCGGGCAGAACACCCTGGCGACCTGGTCGCGGATCTCGTCGAGGTCGGTGCCGGCGAACACCGGCCGGCTGCTGAGAAGCACACCAGATGATCGCGGGAGGGTCGCCGGGCGTTCCACGTAAAAGTACGGCTACCGCTCGCGGAGCCGGTCTCCCGCATACCTCCGGCCGGAAGGGGCAGCAGGATCACACCCGATGCCATTACGGACAAAGGAGACCAATCGTGTCCGCGCGGTTCGTGATCAAGAAGGCCAGCAACGGCTTCCGCTTCAACCTGGTCGCCACCAACGGAAAGATCATCGCGACCAGCGAGTCCTACACCACCAAGGCCAACGCCCTGAAGGGCATCGAGTCCATCAGGACCAACGCCCCCCAGGCACCGATCGAGGACCTGACGAGCTGACCCCGCCCGGCCCGCCCCCCGCGGGCCACGGGATCACCCATCCCCCTCCTCGAACAGGTCGGCCTGCCCGTCGATCTCCCACCCGCGCGGCAGGCCCGAGATCCTCAACCGCCTCCCCGGCTCGATCCCCAGCCGCCTGCGGCAGGTGGGACCGATGACGAAGCCGAGCGACTCCGGATCACGGAGCTTGCGCTTGCAGGCACGGCAGCGGGCCACGTGGCGGACCACCGCCTGCTGCTCCGCATCGCTGAGCAGATCGAGCTGGTCCATGTCACGCCCCTTCGACGATCTTGTACGGCACAGCCAAGCATGCCCGCCTCAGCGCCGCGAACACGCCCTGCCGTACCCGGGGCCCCGATCAGGCGACGCGCGACCAGTCGACGATCTGCTCCACCAGCGCGTCCGGCGCGTCGAGGTGCACGAACGTGCGCGCGCCCGGCACCTCGACGAAGGTCGCGTGACGGAAGGCCCCCTGCAGCCGCCGCCCGAGCGCGGGCTTGAAGGCCCGGTCGGCCCCGCCCCAGACGACCTTCACCGGCCCGTCGAAGTCCTTGAGCCGGGCCGAGACGTCGAGCAGTTCCTTCGGGTCGACGGCCTTGAGGAAGCGCACCGCGTCCCTGCGGACCCCCGCGTTCGTCAGGGACGGCTCGATCCAGGACCGTGTCTGCGCGGCGTCGAGCCGGTTGGCCAGCAGCCCGAACCCGAGCGGCGAGTGACGGAAGGCCTGCCAGCGCATGGGCAGCAGGTTGACCTTCATCAGCCGCTCGCCCTTGAGGAGCTGGAAGATCACGTTGAACGGGAACGGCGGGAAGGTGTCGAACGCGTCGCAGTTCGTCAGCACGACGCGGCCGATCCTGGAGGCGTCGACGGTGAGCAGGAACTGGATGAGCGCTCCCCCGGTGTCGTTGCCCACGAGCGTGACGTCGCGCAGGTCGAGGGCTTCGAGGAAGGCCAGGATCTGCCCGGCCACCCCGCGCGGCGACTGGTCGGCGTCGGCCCGCAGGGGCGTGCGGTGGGCCCCGAGGGGCCAGTCGGGGGCGTAGGAGCGCACCCCCTGGTCGGCGAGGCGGTCGGCGACGGCGGACCAGATCGAGCCGTCGGTTAAGAACGCGTGGACGAAGACCACGGGAGGCGCGTCCGACCGGTCGGGTCCGGCGCTCCGGTACTGGAGCGCGCCTTGTGGCAGGTCGACTGTAAGCATGCGAGAATCCCTAGAAAGATACAACCTGCATGTAACTTACGGACAGACTGTATGCAAATATCCCGCCGCACGCAAGCCGACCGCACCGCCGCGACACGCACCGCCCTGATCGCGGCAGGGAGGAGACTGTTCGCCGAGCACGGCTTCGCCGGAGTCGGCACAGAGACGATCGTCCGCGACGCCGACGTCAGCCGCGGCGCCCTGTATCACCACTTCGGCGACAAGACCGAGCTCTTCGCCGCCGTGCTCGCCGACGTGGAGGGCGAGGTCACCCAGCGGCTCGCCGCCGCGATCGACGCCGACGCCGACTTCGTCACGCTGATGATGCGCAGCGTGCAAGCATGGCTCGACGCCTGCCAGCATCCGGAGGTGCAGCGGATCGTCCTGATCGACGGACCCGCGGTGCTGGGATGGGCGCGGTGGCGCGAGATCTGCCAGCCCCACATCCTCGGATTGATCGAGGGCGTCCTGGCGTTGGGCGTGCAGGACGGCACGCTGAAGGCGCTGCCGGTCAAGCCGCTTGCGCACATCCTGCTGGCCGTCGCGGACGAGGCCGCCCTGTACGTCGGGGCCGCCCAGGAGCCGGAGCCGGCCCGGCGGCAGATGGAACAGGCCATCAGGCCGCTCGTCGAAGCTCTCCTCCGATGAGCGACGGTCACCGTGGCCCGCCATTTCCCCACAAGCCGAGGCCATCGGCGCCCGCCTCCGGGTCAGGCTGAACGCGATGCTCCAGGTCGAGGTGCCCTAGTCGCGCTGCCTGCCGTACCGCCACAACAACCCGGCGGCGGCCACGACCGCGAGCGCTTCGCCGGCCGGCACGCTGATCCAGATGCCCGCGGGCCCGATCACGCCGAGTGCCAGGACCAGCGGCACCTTGATGAGCACCAGGGTCCCGATCGAGATCGCATAGGACGGCGCGGCCTTTCCGATGGCCTGGAAGTAGGCGGAGATCAGCGGCGGCACCCCCGAGAAGACGAAGCCGATCGCGATAATGCGAAGCGCGTCGACCGCAACGGCGACCGTGTCCGGATCATCGACGAAGAACCCCACCAACGGCCTCGCCAGCAGAGCGACGAGCACCGCGACGACGGCCCCGTAAACGACGGTGGCACTCACGGCCAGCACAAGGGTCCTACTGACCCGGTCCGTCAATCCCCGCCCGACGTTGTAGCCGACGATCGGCTGAATCCCCTGAGTGATGCCGAGCTGCGGCATGAAGACGAAAGTCTGCAGGCGCGCGCACACCGCGTAAGCCGCCAGCACCACGACCCCGGCCGTCGCCAGGCGCGCATTCATCAGGCCCGCGAGCAACGTGGCGCCGAACCCCGCGAGAAACGAGGGCGCCCCCACCGCCAGCACGGCCCCGACCGTCGCCGGCCGAGGCCGCAGATCCGCCAGCCGGATCCGGTAGGGCCGATCACGCTGCACGAAGAAGAACCAGACCGCCATCCCGGCCGACACGGCCTGCCCGCCGACCGTCCCCAACGCGGCGCCCACGACCCCCAGACCGCACCAGAAGATGAGGAGCGGATCGAGGACGATCTGCACCACCACAGGCACGAGCCACAACATCGTCGAGAACCGCAACCGCCCCTCAGCCCTGACGATGGCGGAGAACCCGGTCGAGAAGATCGACCCGGCGATGATCACGATCGCGTACGGCCGGGCGTACCCTGCCATCGCCCCCGATCCCCCCAGCAGCCCGAGCAGCGGATCGAGCGCGACAAGTCCCGCCACCGTGGCGAACACCGCCACGGCCCAGAACACCACCATCGCGTTCCCGGCGGCTCGGGCCGCCCGGTCGGGCCTGCCGGCGCCGAGCTCGCGCGACACGATCGACGCCCCGCCGGCGCCCACCGTGGTGGAGATCGCCCCCTGCAGCAGGATGAGCGGCGCGACGAGATTGACCGCCGCCAGCGCCGTCTCGCCGACTCCGCGCCCCACGAACCAGGCGTTGGTCAGCGCGTAGATCCCGTACACGCCCACCGCGAGCGTCGTCTGCGAGCACGTCCACCACAGCAGCCGCCCGATCGGGCGGGTGCCCAGCGCCAGTGCCGCCGGTCCGGGACTGGCCCCCATCAGCGTGTCATCGGGTCCGGCCGAAGCGGGCCATCAGCAGGTCGAGCTGCTTACGCCCGAAGTCGTAGACCAGGGTGTCGGTGTGTCCGCGATACTCGGTCTCGACGATCATGATGACGGCCAGGTACAAGGAGTACAGGCTCCGCCGTACCCGCTCGGAACCCGACAGCTCGCCGAGCCCGTACCCCTCCGTGAAGTCGCCCGGATCCCCGAAGTCCGGCAGGTCGATGCCGGTGAAACCGGCCTCCATGAGGGGATCGCCGTAGACGGCGCGCTCGTGGTCGAGGATCGAGACGATCTTGCCGTCGCGGATCATCGAGTTCTTCGTCCAGAGGTCCATCTCGACGAAGCGCGGAACGGTCACCTCATCGAGCGCGTCCCCGTGCTCGGCCAGCACGGCCCGGATCTCGTCGTAGTCCCATCCGATGTCGACGCGGGCCTTCGCGCCGTCGTCGAGCGTGTCCTCGATCATCTTCGTGAACGCCTCGCGCCAGGTAGCCGCACCCGGGCCCGCCAACGGGCCGAAATGCGGCCCGACGATCGAGTTCAGCTCACGGTTCAGCGCACCCAACTGCTGCCCTGCCGCACGAACCACGTCGGGCGCCAGCCGCCCCTCCGCGGCCGCGATGCCGAAGTTGTCGGCGTCGATGTACTCCATGAAGAAGTAGTCCGCGTCGATCAGCTCGCGTGACAGGTCGGCGTGATCGACGCGCGGCACCGGCACCCCGGTGCGCTCCCGGACCAGGGCCATGGCCGTGAGCTCGTTGCGCATCATGTCGTGCTCGCGGGTCAGGACCGGCACGTGGGGAGGCGGGGCGATCTTCAGCACCACGTCCTCGCCGTCGCGGAGGCGGATCCGGTAGATGACGTTGAACCAGCCGTGGGTGATCTCCTCGGCGAAGTCGTCGCCGTCGGGCACCCGGGCGGGGCCGTACGCTCGCTCGATCATGCCGCGGAGCGTCGCCGGAGGCTGGCGGTACTTCGTGGTGCTCTCCACTGAGCGCTCCCATCAAGGCCGAGGGTGAGCGGATCCTACAAGAAACCGGCATATGTACCGGTTCTCGGCGTCCATCTCCCCATGAACATTGCGACCATTTCACCGTGATCATGGCGACGAATTCACCGCCACCTGCCATCATGAACACATGGCCACACCTCTAGGCCGGCTCATCCGGCGTCACGCCGAACAGGCGGTCGCCGACGCCCTGACCGACACCCGAGTCGTCCTCGTCAACGGCGCCCGGCAGTCCGGCAAGAGCACCCTCGTCAGGCAGGTGGCCAAAACGGACAACACCGAATGGCGCGACCTCGACGACCCGCTCACCCGCCAGGCGGCCCTCAGCGACCCCAGCGGATTCGTGGACTTCCCCACGAGGATGGTCATCGACGAGATCCAGCGAGCCCCGGAACTCCTCCTCGCCATCAAGTCGCAGGTGGACGCCCGCCCCAGCCCCGGCAGATACCTCCTCACCGGTTCATCCCGCCTCATGGCGCTGCGCGGACTGCCCGACACCCTCCCAGGACGCATGGAGACCATCGAGCTGTGGCCCTTCTCGCAGGGCGAGATCGACGGCCGGCCGGACGGCTTCATCGACGCGATCTTCACGCGCGGCCCCGAGCTGCGCCACTCCTCCACGGTCACCCGCGCGGACTACGCCGAGCGCCTCGTCCGCGGCGGCTACCCCGAGGCGGTCGCCCGCCCCAACGCCCGCCGCCGGCAGCGCTTCTTCGACTCCTACGTGGGCGACCTGATCAACCGCGAGGTGATGCAGCTGTCGGAGATCGAGCGCACCGCGGAACTGCGCGCCCTGATCAAGCTGCTGGCGACCCGATCGGGCCAGCTGCTCGTGATCCAGGCCCTGAGCCGCGAACTCGGCCTCCCGGGCACCACCACGACGAGATTCCTCGCGCTCCTCGAAGAGGTCTTCCTGGTCAAACGGGTCCCCGCCTGGTCGAAGAACATCAACAACCGGGCCGTCCACACCCCGAAGATCGCCTTCGTCGACTCAGGGGTGGCCGCGAGCCTCCTGGGCGCCGACGCGCACGGCCTGCTCCGCCCTGGCTCCGCCTTCGGGCCGCTGCTGGAGGGCTTCGTCCTCATGGAACTGGCCAGGCAGACGACGTGGTCGGACACCCTGGTGGAGCTGTTCCACTACCGGACCAAGGACAAGGTGGAGGTGGACGCCGTCCTGGAGACCCGCCAGGGCCGGGTCGTGGGCATCGAGGTGAAGGCCGCTTCCACGGTGCGCGCGGACGACTTCAGAGGGCTGCGGCACCTGGCCGAGCGCGTGGGCTCCGACTTCGTGGCCGGGGTCGTCCTGCACACCGGCACCCAGACGTTCTCCTTCGGAGACCGGCTCCTGGCCGTTCCGGTGAGCGCCCTGTGGGAGACCCACGCACCCGGCTAGCCGATCTTTGTCGTGGCCACCTGCTAGAGATGGTGCCGTACCTCGAGCCCACGCAGAAACAGGACCATCGATGACATCCGTGACCTTCCGCGACGAGACGGCGACCGGCCGGGCCTTAGCCGAGTTCTCCCTCCCCGGCCTGCCCGAGCGGATCTCCGCCCGCGAGCTCGTACGGCTGCGCGTGCGCGAGGAGGTGGCCCGCCACAACGCCGCCCCCTCCCGGCACTTCCGCGGCCTGGTCACACCGACCGATGCCGAGCGCGACCTCAACGGCCACCGACTGCGCGCCGCCCGCAAGCTCGACTGGGAGAAGCAGGCAGCCGCCGCCGAGGCCGCGTTCGCCCGCAACGGCTTCCTGCTGCTGGTCGGCGACCGGCAGATCGAGGACCTCGACACCGAGATCGACCTGACCGCGGACCCGGTGATCTCCTTCGTCCGGCTCATCGCTCTGGTCGGAGGCTGACGTGGCCTACCCCTGGACCCAGCTGTCCCCCACGGCCCACCGCCTTCTGTCCCTGCTCGAAGGCAACGCGAAGGACGCCTCGTACTGGCCGCACGCGGCCCAGCTGGCCGTCGGCCTGTTCTCGGAGATCCGCGTCGATTCCGACCTGCCGATGGCGGAGCGCTACCGGATCACCGCGCCGACCAGGCAGCGCATGACCGACCCCGCCCGCGAGCTGGTCACCTACCTGCTGGCGCAGAACCACGCCCCCGGAGACGGCGTCCTGCTGACGGCCGCGGCGCTGGCCGGCATGGACGCCGAGGCGCGCGCCGCGATCGCCGGGCGGAGCGGCCCCATCGCGCTCACGGAGATCGACGTCGTGCTCGGCTGGGACGTGGAGGTGCGCGCCCTCTACAACGAGGCCCTGCGCCGATGCCCGGAGCACCTACCCCAGCTCGAAGGCGTGACCGAATGGCTCGGCGACCTGCCCGGCTACCACGGCTTCGCCCGGGCCGCCCTCGACGCGGCCGACGCCCGGGTCGCCGCGATCCACTCCGGCGAGATCGCCTTCCAGGCGGAGAAAGCCTTCTGCCCCGGCGAGGTCTCGGCCCTCGGCCGCGCCCTCCGGCTGGCGCTCCTCCGCGACGAGCCATGGCTGCCCGACCTCCTCGACCGCCTGGCGCGCGGCGTCGCGGTCGCACCCACCAAGGCCAAAACCCTGCCCTCCCAGCGCCTGCTCTTCGAGATCGCCCGCTCCGCGCAGGCGCACCCCACCCCCGAAGCCGTCGCCGCCCTGCGCGCCGCCCGCCACGTCACCCGGCACGGCGGCGTCCCCAAGGAACTGGACCGCGCGTTCAAACGCATCGAGCCCCGCCTCGCCGACCGGCTCGAGGTGGCCTTCCGCCTGCCCGACGGAAGGGTACGGCAGGCCGTCGGCGAGCACACCGCGATCATCTCGATCGACGGCGACGTCGAGCTGTCCTGGTGGAAGGGCGACAAGAAGCTCCGCTCCGTGCCCGCGGCCGTCAGGAAAGAGCACCCCGACGAGGTCAAGCGCCTGCGCGAGCTCGCCACCCTGACCAAGCAGCGACAGGCGACCCTGGTCAGGGCACTGGAAACGGGCTACGCCGGCGAGACCGCCCCGCCCTACCGGCAGCTCGAAGGCAATCCCGTCACCGACCGGCTGATCTGGGAGTTCGAGGTCTCACCCGGCATCTGGCGCGCCCAGCTGGGCCTGACCGTTCCCGACGTGCCGGTGAGGCTGTGGCACCCGGCCCGCGCCTCCGTCGACGAGGTACGCGCCTGGCGCGACGAGGTGCAGAGCAAAGAGCTGCGCCAGCCGTACAAGCAGGCCTTCCGCGAGGTCTACCTGCTCACCCCGGCGGAGGAGGAGAGCCGCACCCGTTCCCAACGTTTCGCGGGACACGTCGTCGACTACCGCAAGATCCGCGCGCTCTTCAAGTCACGCGGCTGGCGCTCGAACTACCTGGGCCAGTGGGACGGCGGCTTCGACGGCGGCGACGCCCAGCGCCTGCTCGCCGGCGGCCGCTGGCGCGCGACCCTCGAACACAGCCTCCACTCCGAGGGATACGCGTACACCGGCGGCGTCCTCTTCCACCGCCTCGACGCCGGCACCTGGACCCTGTCACCGCTGCCCGAGGTGCCGCCGCTCGTCTTCAGCGAGGCCATGCGGGACATCGACCTCTTCGTGGCACTCACCTCGATCACCAGCGACCCCGCCGCGGCCGACGACTGGCCCGGCCAGTTCCACGACTACTGGCAAGCCGGCGCTTCCGCCCCGCTCCCGCCCTCCGCCGAGGTCCGCCGCGACGCGCTGTCCCGCCTGATCGTCCGCACGGCCATCGCCGACCGATGCACGGTCACCGACCGGTTCCTGGTCGTGCGCGGCGACCTCCGGACGTACAAGATTCACCTGGGGTCGGCCAACATCCTCATGGAGCCCAACGACGCGTATCTGTGCATCGTGTCCGCCGGAGCCGTCCAGCGGGGGCTCTTCCTGCCGTTCGAGGAGGACGGGCGGTTGTCGCTGATCCTCAGCAAGGCTTTCCTCCTGGCCGATGACAGCGCGATCACCGATCCGTCGATCATGCGCCAGATCCGTCGCTGAGATCCGCGGGCCTGATCGCCTCACGACTCATTGCCCGCCCCCACCTCCGGCCTGGGCGTTCGGCAGAACAGTTTCCATAGATTGAAAAGGATCACGGCGAACAGAACGACACCGCCGATGGGCATCGCGAGCACCATGAGCAAATAGAGCCAGTGGGCGAAGCTCATCGCACCTCCATTCCCGTGATGATATTCGGGACTCGCCTCGCTGATGGCACGAAAGCCCGGTAGCACCATGGCTACCGGGCTTCTCGATGCAGTTGGACGGTACTGGGTTCGAACCAGTGACCCTCCGCTTGTAAGTAGCCAAGATCGGCAATGGCTTCGACCCGACCTGCGGGAGCTGTCAGCGGGACTCCCCTGCTCCGGGTCTGCCTGTCTGCCGGCAGGCTAATGGCACACGAGGTTCATCACCGGTTCGGAAGACGCCCACCTTGATCGCCTGAGGGCTGCGGCGCTAGTCACAGCGGGATTCGCATGTCCCTGATAGGCCGCGACGCTCCCCGCAAGTGACCGCCCTTACCGGCACAACCGTGGCACGGCAATGAAGATCGAACGTCACGTTCGCGAGCGGCTCCGGACCGCTGCCTCCATGCGTAGACCCAGACCGACCAAGGTCGCCACTAGACAAGTCACAAGCCAAGGCCACGACGGATCTCTGCCCGAGAAGATCAGGATTCGCCGTCCAGGATCTGTTGGCGGAGGTCTTCCATGACCGCGTGCCACCGGAACTCAGGCTCCCACCTGCTCATAGGGCGACGCTAGTGATCCGGGAACGTCCCAGGTAAACCTGGGTGGTCCCAGGTGGTTCCATGATTGAGCTGCGGTAACGTCCACCGAACGGGAAGAGCTCGCGAATTCGCGCGCACTACGATCATGTAGCCGCCTCTCCGGGAGGGGTGCGCCTCTCGGCACCAGGTCAGCGGACGACTTCGACGCTACGACTGATAGCCCGCCTTGCTCCCTACCCGGCAAGGCGACATTGCAGCGCGTGTCCGGATCCGGACGCGCTGCTAGGTACACCGCTCGGCAAGATCCTGCGTCTCCTGAATCACCGGTGACCCATCAGCCCCTGGAGCATCCTCATGTCCACCCCCTACCAGCCGGGCCAGGCGTCTCACCCTGGCAATGGCTACCCCTACTCGGGTCCACAGCAGATGCCGACCTTCGCGCAGCCTGCCGGCCCCGGTGCCAGCTTCGGCCCGCCGCTCGACCCGCGCCAGCACTCCCGCCGCCGCCCTCCCCCGCGTGGAGCGGGGTTCTACCTCCTGGCGATCGGCCTGCCTGCACTCATCTTGGGTGGCGGCCTCGGCGCTGGATCGGTCCTTGCCCTTCAAGCACTCCCGAAGCCCACCGCTTCGGCGGAACCGACGCAGAGCGTACCTTCGGCGTTCACGGCTCAGGGCACGATCACCGTCGAAGCCAGCCGCCCCGGCACCAAGGGCCGAAGCTGCTCTACGGACGGCGGCTACTCGGACATCCGCGAGGGTGCTCAAGTCGTCATCACCGACGCGAAGGAGACGACTCTCGCGGTCGGCCAGCTAGCGATGGGCTACTACTCGGACTCCGGCAAGTGCGAGTTCCCGTTCTCTGTGGAGGTGAAGAGCGGCGAAGCCTTCTACGGCATCGAGGTGAGTCACCGCGGACGTCTCCAGTACTCGGCCTCCGACATGGCCAGCCCTCTGTCGCTCAGCCTGGGCGACTAACCCACTCGATCCCTACGGAGCACATCAATGCGTACCCGCATGCTCGTCTTTGCCGCCCTGCTCGCCAGCTCCTTCCTTGTCTCGTCACCCGCCCAGGCGGCAGCCACCTACCGCGGCGACGGAGACGACGTAGTCGACGTCCCCAACACCACCAAGCCGGGCATCGCCCAGATCGTCTACGACGGCGACGGCTACTTCTCCGTCTGGGGCTTGGACGCCAAGGGCAAGGAGACGCAGCTGCTCGCCAACCGGGCAGGCGCCTACGACGGGACGGAGGCATTCAACATCGACCGCGGCGACAAGCTGGCCGCGTTGAAGGTGTCAGCCGACGGGCCGTGGACGATCCGGCTGCTGCCACTGTCGAAGGCGCGGTCCTGGTCGATCACCACTCGAGGGACGGACAATGACGTGCTGCGCCTGTCGAAGGCCAGCGCTGGCTTCCGCAAGCTGGCCATCCGCTACACCGGCGACGGCTACTTCTCGGTGTGGGCGCTCAACTCGAGCGGACGCCGTGTCGATTTGCTCGCGAACAAGGCGGGCGCCTACAAGGGGACGGTGCCGCTCCCGGCCGGCACCCGGTACGCGGTCGTGACGGCAGACGACGCCTGGTCGATCGTCCGGAAGTAGGCGCCAACTTCCTGCGCAGATTCGCGTCCCTTGCCTGTAAACCAGTGCGACACCTGGTGCGTCTTACATGTAGCGAGGGAAGGCTGCCATGTCTCGCATCTCGGCTGAGCGGCAGTCTTGGGCCTGACTGCGGGGTGTCCCAGCGCAGGAGCGCATCCTCGGCCAGGCCTCCCCAAGAACGCTCGGCGCCGGTCGAGGTCTCGTCGTAGAGGATGATGACCAGGCCTAGTGAATTCTGGCGTCGATCTCCAGGTCATAGGCCCTGCGGCCATGCCGAGCAAGGCGGCTGGAGCCGCCGTCTACGTCCCCGCCAGGCAACAACCCTCTTGCTTCGGTCGGAGAGCGAAACCTCAGCGGCCCGCTACACGTCCTTCAGATGTGACCCACGAGCCTCCCGCGGCCCCCCAGGTTCCCAGCGGACGCCCGCCCACGGCCAAGACACCGCCCAGCGTCAACGGCAGCCCTGC
Organism: Nonomuraea sp. NPDC050663; assembly: GCF_044456985.1. NCBI lineage: Bacteria > Bacillati > Actinomycetota > Actinomycetes > Streptosporangiales > Streptosporangiaceae > Nonomuraea > Nonomuraea sp. NPDC050663. The sequence continues at coordinate 290,274 of NZ_JBITGL010000010.1, forward strand.
GTCCGCTCCGACCCGCCCGGTTCCGCAGGTTCGCCGGGTCTACCGCAACCTTCAACACCCCATCCCCACGCCAGCAACTCCTACCCCGCCCCCACCCGCGCGGCAGAAGCGGCCACGGGTGACGATGCCGACCCAGCAGGAGTTCGACGCCTTACCGGCCAAAGACCGCTACGAGCTGGCCACGGCAGCGCGTCAGTGGCCCTGGCAGCATCTCACCACCGCCGGAGTGCTGGCTGGCCTGCTGTTCACCGGCGGCGGTCTGATCTACACCGCCCGCACCTGGGAGACCGGCCAGGACACCCTGAAGGCCACCCAGCAGCAGCAGATCACCGACCGCTACACCAAAGCCGTCGAACAACTCGGCTCCGCCCAAGCCGATGTCCGGCTGGGCGGCATCTACGCCCTTCAACGGCTCGCCACGGACTCCCCGCGCGACCGCGACACCATCCGCGAAGTTCTCGCCTCCTTCGTCCGTGGCCATGACCTGTGTACCCCTCTACCCAAATCGGCTGACCTGCCAAAGCAGTGCACCTCCACCGACATCATGGAGGCCGCCACCCTCCCGCTGGTTCGGCCGATGGCTGACGTGCGAGCCGCCATGACGCTCGCCGCTGACCTGTCGCACGACACCATTCCGGGGGTGATAGTGCTAGGCCCGTCATCACCCTCCGCGGACTTGACCCGAGTGCGGTTCCCCCTCGCTGACCTCACAGGCGTGAATCTGAGGAACACGGATCTGAGTGACGCAAACCTGAACGGCGCAAATCTGGGCGGCGCAAACCTGCACGGCGCCGACCTGCGCGGCGCCAACCTGTCCACCGCAGACCTGCGAGGCGCAGACCTGCGCGGCGCAAACCTCCAAGGGATCGTGGGCGCTACCGAGCAGCAGATCCGCAGCCAAGCGATAGTCGACGAGACCACGAAGTTCTAACGTGCGGGACAAGGCCGTTTCGGCCGCCGTTTGCGTCCCCGACCCAGCGTTTGTGACGGACGGTAGGGGCAAACCCCGGCATCTACGAGACGCCGCTGCCAGGCATGTCCTATGCGGCGACCAGCGCCGGTATCGGCGCGACCATCGAGTGCCGCAGGACCATTGGCGAGCGAGACTCGTACGCTTGCCGGTGTCCGTGCCATCCACCAGCTGGCACGCGGTCGCGGAGTTCGCTCTAGGAGCAGCCCTTGCGCCGCTTTCGGAGCTTGTCCGGCGCGGTCCTTGTGACACTCTTCGGCTTGACGTCATAGTCCTGCTCAGCCAGGAAGTCGACAGCAGTCTCGGTGTCGTTGCGGATGGCCGCCCTCAGTTGCTGCTTCACAAATCTGCGCCGGCCGGGCTTCAGTGCCGCTTCCCAGTAGTATCCGTGGCCGGACCCAGAGAGGGGTAAGCCGTTCGACCCGCCGTCCGGGCGCGGCATCCAGGTGTACGACGAGGACCGCGATCAGGTGGCTTGCTGGCTTCCGCTGGTCGAGGGGTTGACTCCGCACGGGCTTCGTCATGGACATGCGACATGGCTCGCCGAGGATCGGATCGACGAGAAGCTCCGGGATGTGCGGATGGGGCACGTGTCGTCGGGGATGAGGACGCATTACACGAAGATCACCGATGAGATGCGTCGGCAGCTTCGGGCAGCGTTGGAGGCGCGCTGGGAGCGTTCACTGGCGGAGCGGGCGGCGATTTCAACCGGCCTCTCCCGTGCCAGCTTTGGACCCGCTCCTAGAAGCGTTCAGAGAGGGCACCAAAAAGCCCACATCCCAAACGTCTCCCAGACGATCAGAAAGCCCCCTCCAGATGATCTCAGGAGAGGGCATGTGACCTGGGTGGACGGTACTGGGTTCGAACCAGTGACCCTCCGCTTGTAAGGCGGATGCTCTACCGCTGAGCTAACCGTCCCCGATCGGCACTACACCTTACGACACCAACGGCCCCGACCGCACATCCAATCGCCACGACCCCCCGATGGACCCCCGCCCGGCGGCCCGCCAGCCCAGCAGGGCGGCTCCGAGCATCCCGGCGTCGACGCCGAGGGCCGCCGGTGCCAGGGGTGGTGCGTCGCGGAAGGTGAGGCGTTTGACGAGCCGGGTGCGGACCGGGTCGAAGAGCGCGGGTCCCGCTTCGGCGAGGCCGCCGCCGAGGACGATGAGCGACGGGTCCAGCAGCAGCGTGTAGGTCGCGAGCGCCAGCGACAGCGCCTCGACGGCTTCGTCCCACACTTCGATGGCCAGCGGGTCGTCGGAGGCGACGACCTGCTCGGCGCGGATGCCTTCCTGGCCCGAGCGCAGGGAGTAGCGACGGCCGACGGACGCGGCCGAGGCGTAGGTCTCCAGGCAGCCGAACTGGCCGCAGGCGCACTGTTCGCCGTCGGGGAAGACGGGGATGTGGCCGATTTCGCCGCCCCAGCCGGAGGCTCCGCCGTACGGGGCGCCGCGCAGGATCATGGCGCCGGCGATGCCGGTCCCGATGGGGAGGAAGAGGAAGTCGTCGACTCCTCGCCCGGCGCCGATGACGCTTTCCGCCAGGCCGCCGGTCTGGACGTCGTGGCCGAGGACGACGGGGATGTCGAGCCCGCAGAAGGCGGACGCCGGGACGTCGCGCCAGCCGATGTTGGCCGAGTAGAGCGCCATGCCGGGGTCGACGAGGCCGGGGACGGCGATGCCGACGCCGGCGGGGCTGCCGTCGCCCGACGCGGCGAGGTCGCCGACGAAGGTGCGGATGGCCTCGACCACGGCCTCTGGCCCGTTTTCACGGGGTGTGGGGCGGCGCTCGGTCAGCAGGACGACGCCGGCGTCATCGACCAGTCCGCCCTTCATGGACGTACCGCCGACATCGAGGGCGACAACGAACGAACTCACGACACCAGAAGATAGCGCATGTCACGAAATGCGACCGAGCACCCGATTCAATGCGGCTTCCACCTCGTCGGACAGCCCGGGGACCGTGGTGACCAGGTCGCGCGTCTCCCGCGCCTGCCGTACGGCCCCGCAGGAACGGCATTCGACCTCGCCGAGCCGGCAGGTCAGTTCGAACGAGGCGCACGAGGAGCAGGTGTCGAGCTCGAGGTCGTGCGACCGTTGGCAGTCCGGGCAGATGAGCACGAGGACCTCGTGCGAGACCCCGCGGCGCCAGGGTGAGGCTCCGCGAACGGGGTCGGTCTGCCGGGCCCCGCAGCGGTAGCAGGGCATGGGTCCCTCCGAACAACAAACGACGGATCGACTGACGTTGGATCGTTGGATCGGGAGTGCGGCGGCGCCGGGCGGGTGATCACGTGGACCGGTCGCCGGCGCCCCCACGACGGTTACGACAGGGCTTTGAGATAGTCGGCGACGTCACGCGGCGTGGAGACCGGGTTGTCGATCGACCACACGATGGCGCCGCCGCCGTCGATGATGAAGGTGCCCCGACGGGCAACCCCCCTCTCCTCATCGAACACACCGTACGCCTGTGCGACCTGTCCATGTGGCCAGAAATCGGAGAGAAGAGGGAAGGCAAAATCCTCTTGGTCCGACCAGGCACGCAAGGTGAACATCGAGTCCACTGAGACGCCCAGGATCCTGACGTCGTCAGGGAAGGCGGTCGAGGCGAGCGTGGACAGCTCGCTGAAACAGATGCCGCTGAACGCGAGCGGGAAGAAGACCAGCACGACGCGCGTGCCTCGGTGGTGCGACAGCCTGGTGGGCGTGCCGTGCTGGTCCTTCAGCTCGAAGTCCGGAGCGAGGTCTCCCGGCGAGAGAGTCAGCGTCGCCCCTTGGGCGGTGCCAGTCTGGTTCCCGACCAGTCGGGTGCGGCCGAGATGCTGCTGGTCTGGGAGAGACCCGCGGTGGCGGCGTCCTCCCCGATGTCGCTCGGCTCCACGTGTCCGTCGCGTCCGGCCTTGGGAGTCAGCAGCCAGATCTGGCCGCCCTCTGCGAGGCCGCGCATGGCATCGCCGCTGAGTACGTCGAACAGATCGCCGTCCCCGTCGCGCCACCACAGCAGCACCACGTCTACGACGTCGTCGGTGTCCTCGTCGAGCAGCTCGTTGCCGGTCAGGTTCTCGATGGCCGCCCGAAGGTTCTCGTCGACGTCATCGTCCCAACCGATCTCCTGCACCACCTGACCCGGCTTGAGTCCGAGTCGTTCGGCCAGGCCGCGCTCGCCCTGCGCCTGACCCGCGGTCGCGCTCACTTGTATCCCTCCTGGTATGCGGTTATCGCTTCGGGACAGTCCACACGCTGTGACCCTCAGTCGTCAACGGTCAACCGCCGATGAACGACAACCTGACCTGACGTGTCTGGTTGTCGACGTTCAGGTCGACGAGGGCGATGGACTGCCAGGTGCCCAGTGCGAGCCGCCCGCGAAGTACGGGAACGGTGGCGTAGGGCGGAATCAGCCCGGGCATGACGTGTGACCTGCCGTGCCCGGGTGAACCGTGGCGGTGACGCCAGTCGAAGTCGACGGGCAGCAGGTGGTCGAGGGCGGACAGCAGGTCGTCGTCGCTGCCGGCCCCGAGTTCGATCAGCGCCACGCCGGCGGTGGCATGCGGCACGAAGACGTGCAGCAGGCCGTCGCCCTGGTCGCGCACGAACTGTTCGCACTGGTGCGTGATGTCGTGCACGGTCTCGCGCGACCCCGTGGTCACGCTGATGACCTCAGATCTCACCTGGACTAGCTTACCGGGGCTCGACGACCGCGTCCGGACCGGGATAGACCAGGCCGGTATGCCCGTCGTCGAACTTGACCACGTACGGCGGGCCGCCGTCGGGCCCGCGGATCTCGATGATCTCTCCCGACCGGTTCCTCTGTCCTACGACGTGTCCGTGGACCAGGAGCCGGTCTCCCACCGTCGCGTTCATAGACACCACATTGGTACGGCACGCGCCGCGCGGAAAGACCCACCTGACAGAAACCTGGGGGCGTCCTACCCCTAGGCTGGGTCACATTCGCGCCGCAGGGGTGTTCTCCCACTCCCCGCCAGGGGAAGGTAAGCGGTATGACAGAAATTTCGTTCGTTTTCCGGTCTTGTTAAATGACGCCCTGCGTGTAACCTTTGCGGGGATTCGTCCTACCATCGGTGGTCTAGGCCACCTCAGGCGCATCACCAGCGGTTACTCGCCGGTAGAGATGCACTTTCCGCAGCCAGCGGTAAGGATGGAAGACGACCCACACGACAGACATCAGTCCACCTCGGAAGGCGAGACCCAGTGGCTTCCGGACGCCAGCGTTTCTCGATCATCAGCGACGGCCTACCCAGCCAGCTGCCTGATGTCGACCCCAGCGAGACCAACGAGTGGCTCGAGTCGCTCGACAACGTCGTGAAGACGGAAGGCCGCACCCGCGCCCGCTATCTCATGCTCCGCCTCCTGGAGAGGGCCCGCGAGCACCAGGTCGGCGTGCCCGGACTGCGCAGCACCGACTACATCAACACGATCCCGCCGGAGCGCGAACCCTGGTTCCCCGGCGACGAGCACGTCGAACGGCGCATCCGCGCCTACATCCGGTGGAACGCCGCCGTCATGGTCTCCCGGGCCAACGCCCGCACCAACGTGGGCGGCCACATCGCCACCTACGCCTCCGCCGCCTCGCTGTACGAAGTGGGCTTCAACCACTTCTTCCGCGGCAAGGACCACGGCGAGTCGGGCGACCAGGTCTTCTTCCAGGGCCACGCCGCCCCCGGCATCTACGCCCGCGCCTTCCTGGAGGGCCGCCTCAACGAGGCCCAGCTCGACGCCTTCCGCCAGGAGCTGAGCCACGGCTTCCACGGCCTGCCCAGCTACCCCCACCCGCGGCTCATGCCCGACTTCTGGGAGTTCCCGACCGTCTCCATGGGCCTGGGCCCGATCGGCGCGATCTACCAGGCGCGGTTCAACCGCTACCTGCTCAACCGCAAGATCAAGGACACCAGCCGCAGCCACGTCTGGGCGTTCCTGGGCGACGGCGAGATGGACGAGCCCGAGTCGCTCGGCGCGATCGGCATCGCCGCCCGCGAGGAGCTCGACAACCTCACCTTCGTCATCAACTGCAACCTGCAGCGGCTCGACGGCCCGGTGCGAGGCAACGGCAAGATCATCCAGGAGCTGGAGTCGTACTTCCGCGGCGCCGGCTGGAACGTCATCAAGGTCGTCTGGGGCCGCGAGTGGGACCCGCTGCTGGCGGCCGACGTCGACGGCGTGCTCGTCAACCAGATGAACACCACGCCCGACGGCCAGTTCCAGACCTACAGCGTCGAGTCCGGCGGCTACATCCGCGAAAACTTCTTCGGCTCCGACCCTCGCCTGCGCAAGATGGCCGAGCACCTGACCGACGACGACATCCGCAAGCTCAGCCGCGGCGGCCACGACTACCGCAAGGTGTTCGCGGCCTTCAAGGCGGCCCGCGAGCACGTCGGCCAGCCGACCGTCATCCTGGCCCAGACCATCAAGGGCTGGACCCTCGGCAAGGACTTCGAGGCGCGTAACGCCACGCACCAGATGAAGAAGATGTCGAAGGCCGAGCTCAAGGAGTTCCGCGACCGGCTCTACCTGCCGATCCCCGACTCGGCGCTCGAAGGCGACCTGCCCCCGTACTTCCACCCCGGTGAGAACGACGAGGAGATCGCCTACATGAAGGAGCGCCGCGCGGCCCTGGGCGGCGTGCTGCCCAAGCGCGTGGTGCGCGCCAAGGCGCTCAAGCTCCCCGGCGACGACGTCTACAAGCAGTTCTCCAAGGGCTCGGGCAAGCAGTCGGTGGCCACCACGATGGCCTTCGTCCGCCTGCTCAAGGACCTCATGCGCGACAAGGAGATCGGCCACCGCATCGTGCCGATCATCCCCGACGAGGCGCGCACGTTCGGCATGGACGCGATGTTCCCGAGCGCCAAGATCTACAACCCGCACGGCCAGACCTACGAGGCCGTCGACCGGGAGCTGCTGCTGTCCTACAAGGAGAGCGAGCAGGGTCAGATCCTGCACGAGGGCATCAACGAGGCCGGTTCGATGGCGTCGTACACCGCCGTGGGCTCGTCGTACGCGACACACGGCGAGCACATGATCCCGATCTACATCTTCTACTCGATGTTCGGCTGGCAGCGCACCGGCGACCAGATGTGGCAGGCCGCCGACCAGATGACGCGCGGCTTCCTGCTGGGCGCCACCGCCGGCCGTACCACCCTGAACGGCGAGGGCCTGCAGCACGAAGACGGCCACACGCCGCTCATCGCCTCCACCAACCCCGCCGCGGTCAGCTACGACCCGAGCTGGGCGTGGGAGACGGCCTACATCGTCAAGGACGGCCTGCGGAGGATGTACGGCGAGCAGCCGGAGAACGTCTTCTACTACCTGACCGTCTACAACGAGCCGTACGTCCAGCCGGCCGAGCCCGCCGGGATCGACGTCGACGGCCTGCTGAAGGGTCTCTACCTGTTCAGCAAGAACGACAAGCCGGGCCCCAAGGCCAACATCCTGTCCTCCGGCGTGGCCGGTCCCTGGGCCGTCGAGGCCCAGCGCCTGCTCGCCGAGGACTGGGGCGTGTCGGCGGACCTGTGGTCGGCCACCTCGTGGTCAGAGCTGCGTCGTGAAGCCCTCGCGTGCGAGGAGCACAACCTGCTCAACCCCGAGTCCGAGAAGCGCGTGCCGTACGTCACGCAGGCTCTCTCGGAGGCCAGCGGGCCGTTCGTGGGCGTCAGCGACTACATGCGGGCCGTGCAAGACCAGATCGCGCAGTGGGTGCCGGGTGACTGGAGCGCGCTGGGCACCGACGGGTTCGGCCTGTCCGACACCCGCTCGGCGCTGCGCCGCCACTTCCACGTCGACGCCGCGTCGATCACGCTCGCGGTGCTCACCCAGCTGGTCAAGCAGGGCGAGCTCGACGCGAAGGTGCTCCAGGAGGCCATCGCCAAGTACCACCTGAAGAACGGTGTCACCGAGGCCGGTGGCGCCGAGAGCAACGACGCCGAGTCCATGGGCGTCTGATCTTCCGCGAAAGGGGCGGTCCGCAGGTCGGACCGCCCCTTTCGCCTTCACAAGACCGTCACAAGCCATCGCCAAGTGACATTCGGGATGGTGGTCGACGTGAAGCGATTTCTCCCCCTCATCGTGGCCGGACTGCTGGTCACCGGCCCTGCCGCGCTCGCCGACGATCAGCCGGCGGTCCCGGTCGGCACCCGCATCGCCGCCCAGACGCATCCCGCGGTCCTGCTGACCATGCTCGACTACACCGCCAAGGTGACCATCCCCTCGGCGCAGATCAAGCAGGCCGCCCTCACCAGCCTGGCCGAGCAGGCCTCCGCCGAGGCGATCGCGGGCAAGATCGCCACCGACGAGCGCACCATCCTGAAGTGGATGTTCGAGCGCATGGCCGCCGACCCCGAGACCTACCTCGAGGCCGTCCTGCCGTACCGCAGCGTGGACGGCGAGGCCGGCGGCGCGTGCACGGGCTGGTGGGTGACGCCCGACGGCTACATGGTCACCGGCGCGCACTGCGTGCAGCTGAGCGAGCATGACCTGGCGGCGGCCTTCTCCACGCAGGCCCTCAGGAAGTTCAACGAGGAGGACGCCAAGGAGGTCATCGGCGCGCTCGGCAAGAGCGGCGACGCCGAGACCCTGGCGCTGGCGCAGCAGCTGTTCGCCACCTTCAACAGCAACCACCTGGAGATCACCGGGCTGCAGCAGAGCCTGAACGTGGTGCAGACGCTGCCCGGCGGCGGCGTCGACAAGAGCGCCAAGCTGGTCCCCGCCGAGCTGGTCTCGGTGGGCGAGAACTACCCGGGCAAGGACTTCGCGCTGCTGAAGGTCAACGGGCTGCAGAACCTGCCGACCGTGCCGCTGGGCGAGGACTCGGACGTGCGCACCGGCGACACCCTGTACATCAGCGGCTTCCCCGGGCTGGTCACCAACCTGGACTTCCTCAGCCTGGAGTCGCGCCTGGAGCCGGCGCTGACCGAGGGCCCCTACAACGCGCTGCGCAGCACCAAGTCCGGCGTGCCGTACATCCAGACGCAGGCGCCCTCCTACCACGGCAACTCGGGCGGGCCGGTCTTCTCGGCGAGCGGCAAGGTCATCGGCATGCTGATCGCCGGGACGGTCGACGCCACCGGCGCCGCCTCCGAGAGCGAGAGCTTCGTCCTGCCGGTCAGCGTGATCAAGGAGAAGCTCAACGAGAAGAACGTCAGGCCGTCCGCGTCGATCACCACCACCAAGTACGGCGAGGCGCTCAACGACTACTTCAACCGCCACTACCAGGCCGCCCTGCCGAAGTTCCGTGAGGTCCAAGCCCTGCACCCCGCCCACCCGTACGTCGGCAAGTACGTGCAGGAGGCCCAGATGGCCATCTCCTCCGGCAAGGACGAGACGCCGTGGCCGATGTGGGTCTGGGCCGCGATGGGCGGCGGAGCGCTGCTGGTCGTGGGCCTCACGGTGCTGCTGGTCGTGCTGCTCAAGCGCCGCAGGAAGCCCCAGGTGGTGGTGCACCAGGGCTGGCAGCAGGGGCCGTGGGACAACACGCAGTACGTGCGGCCGCTGCCCTACGCCCCCCAGCAGCCGCAGCCGCCCTCGCACCCCCATCACCCCCCGCAGCAGCTGCCCTACAACCCGCACCAGAATTCTGGTCGCTGAATCGCGTCATAGATCGGTGGGCACCTCGTCTTGGAATGGTGAGGCGGCGAGTTCTGGAGGGGTGCTCGCCGCCTCACTCGTATTGTGGGTAGTGCTTCCCCCTTGGCAGAGGGGGAGACCATGCGCCGAATCCTGGCGGCCTGTGTGCTGATCGTGACCGTCCCGGCCTGCGGCGGGGGTGGTTCGCAAGCCCAGCAGGCCGCAGACCCGATCTCGTGGGGGGCGTGCAAGGACCTGGTCCGTCCCGACGGCCAGCCGCCCGCCAGCGCCGACCCCGGCCAGCAGTGCGCGACGTTGCCGGTGCCGCTCGACTACGAGAAGCCCGACGGCGAGAAGCTGGACCTGGCGATCATCCGGGTGCGCGCCACGGGCAAGCAGCGGCTCGGCTCGCTGGTGTTCAACTTCGGCGGCCCCGGCGCCTCGGGCGTCGACACGCTCGCCCAGGCGGCCAAGAGCTTCGGCGAGCTGACCGCCCGCTACGACCTGGTCAGCTTCGACCCGCGCGGCGTGGAGCGCAGCGCGGGCGTCAGGTGCGGCACGGGCGCCGACATGGACGCCTACACCTCGCTCGACACCCTGCCCGCCGACGCGGCGACCAGGGCCAGGACGGAGGCGGCCAACAAGAAATTCGCGGCGTTGTGCCAGCAGGACTCCGGCAAGGTCCTGCCGTACGTCGGCACCGTGAACGCCGCCCGCGACATGGACCGGCTGCGCGACGCGCTGGGTGACGCCAAGCTCAACTACTTCGGCATGTCGTACGGCACGCAGCTCGGCGCCGTGTACGCCACGCTCTTCCCGCAGTTGTCGGGGCGCCTGGTCCTCGACGCCCCGCTGGACCCCTCCGTCTCCTTCGAGCAGCGCACCCTCGTCCAGACCGCCGGGTTCCAGAAGGCCTACGAGAGCTTCCTGGCCGACTGCGTCAAGCAGGGGTGCGAGCTCGGCGCCACCGCCAAGGCCGCGGACCGCAAGGTCGAGGCCCTGATGGAGACGCTGATCACCAAGCCGCTGGCCGTGGACGGCAGGAACCTGACGCAGGGCCTGGCCGCCACCGGCGTCGCCGCCGCGCTCTACTCCGAGTTCAGCTGGCCGCTGCTGGAGGAGGCGCTGAAGATGGGGATGGACGGCGACGGTTCCGCGCTGATGTACCTGGCCGACAGCTACATCGGGCGGCAGCCGGACGGCTCCTACACCACCCAGATGTCGAGCTTCCCGGCGATCACCTGCGTCGACAGCGCCGAGCGTCCCGACGCGGCCACGCTGCTGCGGACGGAGGAGGCGGCGCTGGAGATCTCCCCGCTGTTCGGCGGGGCGGGTGCGGGGGCGATCTGCTCCGTGTGGCCGGTTCCGGGCAGTGACCAGGCCAGGCAGGTGGACGCGACCGGGTCGGGGCCGATCCTCGTGGTGGCGGGCAAGGGCGACCCCGCCACGCCGTACGAGTGGGGTCCCAAGCTGACCGCCCAGCTCAAGACCGGGGTGCTGCTGACGTACGAGGGCGAGGGTCACGGGGCGTACGTGTCGGGCGACGCGTGCGTGCGCTCAGCGGTCAACGCCTACCTGCTGGAGGGCAAGGTCCCGGCGGCGGGCACCAGCTGTCCCGCGTGACGTCGAAGCGCTGGAAGCCGGCCCAGCCGGCGTCTCCCGCGGCGAACAGGCCGAGCACCGCGCCGACCCACCGGCCGGGCGTGGCCTGGAAGCTCTCGCCGTCGCCGAACACGCACCGGCCGTGCTCGTCGACGGCGACGGTGAGCTCGGCCTTGGGGCGCTCCAGCGGGACCGGCGGGAGCAGGTCGCGCTCGGGGGCGCCGGGCTCGGCCGTACGGCAGACCAGGGCGGGGCCGTCGCCGGTGAGCTCGACGCCCAGCCAGGCGTAGGTGGCGCCGAGGATCACCAGCCCGGCGCGTGAGCCGGGGGCGGCGTCCAGGGTCAGCCTGGTCCTGGCGGTGAAGGGGGCGGCGGGCAGGCGCTGGGCGACGACGGGCCCGCGTTCGCGCAGGTCGCCGGGGCCGGGCAGGCAGGCCAGCATGAGGCTGCCGCCGCCCGCCCGGTACCAGGTGGGGCTGGGGTTGACCGGCCAGTGCCACTGGGGTCCCAGGCGGGTGGCCTGGAAGGTGTCGCCGGTGGGCGGCTCAGCGGCCGGCTGGCCCTCCACCGGCATCCGGTGGCCGGCGACCGGCTCGCCGCCGTCGCCCATGACCGGCCAGCCGTCGTCGCCCCAGCTCATCGGCTGCAGGTGCACCACCCGGCCGAACGGTCCGCGGTCCTGGAAGTGCAGGAACCAGTGGGAGCCGTCGGGCGCGTCGACCCAGGCGCCCTGGTGCGGCCCGTTGACGCCGGTGCCGCCCTGCTCCAGCACGATCCGGTCTTCGTACGGCCCGGCGAGGTGCTCGGCGCGGAAGGCGGACTGCCAGCCCTCGGCCACTCCCCCGGCGGGTGCGAAGATCCAGTAGGCACCGTCGCGCTTGTAGACCTTGGGGCCCTCCAGCGTGCGGTAGCCGGGCAGCGCGTCGCCGTCGATGATCACCCGGCCGTCGTCCAGGACGCCGGTGGCGTCGGGCGTCATGCGGTTCAGCGTGAGGCGGTTGTTGATCCCCGCGCGGCTCCTGGCCCAGCCGTGGACCAGCCAGGCGGTGCCGTCCTCGTCCCAGAACGGGCAGGCGTCGATGAGCCCGAGGCCGGGCTTGACCAGGTGCGGCGCGCTCCACGGGCCGCGGGGGCCGGTGGCGTTGACCTGCATGACGCCGCGGTCGGGGTCGCCCCAGAAGATCCAGAACCTGCCGTCGTGGTGGCGCAGCGATGGCGCCCAGACGCGGCAGCCGGGCTCCGGCCTGGTCAGGCCCTCCAGTTCGGGCAGCGCGTGGGCGATGACGGTCCAGTTGACGAGGTCTCTGGAGTGCAGGATGGGCAGGCCCGGCACCTTGGTGAAGCTGGAGGCGGTCAGGTAGAAGTCTCGGCCCACCCTGATCACGTCGGGGTCGGACCAGTCGGCGTTCAGCACCGGGTTGCGATACACGCGTGTCTTCCTCGGGGTTCTGCAAGCGGTTGCACGCACCCTTCCGTCCGCGCGTCCCTTCCGTCAATCGGCAGGTGACATTTCGAAAATTTCGCTGGAGAGTAGGGGCCATGCCATCGCCCCAGCTGCCCAAACTCGCCGTGATCGCCCGCGAGGCCGGGGTGTCGGTGGCCACCGTGTCGAAGGCGATCAACGGCCGCGCCGACGTCTCCCCCCGCACCCGCCGCCTGGTCGCCGAGGTCCTGAGGCGCCGCGGCTACCCGTCGCCACCGGCGCGGCGCCCGCGCGGCGGCCTGGTCGACATCGTGCTGCAGGGCCTCGACTCGCCCTACGCCCTGGCGATCTTCGGCGGCGTCGAGTCGGCCGCCTGGGACGCCGGCCTCGACCTGGTCGTCTCCGCCGTGCTCGACCGCACCCGCCACGGCCAGCCGCCCACGGCCTGGCTGGAGCGCGTCTCCGCCCGCGACAGCGCCGGGGTGCTGCTGGTGCGCACCTCGATCACCGCGCCGCAGCGGGCCTGGCTGGCCGACCACGGCGTCCCGGTCGTCATCGTGGACCCGCGCCGCCCGCCGCCCGAGGGGGTGCCGTCGGTCGCCTCCGACAACGTGGGCGGCGCCGTGGCCGCCACCGAGCACCTGATCGGCCTCGGTCACCGCCGAATCGCCGTCGTCACCGGGCGGGAGGGCGTGCCGTGCGCCGACGAGCGGCTCGCGGGCCACCGGTCGGCCATGGCCGCGGCCGGGCTCTCGACCGTCGAGGTGGGCGGCTGCTTCCAGACCGAACCGGCCCGCCGGGCCGTCGCCGGGCTGCTGGCCTCGACATCACCCGCCCCGACGGCCTTCTTCGCCTGCTCCGACGCCATGGCGCTCGGGGTGTTCCAGGCGCTGTCGGCCCACGGGCTGCGGGTGCCCGACGATGCGAGCGTGGTCGGCTTCGACGACTCCGTGCTGGCCACGTCGGTCACGCCGCAGCTGACCACCGTGCGCCAGCCGTGGAGCGCGCTGGGCGCCGCCGCCCTGGCCTGCCTGCTCGCGCCCCCGCGGGAGCGGATGTCGCTCCCCACCGAACTGGTCGTCCGCGCCAGCACCGCGCCTCGCTAGGCTCGGCGGCGTGACGAACTACCCCATGGCGGTCGAAACAGAGGTGGGCGCGGTCGCGCGGCTCCTGGAGCGGGCCGACGTCGAAACCCCGGTGCCGACCTGTCCGGGCTGGACGATCCGCGACCTGGTCGTGCACCTCGGGGGCACCCACCGCTGGGCCACGCACATCGTCGCCACCAGGGCCGCCGAGCGCGTGCCGTACAGGCAGGTCGTCACGGACCCGTCGCCCTCCGACGACCTGGTGGCATGGCTGAGGTCGGGCGCCGAGGACCTGCTCGCCGCTCTCAGGGCGGCCGACCCCGACGCCCCGGTGTGGACCTGGGGCGAGGACCGGCACCAGCGGTTCTGGCCGCGCCGCATGCTGCACGAGACGATCGTCCACCGGGCCGACCTGGAGATCGCGCTCGGGCTGTCGCCGCGGATCGACCCCGAGCACGCCGTCGACGGGATCGACGAGTTTCTCGCCAACCTGCCCCACGCACGCAGCATCGCGCCCCGGCTGGAGCGGCTGACCGCCTCGGGCGAGGTGGTGCACCTGCACGCCACCGACGTGGAGGGCGAATGGCTCGTCACCCTGCCCCCGGCGGGCTACGCGTGGTCGCGCGGGCACGGCAAGGGCGACGCGGCCCTGCGCGGGCCCGTGTCGGACCTGCTCCTGGTGGTGTACGGCAGGCGCTCGCCCGACACGCTCGCCGTCTTCGGAGACCGTGAGCTGCTGGAGCGCTGGATCACCACGACGGCCCTGTGAAACCCCGGGCGCGCCGCCGCTCGGCGGTCGGCGGCGAGCCCCGGGCGTAGCGGCGGATTCATCCCCGGGTGGAGGCCGCAGGGGAAGGCTGCGGCCGAGGGGGAGCCCCCGCCATGACGTCAGACCGCCTTGCCGTGGAAGATCCCGAAAAGGCTGCCCGACGTGTCACGGATGTAGGCGAAGTCGGTGGTGCCCTCTCCGACGCTGGAGAAGACGACCTTCCCGCCCAGTGACTCGGCCTGCTCGCAGGACCGGGTCACATCGGCGACCTGGACGTGGAACACCGCGTGCGAGGGGAAGTCGCCGTTGGTGTTGTACAGCCCGCCGACCTCGTCGTCGGAGCCGGCGTAGGCGATCCGGCGGTAGTCGAGCTGCTCTCCCTCGAAGCGAGCCCCGAAGCGCCATCCGAACAGGCCACCGTAGAACCGCTCGGCGCCCTCGGGGTCGTCGGTCGCGACCTCGAACCACGTGACAGTGTTGTCCACCTGCATCCTCCTCCTTATCGAACAAAAGAACGATATGGCGGGATGGCGACAACACTATGTCGGTGTTTTCGATTGACTAGTCGAGAATTGCCCCTTGGACGATCATCTCGGGGACGTCGGCGACGTAGCCTTCCAGGGGCCGGTCGGGCGCCCGCTCGGCGGTGACCAGGGCGCTCAGGATGCGATCGAGGCGGAAGACGCGCACGTCGTCGCGCAGGCGGCACCAGGCCACTAAATACCAGAACCCTCCGCGCCCGCCGAGGAAGACGCCGGGCTCCACGTCGCGGACGGTCAGCATGCCCTTGCGGTCGGCGTATTCGAGCTTCAGCACCTTGCGCCGCAGCAGGGCGTCCTCGATCGATCGGGAGACCCCGGCGGGACCCAGCGGGCGGATCTCCTCGGGCTGCTCGACCGGCGCCATCACCTGCACCCGGCGCGCGAGCTCGCGGGCCAGCTCGCCCTCGCGGCCCGGCATCGCGGCCACCACCTTGCGCAGCGCGGTGCGCGCCTGCTTGCCGAACGGCTGGTCGCCGGCGCGGCTGAGTGCCAACGCGATGGCCACGGCCTCGGCGGGGGTGAAGTTGAGCGGCGGCAGCGACATGGCCTTGTCGAGGGTGTAACCGCCCCTGCGTCCTGGCTCGGCGTAGATCGGCACGCCGGACTCCTGCAGCGCGATGATGTCGCGCTCGATGGTCCGGACGCTCACCTCGTAGCGCTCGGCCAGCTCGCGGGCGGAGCGGCGGCGCGGGGCGATCGCGCGCAGGTCTTCGACGAGCGCGTAGAGCCGGTCGGTACGGTTCACATCCGTGACGGTACGTGGCGCCACCGACAATCTCGCCGATCCGGAAAGCCAGGTATCCCGACAAATAGGGAGATGCAGCGCGATGGTTAGGTCGTGCGCCACTCCAGAAGCCGCTCCAGCGGCCAGGTGTTGATCACCCGCTCCGCCTCGACGCCGGCCAGCGCCGCCCGCTCGCACCCGAACCGCTGCCAGTCGAGCTGCCCCGGCGCGTGCGCGTCGGAGTCGATGGAGAAGACGCACTCCATCTCGTAGGCCAGCCGCATCAGCCGCTTCGGGGGATCCTGCCGGTCCGGCCGCGAGTTGATCTCCACGGCCACCCCGAACCGCCGGCACGCCTCGAAGACCAGCTCCGCGTCGAACTCGGACTCCGGCCTGATCCCTCCCCTGCGCCCGCCCGCCTTGACGATGCGACCCGTGCAGTGGCCGAGCACGTCGACCAGCGGGTTGGCGACGGCGGTGACCATGCGCCGGGTCATCTCGTAGCGGTTCATCCGCAGCTTGGAGTGCACGCTCGCGACGACGACGTCCAGCGAGGCGAGCAGCTCGGGATCCTGGTCGAGGGTGCCGTCGGGCATGATGTCGACCTCGATCCCGGTGAGGATGCGGAACGGCGCCAGCTTGTCGTTGAGCGCCGCCACCTCGTCGAGCTGGCGGCGCAGCCGGGCGGCCGACAGCCCGTTGGCCACGGTCAGCCGGGGCGAGTGGTCGGTCAGCGCCAGGTAGGAGTGGCCGAGCGCCCTGGCCGCCTGCGCCATCTCCGCGATGGGTGAGCCGCCGTCGGACCAGTCGGAGTGGCTGTGCAGGTCGCCCTTCAGCGCGGCGCGCAGCTCCGCCGCGGCGGCGGGCAGGTCGGTGCCCTCGGTGGCCTGCAGCCGCCGCAGGTACGTCGGGACCTGCCCGGCGAGCGCCTCGGTGACCGCGAGAGCCGTCACCTTGCCGATGCCGGGCAGCGAGGCGAGCTCTCCCGTCGACGCCAGCCGTACGAGCTCGTCGTGGTCGAGGTCGGCGACCACGGCGGCGGCGCGGCGGAAGGCGCGCACGCGGAAGGTCGGCTCCCCCGCGCGCTCCAGCAGGAAAGCGATGTCGTTCAGCGCTTGAACAGGCTCCATTGAGCCAATACTGCCCTCAGAAACCGGGCACCAAGCAGGGGCCTAAAGCGTTGATAAGGTGACAAGTGCGAATTGGAGCTCGATGAAACCAGCCACTCCGGCGAAACAGCCGAAAAGCAAGGCGTCCAAGGCGATCACGCTGACCATCGTGGGCGCGGTGGGCGTCCTCATGATCGGCTATTGCGCCGCGCAGGTCGATGACGACGACGTCGTCGCCGACTGCGTCGACAACACCACCCAGCTGCCCGACGGCTCGTACGCCGTGGTCGACGACGACTACTGCGACAACACGACCTACCGCTCGGGCGGCGGCAGCGCGTTCCTCTGGTACTACGCCGGCACCCGCATCGGCGCGCGCGTCCACAAGGGGAGCACGATCCGCCCGTCCAACGTCAACATCACCAGCCGCAGCGGCGCCAAGTCGATCCAGCGCGGCGGTTTCGGCGGGCGCGGGAGCAGCGGGAGTTGAGAAGGCACGACTCCCGGCCGCGTGACGGCTGGGAAGAGATCATCGAGAGCCAGGGCCTGGCCTACCATCGCGCGGCGCACCCGGCCGGCATGACCAGGCCGTACTGGGACGAGTCGGTGCACTACGGCTTCTCGCTCGACGAGGTGGAAGCACTCGAGGCGCAGGCGGAGGAACTCCACCGGATGTGCCTGGAGACGGTCGAACACGTCGTCAAGCACAACCGCTTCAGAGACTTCGCCATCCCCGAGTGGGCCTGGCCCGAGATCGCCATGAGCTGGCAACGGCGTGACCCGCACGTCTACGGCCGCTTCGACCTGCGCTACGACGGCACGGGTCCGGCCAAGCTGCTGGAGTACAACGCCGACACCCCGACGAGCCTGCTGGAGGCGTCGGTGGTGCAGTGGTTCTGGCTGCAGGACGTCTTCCCCGGCGACGACCAGTGGAACTCCATCCACGAGCGGCTGATCGCCCGGTGGGGCGAACTGGTTCTGCCCACGGGGCCCACCCACTTCGCCTGGACCTCCATGGACCGCACGGGCGAGGAGGCGATGACCATCGCCTACCTTCAGGACACCGCCTCCCAGGCCGGTCTCTACACGATGGAGATCGCCATGGAGGACATCGGCTGGGACGCGGGCAACCGGCGTTTCATCGACCTGGAGGGCCGGATCATCAGGTCGGCGTTCAAGCTCTACCCCTGGGAGTGGATGCTGAACGACGCCTTCGGCGGCCATGCCGTACGGCACGCGGCCTCGACCACGTGGATCGAGCCGCTGTGGAAGACGCTGCTGTCGAACAAGGCACTCCTGGCGCTGCTGTGGGAGCTCTATCCGGGGCACCCGAACCTGCTGCCCGCCTACCTCGACGGGCCGCGCGACATGTCCTCCTACATCAGCAAACCACTGCTCGGCCGGGAGGGCGCCTCGATGCGCATCGTGACCCCCCACGGCAGCCAGGAGACCGGCGGGTCCTACGGCGCGGAAGGCCACGTGTTCCAGGCATTCGAAGCCCTGCCCGACTTCGGGGGTCAGCGGCCGGTGCTGGGAGCCTGGATGGTGGCCGACGAGTCGGCGGGCTTGGGCATCCGCGAGACCAGTGGTTTGATCACCGACGACACCTCTTCCTTCGTGCCACACCGAATCGAGCAACAATGACCCTCGTTGAGACCCTCCTGCGCGGCGCGGGAGCCATCGCCGCCTACGCCGCCGTCGGCGTCATCCTGCTCATCATCGGCTTCTACGTGATCGACTGGGCCATTCCCGGCAAGCTCAGCCAGATCATCAAGGTCGAGCGCAATCCCAACGCCACCCTGCTCACCACCAGCGGCCTGGCCGCCGTGGGCCTGATCGTGGCCGCCTCCATCTGGGCCTCGGGCGGCCGTCTCGTCGAGGGCCTGACCGCCACGGCGGTCTGGGGCCTCGTCGGCATCGCCGTGCAGACCGTCGGCATGCTGGTCTTCGACAAGGTGATCGGCATCTCGATCAAGGACCTGGTCACCGAGCCCGACCTGCAGCCGGGCAGCCGGCTGCTGGCCACGACGCACCTGGCCATCGGCCTCATCACCGCCGTAGCGGTCATCTGACAGGCTTAGAGGTGTGATGGACCGGATCCGCGAGGAGACCACCCGCCGTCTCGAGCGTTCCATGGGGACGCTCGGCACGGCCGCCATGTCCCGCATGGAGGAGCAGCTGGCGTGGTTCCGCGCGCTCAGCGCGGAGGACCGCTCCTGGGTGGGCCTGGTCGCCCAGGCGGGCATCGCCGCCTTCGTGGAATGGTTCCAGCACGCGGGTCCCGACAACGACGGCGGCAGGCCCAAGCCCAGCATCGGCTTCTTCGGCACGGCTCCGCGCGAGCTGAAGCGCTCCATATCGCTGCAGCAGACCGTCGACATCATCCGCATGATCGTGGAGGTCGTCGAGGCCCAGGTCGAGGAGCTGGCCGCCCCCGACGGCCGGGTGCAGCTGGAGCAGGCGATGCTCCGCTACACCCGCGACGTCGCCTTCGCCGCCGCGCACGTCTACGCGCGCGAGGCGGAGGTGCGCGGTGCGTGGGACGCCCGGCTCGAAGCGTTGATCGTCGACGCGCTGGTGCGCGGCGAGGTCGACGACGGGCTGCACTCGTGGGCGGCGGCGCTGGGCTGGACCTCCTCGCCCGTCGTGGTGATCGCCGGGCAGGCGCCCGACGACGACCCTCGCGCGGTGATCGACGCGCTGCGCGAGCGCGGCCGCCGCATCGGCCTCGACCTGCTGGCGGGCGTGCAGGCCGACCGGCTGATCGTGATCGTCGGCGGCGCGAGCGGCGAGCGAGAGGCGGCCAAGCACGTGGTGCGCCAGTTCGGGCCGGGGCCCATCGTCATCGGTCCCGAGGTGCCCGACCTGCACGCCGCCACGCGCAGCGCCAGGGCGGCGATCGCCGGGCTGAAGGCCTCCAGCGGCTGGCCCGACGCCCCTCGCCCGGTGCACGCGGAGGACCTGCTGGCCGAGCGGGCCCTCGACGGCGACTCCGACGCCCGGCACCAGCTCGTGGAGAACGTCTACGAGCCCCTGGCGGGCACGCCGCTGCTCGACACGCTGGCCACCTACCTGGAGCAGGGCACCTCGCTGGAGGCCACGGCGCGCCTGCTGTTCGTGCACCCGAACACGGTCAGGTACCGGCTCAAGAAAATCACCGAACTGACGGGGTACCAGCCCACCGAGGGCCGCTCCGCCTTCACCCTCCAGGTGGGACTGATCCTGGGCAGGCTCGCGGAGAGCGCGGTGACCTGGCGGGCTCTCACGTAATATGCCCGAAACGTGGGCTGTAGGTTTCCTACAAAATTTACGGGACAAAGTTCGTACGGATCATTATCCGCGTGTTGGACTTCTACAGGGCATCGTGGATTTCGTGCTCGTCATCGTCGCGCCCGGACAGGGCGCCCAAACTCCAGGCTTCCTCGCTCCGTGGCTCGAACTTCCGGGCGTGACGGAGCGGCTTTCCGCGTGGTCGGAGATCGTCGAGCTCGACCTGATCCACTTCGGCACCGACGCGGACGCCGACGAGATCCGCGACACCGCCGTCGCGCAGCCGCTCCTCGTGGCCGCCTCTCTCGCCGCCGCCCAGGCGCTCGGCGCCGCTCCTGACATCCTGGCCGGGCACAGCGTCGGCGAGTTCGCCGCCGCCGCCCTGGCCGGGGTGCTGACCCCCGAGCAGGCGCTGGCCCTGGTGCGCGAGCGCGGCCGGGCCATGGCCGAGGCCGCCGCCGTCACCGAGACCGGCATGACCGCCGTGCTCGGCGGCACCGACGTGCTGGAGACCCTCGACAAACACGGCCTGACCCCCGCCAACAACAACGGCGCCGGCCAGGTCGTCGCCGGCGGCACGCTCGACCAGCTCGCCGCCCTGAAGGAGGAGCCGCCGACCCGCGCCAGGCTCATCCCGCTGTCGGTCGCCGGAGCCTTCCACACCGTCCACATGGCGCCCGCGGTCGAGCGCCTGCGCGCGGCCGCCGCCGAGACCCAGCCCGGCGACCCCGCCGTCACCCTGCTGTCCAACAGCGACGGCCAGGCCGTCGCGGGCGGCGCCGAGTTCGTCGAGCGCATGATCAACCAGGTCAGCAACCCGGTCCGCTGGGACCTGTGCATGGAGACCATGGCCTCGCTCGGGGTCGACCGCATGATCGAGCTGCTGCCCGGAGGCACCCTGACCGGCCTGGCCAAGCGTGGCCTGCGCGGGGTCCAGACAGTGGCACTGAAGACCCCCGACGACCTGGATGCGGCTAAGGAGCTGGTCAAGTGAGGATCCCCAACGTCGCGCCCGGAGCCAAGGTGCTGGCCTTCGGCGGCTACCAGCCCTCGACCGTCGTCACCAACGACGACCTGGCCAAGACCATGGAGACCAACGACGAGTGGATCCAGTCGCGCGTCGGCATCAAGGAGCGCCGCGTCGCCGGACCCGAGGAGTCGCTGGCCGACATGGCCACCCAGGCCGGAGGCAAGGCCCTGGCCGCCAGCGGCCTGGCCGCCTCCGACATCGACCTGGTGATCGTGGCCACCTGCACGCCCGAGTCCATGATCCCGAACGTCGCGGCGACCGTCGCGCACCGGCTGGGCATCGAGGCGCCGGGCGCGTTCGACGTCAACGCCGCCTGCGCGGGCTTCTGCTACGCGCTGGCCACCGCCTCCGCCGCCATCCGCGGCGGCTCGGCCAAGCACGTGCTGGTCGTCGGCGCCGAGAAGTTGTCGCAGTGGACCGACTGGACC
Source organism: Nonomuraea sp. NPDC050663 (assembly GCF_044456985.1). NCBI lineage: Bacteria > Bacillati > Actinomycetota > Actinomycetes > Streptosporangiales > Streptosporangiaceae > Nonomuraea > Nonomuraea sp. NPDC050663. The sequence goes on from NZ_JBITGL010000010.1 coordinate 311,796, forward strand.
GACCGCGCCACCGCGGTGATCTTCGCCGACGGCGCGGGCGCCGCGGTCGTGGGCCCCGCCGACGAGCCCGGCATCGGCCCGGTCGTGTGGGGCAGCGCGGGCGACAAGTTCGACGCCATCATCGTCAAGGACCGCAACTCCTTCCTGCACCAGGAGGGCCAGACGGTCTTCCGCTGGGCCACCACCGCGCTCGCGCCGGTGGCCCTCGAGGCGTGCGAGCGCGCCGGGGTCGACCCGAGCGAACTGGCCGCGTTCGTGCCGCACCAGGCCAACCTGCGCATCATCGAGGCGATCGCCCGCAAGCTGGGCGCCCACAACGCCGTCATCGCCCGCGATATCGTTCTGGCGGGCAACACCTCCGCCGCCTCCGTCCCGCTCGCGCTCTCCCGCATGATCGAGCGCGGCGAGGTGCAGTCCGGCGGTCTGGCGCTGCTCCTAGGCTTTGGAGCCGGCCTGACCTACGCGGGTCAGGTCATCGAGATTCCGTGACGTGTACGGCTCCGCCGTATTCAATAAACCCATCACAAGGAGAAACACCGACATGGCAGTCAGCGAGCAGGAGATCCTCGAGGGCCTCGGCAAGATCGTCAACGAGATCACCGGGATCCCGGCCAACGAGGTCACCCCGGAGAAGAGCTTCGTGGACGACCTCGACATCGACTCCCTGTCCATGGTCGAGATCGCCGTGGCCGCCCAGGACGAGTTCGGCGTCGAGATCCCCGACGACCAGCTGAAGAACCTGAAGACGGTCAAGGACGTCATCAACTTCATCAACGCCTGACCGATCCCCGTCACCTGATCAGCAAGGAGCGTTACACGTGAGTGCGAACCGGGCACGAGTCGTCGTCACCGGGCTGGGCGCGACGACGCCTGTGGGTGGAGACGTGACCTCGACCTGGTCGGCGCTCCTCGCCGGTCGGTCCGGGGTCGAGGCCATCACCGAGGACTGGGTCGACAGCGTCCCCGTGAAGTTCGCGGGCATCGCCGCCGTCGACCCGGCCGAGGTGCTGCCCCGCCCCGAAGCCCGCCGCCTCGACCGCAGCGAGCAGTTCGCCCTGGTGGCCGCCCGCGAGGCCTGGGCCGACGCGGGTGCGCCCGAGGTCGCGCCCGAGCGCATGGGCGTCGTGGTCTCCAGCGGCATCGGCGGCATCGGCACCACCCTGGCCGCCTACGACACGTTCAAGGAGCGGGGCTGGAACCGCCTGTCCCCGTTCACCGTGCCGATGCTCATGCCCAACGGCCCCGCTGCCTGGATCGGCATCGAGCTCAACGCCATGGCCGGCGTGCACGCCACCGTCTCGGCCTGCGCCTCCGGCGCCGAGGCCATCGGCTACGCCATGGACATGATCCGCCTGGGCCGCGCCGACGTGGTCGTGGCCGGCGGCACCGAGGCGGCCATCCACCCGCTGAACATGGCGGCCTTCGCCGCCGCGCGGGCGATGTCCACCCGCAACGACGACCCGCAGGGCGCCTCCCGCCCGTGGCAGCCCGACCGCGACGGCTTCGTCCTGGGCGAGGGCGCGGGCATCATCGTGCTGGAGTCGGAGGAGCACGCACGCGCCCGCGGCGCGCGCATCTACGCCTACGTCTCCGGCGTCGGCTACTCCGCCGACGCCCACCACATCACCCAGCCCGAGCCCGACGGCCGCGGCATCACCATGGCGATGACCCACGCGATCAGCGACGCCGGTCTGACCGGCGCCGACATCAAGCACGTCAACGCGCACGGCACCTCCACCCCGGCCGGTGACGTGATCGAGGTGCAGTCGGTGAACAAGGCCATGGGCTCGCACCCGCTCGTCACCTCGACCAAGTCGATGACCGGCCACCTGCTCGGCGGCGCGGGCGGCATCGAGTCGGTCTTCACCGTCCTGACGCTGCGCGACCGCATCGTGCCCGCGACGCTCAACCTCCGCACGCCCGACGACGGCATCGACGTCGACCTCGTCTACGGCGAGAACCGGGCGCTGCCCGAGGGCGACCTCGCGGCGATCAACAACTCGTTCGGCTTCGGCGGGCACAACGTGTCGCTCGTCTTCCAGAACGCCTGACGCCCGTACGACAGAGCCCCGCCCCGGATCTCCGGGAGCGGGGCTTTCGTCATGTCAGGGGATGGTCCCGCGTGCCGTACGGCGGGCTAGACGGCGGCGTGCAGCCAGCGCACCGGGGCGCCGTCGCCCGCGTAGCGGAACGGCTCCAGCTCCTCGTCCCAGGCGCGGCCCAGCAGCTTGTCGAGCTCCTCCTCCAGGACGCAGCGGCCCTGGGCGGCCAGCATCATGGCCGTGCGCAGCCGGTCCTCGGGGATGAGGAAGTCGCCGGTGGCGCCCACCACCGCGTGGAAGGCACCGAGGGTGGGCGTGTAGGCGTAGCGGGACCCGTCGACGCCGGGAGAGGCGTCCTCGGTCACCTCGAAGCGGATGCGCTGCCACCCCATGAGGGAGGAGACGATGGCGGCGGCGATGCCGGGCCGTCCCTCCCATTCGGCCTGCGCCCGCACCACGTTGGGCGCGGCAGGCTGGGGAGTCCAAGTCAGATCGACAGGCACGCCGAGAACACCCGCGACCGCCCATTCGATATGAGGGCACAGCGCGGGCTGAGCCGAGTGGACGTACAGCACGCCACGAGCAGACACCGGACCTCCCGTTTCGGTACGAGGTGCGCCTTCCCCAACGGCCTCGTCCTGGGATGATCACAAGTGACTAGGGAGAGACTACCGTCGGTCGCTATCGCGCACCAGAGGGGGGCCATACCGAGTTGTTGCGGATGTGGCACGTGACACGACGCCTGTGGCGGAAAGATACAGCTCCATGGACGTGCAAGCAGTGGGCTCGGCCCTGATCCGGTCAGGCCAGATTCTTCTCGATCGCAGTGCCGTATCCGCGGTCTCCCGATGGACCCAGGCCATCGCCGAGGCCGACGGCATCTGTGTCGTACGCCTGAGCCCGGGGGTCGACCCCTGCGAGCTGACGCTGGAACTGCGCGACCAGGGCTACCGCGCCTCGCCCAACCACGTCCTGACCGGCCAGCCGCTCTTCTTCGGCGGCCCGGCCTCGCGCCCCTTCCCCACCGGGGAGATCAGGGCGTCGCTGGGCAAGGAACGCTCCGGCGTGCGCGTCGCCCTGCTCGACACCGGCGTGGCCGCCCACCCCTGGTGGGCCAAGAGCCACTGGTACGGCACGCTGGGCGAGGCCGCCGCCGACGCCGTCGAAGGCGAGCAGGCCGGCCACGGCACCTTCGTCGCCGGGCTGCTGCTGCGCCGCGCGCCCGAGGCCGGGCTGCAGGTCATCCGCGTGCTCGACGGCGACGGCAGCGGCGACGAGGCGCGCCTGCTGCGCGCCCTCCACCGGCTGCGCGGCGAACGTGCCCCGCAGGTGGTCAACCTCTCCCTGGGCGGCCACACCTTCGACGACAAGCCCTCGCCCCTGCTCTCCGACGCCGTGGGCGCGCTGCCCGACACCGTCGTCGTCGCCTGCGCCGGCAACACCGCCTCCGACCGGCCGTTCTGGCCCGCCGCGCTCCCCGGCGTGGTCGGCGTCGGCGCGCTCGACGCCACGGAGCAGCACCGCGCCGCCTTCTCGGGACACGGGCCCTGGGTCGACGCCTGGGCCCGCGGCGAATGGCTGGCCTCCAGCTTCCTGTCGACCGGCGACTTCTCCGGATATGCCACCTGGAGCGGCACCTCCTTCGCCGCCGCCCTGGTCAGCGGCGCGATCGCCGCGGCCGCCGCCGACGCGCCCGTCCACGAAGCGGCCGCGGCCGTCCTCGGCGACCGGCAAATTCCCGATCTGGGCGCCCTGGTCCCGGCGCGGCTGTAGAGTTTACGCTCAGTCCTCGTCCAACCACGAGGAGGCAACATGAGCGATGCGGCCCTGCTGCTCAAAGCCGCGGCGGATGGCGAGGATTCCGCGTGGTGCGAGCTCACGGCCCTGTACGGGCCGCGCATGTGGGCTGCCGCGCGCTCATGCGGACTGGGCGACAGTGACGCCGCTGACGCGGTTCAAGGCGCCTGGCTCCGACTCCTGGAGAACCTCGAGCACATCAGGGAGCCACAAGCCCTGGGTGCATGGCTGGCCACGACAGCCAGGCGTGAGGCCCTCCAGATCATCAGGCGGGAACCCATCGCGGTCCCCGAACTCCACCCGCCATTCGAATCCGACCCGGAGTCGGCCTTCCTCGAGGCCGATTCGGTTCGTCTGCTCTGGCAGCTGGTCACCAGGCTGCCCGAGCCATGCCGCACGTTGCTGGTCCTCATCTCGTCCGAGGTGGGATACCAGCAGGTCGCCGTGCGCATGGGCATGCCGCTCGGCAGCATCGGCCCAACCCGGGGCCGGTGCCTCAGGAAACTGCGCACCCTGATCTCTCACGAGGAAATGGTGCAATGATCAACGACGAATACCTGCTGGCCGCCCTCCGGCTGGGGTCCGGACAGGACCCCATCCCCCCTCACGTCTCGGCCGCGGCACGTGAGGCTTACTCGCTGAGGATGGCCGGCGCGATCACCGCCTCGCCCGTCGAGTGCGTCGCAACCCGCGGCGTGCGCGACGGCTCCAGCGGACCTCGCCTGGTCCGCTTCGCCACCGCCGAACTGGCCTTCGACGTGGAGGTCACGGTCGGCGACGGACTCATCGACCTGGCCGGCCAGGTCACGCCGTGTCCTGGGGAGGGCTCCTTCATCGACATCCGCACCCTCCAGCTGATCGTGCGCCGCGAGGTGGGGCGCACCGGCCAGTTCGCCGCCACCGGGCTGCCGCCCGGGTGGTTCAGCCTCGTCTGTCATCGGCCCGGGTGCCGCCCGATTGTCACGCGATGGCTGAGGATCAGGTCCTAGGCGGTCACGAGCCGGGCGGGCCTCGCCCCGCCCGGCTCCCCTCCGGGGGCTTCGAGGGCTCCGGAGCGAACACTCGGGCGCGGAGGGACGGGCGGATGGTGCTCGAAGACGACGAGGCGGTCGCGGAGGGCGCCGCCGACGCCGCCGATGAGCTCGCCGATGGGGTCGAGGACAGCTGGCTGGTCGAGGACGGGTGGACGGTCGACGACGCCGGTCCTGCGGAGTCCCTGGTCGGCGCCGCGGAGGAGGCGGTGCTGCAATGCGCGGTCAACCCCGGCCGGGCGCTGGCCGCCGGGCGCAAGGTCCTGGCCGCCGCCGAGCACCTGGCCGGGACGCCCCGGCGCAACGTGTTCGCCCGCCCGCGCCCGGGGCAGCTGCCCGCCGGATTCTCCCCCGCACCCCCGTTCACCCCTCACGACGGCGCGCATGACCGCCCCGGAACCGGGCCCCGAGGCACGGCCGCCGACCACCACGCCGCTGCCGAGCCCCGAGACGCGGCCGCCGACCACCACGCCGCTGTCGGGCCCCGAGACGCGGCCGCCGACCACCGCGACGTCGCCGCCGAGGCGTCCGCGGTGGCGTTGCGGGCGATGGCCCTGGCCGCTCGCGAGCTGGGCGACCTGCCGATGGCCGAGCACTGCCTGCGCCGCGCCATCGCCACCCCCGGCGCCCCCCGGGCCAGGATCGCCCAGGCCAGGCTCTCCCTCGTCACGGTCCGCACCGAGCGTGGCCATCCCCTCCAGGCTCTGCGCATCGCCGCCCAGGCCTACGCCTACCTCGGCCCCGTCGACCGGGCCAAGCTGGAGACGCAGCGCGCGGTCGCCCTGGCCAGGCTGGGCCGTTTCCACGAGGCGGGCGCGGCGTGCGAGCGGGCGATCGAGGTGCTGGCCGCCGCCCAGGGCAGCGTCGACGACCTGCGCTTCCTGGCCGGAGGCCTGCTGAACAGGGGCCTGATCAGGGCCTATCGCGCCGAGTGGGCGGGCGCGATGCACGACGTCATGACATGTCTGGACATGGCGCGCAATGCCGGGCTCGACCACCTGGTCCGCCTGGCCGCCGCGAACCTGCCCTTCCTGGCCGTACGGCAGGGCGACATCGCCGCGGCGTTCGCCCACTACAAGCAGTCGGAAGACACCCTGTTCGGCTTCACCGAGCGCCTGGCCACGATGCGCACCGACTTCGCCGACGCCCTGCTCGCCTCCCACCTGCCGGGCGAGGCCGCCCAGGTGCTCACCCTGGCCGTGCCCGAGCTGGAGGCGGCGGGCGCCAGGGCGGCGCTGGCCGAGGCGCGGCTGAAACTGGCCAGGGTGCAGCTGCTGATGGGCGACCACGCGCCGGCGCTGGAGGCGGCGGAGCGCGCCGCGGCCGACCTGTCGGAGCAGGACCGCGCGGGCTGGGCTCCGGTGATCGCCGAGATCCGGTTACGCGCCCGCCTGGCCAGGGGCGAGGCGAGCGCGGCGATGGTCGCCGAGCTGATCGACGCCGCCGACGCCTGCGAGCGCGACGCCTCCGTGACGGCCTGCGCCCAGTCGCTGCGGCTCCTGGCGGTGGAGACGGCCCTGGAGACGGGCGACGACGCGACCGTGAACCGCCAGCTCGCCCGCCTGACCGAGCACCGGCCGCGCACCGGCGATCCCGCGGTCGTCCACCATCACGCTCTCGCCATCGACGCGCTCATCGACGGCGACCATGCCCTGGCCCACCAGGCGGTCATCGACGGACTGACCAGCGTGGGCGAGCGTGCCGCGCAGTTCCAGGATCCATCCGTCCGCGTCAACACCGCGCGGGCGGGCGAGCGGCTGGCCGCGTTCGGGCTGCGCCTGGCCGTGCTGCGGGGGTGCGCTGAGCAGGTGTACGGCTGGGCCGAACGCTGGCGCTCGGTGGTCACCTCGGGCCGTCCGCACCTGCTGTCCCTGGAGCGGCTCCGGGCCCGGCTGGAGGGCAGGGCGCTGGTCGAGTACGTGGTCGACGGCGACGACCTGCTGGCCGTGACCGTCACCGGCCACGCCGCCGCGCTGCACCACCTGGGTGCCGTACGGCAGGCGGCCGAGGCGGTCACCCGGCTGCGGTACTCCCTGCGGCGCGCCCACCTCATGGACGCCTCGGCCGGGTTGGACCCGGCGGAGCTGGAGAGCCTCGTCCTGCTGCCTCTCGCCGGCGAGCTCGGCGATCGTCCGCTGGTGGTGGTGCCCTCCGGTCCGCTGCACAACGTGCCGTGGGCCGCTCTGCCGTACCTGAAGGGACGGCCGGTCAGCGTCACCCCGAGCGCCCGCGCCTGGGCCGCCGCCCCGGCCCGCGAGGCGGCCTCGGGAAAGGGCACGCCGCATGAGGCAGCCGCCGCGGGTCCGGCCGGGAGCACGCCCCTGGTAGTCGCGGCGGCGGGCCCCGGGCTGGAGCACGCCGAGGACGAGGTGCGGGCCGTCCTGGCCTGCCACGCGCGGGCCGAGCGGGTGCCGGCGCGCGGCGCGAGCCTGCTCGCGGCCCTGGACCGGGCCGACGTGCTGCACCTGGCCGCGCACGGCACCTTCCAGGCGCGCAGCCCGCTGCTGTCGAGCCTGCTCCTGGACGACGGCCCGCTGATGGCCTACGACCTGCTGCGCGTCCGGCGCCCGCCGAGCCTGGTGGTGTTGTCGGCGTGCGAGTCGGGCATGGCGCACGTGCCCGCGGAGGGAGCGCCGCTCGGGCTGGCCGGGATGTTCCTGGCCAGGGGCGCGACCTGCGTGGTGGCGGGGCTGGTGCCAGTGCCCGACGCCGAGACGGCCGCGCTGATGGTCCTCTTCCACCGCCTGCTCGCCGGCGGCGACCCGCCCGAGCGGGCCCTGACGGCGGCGGTGGCCGCGACCGGGGCCCGCGGGTTCGTCTGCTTCGGCGCGGGCGATCAGCCGGTCTCGACCGGGCGGTCGGGGTCGGCCGACCAGTTGGACCACGAGCCGACGTAGAGGGCGCCGGGCAGCCCGGCCAGGTGCAGGGCGAGCAGTTCGTGCGCGGCGGTCACGCCGGAGCCGCAGTAGGCGCCCGTCTCCACGCCGTCGGTCACGCCCAGCGCCTCGAAGCGGGCGCGCAGCTCGTCGGCGGGCAGGAACGTGCCCCGCGGGGTGAGGTTCTCGGTGGTGGGGGCGCTGACCGCGCCGGGCACGTGGCCCGCGCGCGGGTCGACCGGCTCGACCTCTCCCCGGTAACGCTCGCCCGCGCGGGCGTCGAGGAGCACGCCGCGCCGGGCCAGCGCCGCCGCCTCGTCGGCGTCGAGGATCGGCAGCCGGCCGGGCGAGGCCACGAAGTCGCCCGGCTCGGCGGGGCCCGGCTCCTCCTTGGTGATCGGCCGCCCGCTGTCGGCCCACGCCTGCAGCCCGCCGTCGAGCACCCGGACGTCGTCGAAGCCGAAGTAGCGCAGCGTCCACCAGATGCGCGCGGCGATCGTGGAGCCCGCGTCGTCGTAGGCGACCACGGGCGTGCCCTGGCACACGCCCAGGCGCCGCATGCTCTCCTGGAAGGCGGCGGTGTCGGGCAGCGGGTGGCGTCCGGCAGGACCGGCGGCCGACGACAGGTCGTTCTCCAGGTCGCAGTATCGTGCTCCCGGCAGGTGCCCTTCGCGGTAGAACTGCACGCCGGGCGGTCCGCCCAGCCGCGAGCGCACGTCGAGCAGGGTGACGTGCTCGAGCGCGGCCAGCTCGTCCGCGGTGATCAGGGCGTTCATGTCGTACTCACTTCCAAGAGCGGGACGTTCTGCTCCAAGGCGGTCATGGAGCCGTGGTAACCGGTGAAGATCGCCTCCAGCTTGCCACTGCGCGAGGCGATCACGGCCACATCGGCGTACGGCACGGCGATCACGTCGCCGATGCGGCCCAGCCACGAGGAGCGCACGCGGGGACCGAACCACCCGGAGTCGACGGCCTCCTGCCTGGAGACCACCCAGGCCAGGCCGTCGAGACGGGCCCGCCAGGCGGCCAGCACCTCGCCGGCCGCCCCGGGCGCGGTGTAGACGTGGCGGGCGCGTGCGTCGCCGCCCACCATGGCCACGCCAGGCGTCAGCACCGGGTCGGTCTCGGCGTCGATCTTCTCGGTGGCGTTGACCATGCCGTGGTCGGCGGTGATGTACAGGGCCGAGCCGGGCGGCAGCGCCGCGGCCAGGCGCTCGGCCATGCTGTCGACGATCGCCAGCTGGTCGAGCCATTCGGGGCTGCCCCAGCCGCACAGGTGGCCGGTGGAGTCGAGGTCGCCGTAGTAGACGGTGACGTGGGCGCGCGGCTCGGCCAGGGCGCCGGCCACCGCGGCGACACGCTCGTCGACGGTGTCGGCGGGCAGGTAGCGGGCCCCTCGGTAGACCGCGTCCGTCAGGCCGCTGCCCTCGAACTGGCCGGGGCCGACGTAGGAGGCGGGCACTCCCGCGGCGGTGGCGCGCTGGTAGACGGTCGGGGCGGGCTGCCACTGCAGCGGGTCCATGCGCATGCCGCCGGGCAGGGTCCAGCGCAGGCAGTTGAACAGGTGGCCGGCGCCGGGGACGGCCAGGACCATGCCGACCATGCCGTGCTCGCCCGGGGACAGGCCGGTGCCGAGGGAGCACAGGCTCGTCACCGTCGTCGCGGGGAAGCCCGCGCTCAGCGTGCGCCGTGCCGTACTCGCCAGGAAGGGGGCGCGGTCGGCGTGGGCCAGCAGCAGGTCGGCGCCCAGGCCGTCGACGACGAACAGGCAGACCCGGTCTGCGGGCTCCAGGCCGAGGGAGTTGGGCCCTGGCAGGCCGAGCGCGGCCAGCAGCGAACCCGGCAGGTCGGACAACGCCGAGCCGCCGTAACCGGGCAGCACGGGAGCCTGCGCGGACGGACCTTCCGCACCGGCGGACGCGGGAGACGGCGCGGGCGGACCTTCCGCACCGGCGGACGCGGGAGACGGCGCGGACGTGCTGCCCGCGGCGGGGGACGCGGGGTCGCTCATGGAGCCTCCAGGCGGGTCACGAGCAGGGGGTACGGCAGGCGTCAGGTGGCCGCGCGGGCGGTGGCCTCGGACAGCGACTTGGCGAAGGCCAGGACGTGCTGGACGGCCTCGGGACCGTCGGCGGCTTCGCTCACCCGCAGCGACAGGTCGTCGGCGGTGATCGCCCCGGTGTAGCCGTGGTCGGCCTCGCAGTTCTCGTCGCCGCAGGTGGCGGGCTCGAGGTCGACGTGGGCGATGGCGCCCCAGCCGATCGTCAGGGTGACCTCCGTCGGCGCGACGCCGGGGGCGTAGGAGGCCGGGTCGGGCACCACGCGGGTGACGGCGACGGACTGGATGCGGCTGAGCCGCACGGCCTCGGTCGTCGTGGAGGCGTGGGAGGCGGAGACGCCCTCGACGGCGGGATGCTCGTCGGTGTGGCACACCAGCAGCCGCCCGGCGGTCAGGACCAGCACGGTGACGTGCCTGCGCACTTCCATGGCCGGGTCGAAGGTGGCTTCGTGGTGGACGACGAAGGCCGTCACGGCCTCCTTGCCCAGCGCGGACTCGACCGCATCGGTGACGAGGTCGGGGTAGTAGCCGCTGCGCTCGATCGCTTCACGCAGGCCCGCGGCTGAGACTCGGGTTTCCCTCATGGGTCCATCCTGCCAGGGAGAGGGCGCTGGCTCACACTGCCGAGCTAAAATCCTGACATATCACCAGATATGCCGCGTTATGGCTATTTACGCTGGTGAGCGCCCTCACAGCAGACGCCGCGGGCCGCCGTCGAGCCTCGGCCCTTCGGGTGTACGGATCACCGCGCGGGCGCCCAGCACGATCACCTCAGACTCCCCCACGAGCACCTGGTCCAGGTCCAGGCGGGCGATCTCCGGCAGGTCGTGGGCGAGCCTGCCCACCCGCACCAGCAGGTCCTCCAGCGCGTCCACCGCGACGGGCGGGTAGCCGTACTGCCCGAACAGCAGCGGGGCGGCTCGCACGGAGCGGACCAGCTCGGCCGCGTCCCTCCTGGTCAGGGGCGCCAGGCGGAAACCCTCGTCGGCCAGCAGCCGCGCGGTCACCTCGCCGAGGCCGAAGGAGAGCACCGGGCCGAAGGCCGGGTCCTCCACCACGCTCACCACCGTGGGCACGCCGGGCTGCGGCGCCATCTTCTGGACGGCCAGCGGCACCTCGGCGCCGAAACGGGCGACCAGGTCGGTGTAGGCGTGCCGGACGCTCTCGGCTCCGGCCAGGCCCAGCCGTACGGTGCCCGCCATGCGCGAGGCGCCGGGGTCGGCGAGCTTGAGCACCACCGGCCAGCCCAGGCGCTCGCCCTCGAAGGCGGCCTCCTCGGCGGAGCCGACCAGCTCGGCGGGCCACACGGTCAGGCCGTAGCAGGCGAGCAGCTCGGCGGCGTCGACCTCCACCACCGTGCCGTGCACGACCCCGCCATCGGGCTCGCCGGCACCCTCCGAACCGGCACCCTCCGAACCGGCACCCTCCGAACCGGCGCCTTCCGAACCGGCGTCCGGCGCGGGCCTTGTGTCGTGGGCGGCGAGGGCCGATTCGACCAGGGCGCGGGCACGTTCGGCGTCGGTGCCCTCCAGCTCCGGCGGGATCTCGGCCGGCCGCTCGCGCCACGCGGCGTACCCCACCGCCCTGGCCAGGGCCCGCACCGCCTCCTCCGGCGCCGCGTAGGACGGGATCGGCGCCAGCTTCTCGCGCATCCCCAGGTGACCCTCGAAGGTCGCCACCACCGGCTTGCCCGAGCCCGCCGCCACCTCGGCCAGCGCCGCGGCCACCTCGTCCGAGCAGCCGGGAAGCGGCGGCATGTAGATCACCACCGCCGAGTCGACCTCGGGCAGCACGCCCGCCAGTGCCGTGGCGAACTCCTCCGCGCCCGCCGCGGCCCCCAGGTTGACCGGGTCGCGCGGCTCCAGCCCCGCGCCCCTGCACGCGTCGACCGCGAGCAGCCCCAGCGCGTCGGAGTTGGTCACGAGCCCCACCCTGGGCCCCTTCGGCAGCGGCTGGTGGGCCAGCAGCTGTCCGACGTCGAAGAGCTGGATGAGGTCGTCGACCCTGATCACCCCGGCCTGCTCGAACAGCGAGCTGACGGCCGAGTCGGGCAGGCCCAGCTCCACGGCGGAGTGCGCGGTCGGCATGCCCAGGCTCTTGACCACCACGATCGGCTTGCGCTTGGAGATGCGCCTGGCCAGGCGGGTGAACTTGCGCGGATTGCCCAGCGACTCGAGGTAGAGCAGGATCACCTCGGTGGCCGGGTCCTCCTCCCAGTACTGCAGCAGGTCGTTGCCGGAGACGTCGGCGCGGTTGCCGGCGCTCACGAAGCTGGAGATGCCCATGCCGCGCTGCGCCACCCGCTGCAGCAGGGCGGTGCCCAGGGCGCCCGACTGGCTGAAGAAGCCCACCCTCCCCCGGCCGGGCACGGTGGCCGCCAGCGTGGCGTTCAGCCGTACGGCGGGGTCGGTGTTGGCGATGCCCAGGCAGTTGGGCCCCACCACGCGCAGGCCGTACGCCCTGGCCAGGGAGGCCAGCTCGTCCTGGCGCTCCTTGCCCACAGTGCCGGTCTCGCCGAATCCGGAGGAGACGACGACCAGGCCGTGCACGCCCTTCTCGGCGCACTCCTTGACGACGTCGATCACGCTGTCGGCGGGAACGGCGACGACGGCCAGGTCCACCTGGTCCTCGATCGCGGTGATGCTCGGATAGGCCCGCACGCCCGCCACCGCCCGCACCTCGCGGTGGACCGGGTAGACGGGTCCGGTGAAGTCGGCGCCCAGCAGGTTGCGCAGCACGGCCTGGCCGACGCCGCCCGGCTCGCGCGAGGCGCCGATCACCGCGACGCTTCCTGGCGTCAGCAGCCGCGCGATCGACCGGGCCTCGGCCCGGTGCTCGCGCGCGGTGGTCACCTCGGTGGAGGTCTCGGTCGGCGTCAGGTCGAGGATCATGCGGACCACGCCGTCGGCGAAGCGGCTCTGCGCGGTGTACCCCGCCTGGCGCAGCACAGCCATCATCTTCATGTTCGCCGGCAGGACGTCGGCGACGAACCGTTCGATGTCGTTCTCGCGGGCGGTGGCCGCCAGGTGCTCCAGCAGCACGCTCGCCACGCCGCGGCCCTGGTGGGCGTCCTCGACCAGGAAGGCCACCTCCGCCTCGCCCGCCTCGATGCGGTCGTAGCGGATGACCGCCACCATCTCCTCGCCGATCGTGGCGATCAGCGCGACGCGGTCGGTGTAGTCGACGTTGGTGAACCAGGTCACCTCGCGGTCGGTGAGCTTGGGGCGCGGGCCGAAGAACCTGAAGTAGATCGACTCGTCCGACAGCCGGGAGTAGAAGGACCTGAGCAGGTCGGCGTCGTGCGGCCGGATCGGGCGCACGTGAGCGGTGCCGCCGTCGGCCAGGACGACGTCGGCCTCCCAATGAGCCGGATATTGCGTCTCCACAGTCCCGAGCGTACTTCCGAGCCTCACCAGGGGCGCCGGTGGGCAACGCTTGTGCATCGACTCCATCGCCGAACTGGTTCTCCAGCCCACGAGCAGGCCGGAAGCTGTTAGTTTTTCCCTGGCCAGGCTCGTTCTTGAACCAAGGTGGTGGCATCATGACGCGGGTCGTCGTGGTGGGCGATCTCATGACCGACGCGGTCGCACGCGCCCGTTATGCGCTAGCCCGGGCCAGTGACACGCCGGCTACGGTCACGATGCACGGTGGCGGCTCCGGGGCCAACATCGCCTCGTGGCTGGCGGTCGAAGGCTCTGAAGTAGCCTTCATCGGCCGCCGGGGCGCCGACATCACTGGGCGAAATCGTGACATGGAACTCATGGGCTACGGCGTCGACGCCCGGCTCGTCATGGATCCCGAACGCCCGACCGGCACCTGCGTCGTGCTGGTCACCCACAAGGGCGAGCGCACCCAGCTCTCCGACCCGGGCGCCAACGCCGCCCTGTCGCCGGAGGATCTGCCGCGCGACCTGTTCTCCCAGGGCTCGCACCTTCACCTGTCCGGCTACACGCTGATGAACGAAGGTTCGCGCGAGGCCGGGCTGACGGCGCTCGAGATGGCCCGCCGCACCGGCATGTCGATCTCGGTCGACTGCGCCTCCACCGCTCCGCTGGAGCGCACCGGCGCCGAGCCGTTCCTCGAGTGGACCAACGGCGCCAAGCTGCTGTTCGCCAACGCCGACCAGGCCAAGGTGCTCACCGGCCGCGACGACCCCGCCGCGGCGGCGAAGGTGCTCACCGCCTGGTTCCCGCAGGTCGTCATCAAGCTCAACAAGGAAGGCGCGCTCTGGTTCACCAACGGGCGGCCCGAGCCCGTGCGGGTGCCGGCCGAGCCGGTCGAGCGCGTGGTCGACGGCACCGGAGCCGGTGACGCCTTCGTGGCGGGCATGCTGCCGCTGTGGCTGGAGGGCAAGCCGCCCGCCGAGTCGCTGGCGGCCGGCTGCCACCTGGCGTCCAAGGCCATCAGCCACCTCGGCGCCAGGCCGCGCCTGTAGGTGCGTCCCTTACGCAGCGGCGACCCCGTCGCGGTCAACGACTACCCTCTGACCGGGTTTCTCGGCGAGGGTGGTCAGGGCAGCGTGTACGCCGGGGTCGCCTCGGGCGGGCAGCGGGTCGCCATCAAGATCCTGCACGCCCGCTTCGCGGACGACCCCCAGGCGCTGCGCCGGTTCCGCCGCGAGGCCGAGGCCACGCGGCGAGTGGGCGAGTTCTGTACGGCACGCGTGCTCGAGATCGGCGACTGGGAGCAGCGGCCGTACATCGTCAGCGAGTTCGTCGACGGGCCCTCGCTGCAGGCCCACGGACCCCTGACCGGCACGGCGCTCATGAGGCTGGCCGTGACCACCGCCCAGGCGCTCGTCGCCATCCACCGGGCCGGGGTGGTGCACCGCGACTTCAAGCCGTCGAACGTGCTGCTGGCGGCCGAGGGCCCGAGGGTCATCGACTTCGGCATCGCCCGCGCGCTCGACGTCAGCCACTCGCTCACCTCCAGCGTGATCGGCACGACCGCGTACATGTCGCCCGAGCAGTTCCACGGCGAGAGCGGGCCGCCGGGCGACGTCTTCGCGTGGGCGGGGACGATCGTCTTCGCCGCCACCGGGCGACCCGCCTTCGGGACGGGTGCGCTGCCGGTGGTGATGCACCGCATCCTCGCCTACGAGCCGGATCTGGGCGGGGTGCCCGGGGAGCTCGCCGGGTTGCTGCGGGCTGCGCTCCACAAGGATCCGGGGATGCGGCCCACGGCGGAGCAGCTCGTGCAGGAACTGCTCCGCATCGGCCCACCACCGGCCACACCGGGCGCGGGACCGCCTCCCTCGGCCCCTTCCACGCACGCCTTCGGCGCGGGACCGCCCTCTCCGGCCTCGGCGCCGCATGCCTTGGGCGCGCCTTCTCCGGGCGCGACGCCGGGTGGCCCGGGCGGGCCGCACCATCCGGCGTCCTCCCCCGGCGTGGGCCGGTACCCGGCGCCCTCCCCGCACACGCCCGTCACCCGGCCCGCGGGCAACGGCGTGCGCGCGGCCGTCGCCGTCGGGGTCGTGCTCCTCGTGGCGGTGATCGGCGTCGCCGTCTGGCTCTGGCCCGGCATCCAGCGCCAGCTGCTCGCCGGAGGCGGGCAGGACCCTTCCACGACCCCGGCGGGCCAGTCGACCCCCAGCACCACGGCGACCACCGGCAAGGCCTCCGCCTTCGCCACGGTCGTCAACCCGTCGACCACCAAGGGCGGCACGCTGCGCGCCGCCTTCCCCAAGCCCGACTCCCTGGACCCGGGCAACACCTATGACTCCCATGTCTGGAACCTGGTCCGCCTCTACGGCCGCTCGCTGACCATGTTCCGCCCGGAGCCGGGGGCCCGCGGCACCGAGGTCGTCCCCGACCTGGCCGAAGGGCTGGGCACCACGAGCGCCGACGCGAAGACGTGGACCTACAAGATCCGCCAGGGCCTGAAGTTCCAGGACGGCACCCCTATCACGGCCGCCGACGTCAAGTACGCGGTGCTCCGCAGCATGGACCGCAGCGTCCTGCAGACCGGCCCTTCGACCCTGCAGTTCCTGCTCGACCTGCCCGGCGACTATTCGGGCCCGGCCAAGTCCGGCGTCGACGGCGACCGCGCCGTCCAGACGCCCGACGACCACACCATCGTCTTCAAGCTCAAGGCGCCCTTCTCGGGCTTCGACAAGGTCATGACCCTGCCGGTGACCGTCCCGGTCCCGAAGGCGGCCGACCGGGGCGCGCAGTATCGCGAGCAGGTCGTCTCGTCCGGTCCTTACATGTTCTCGGACGAGGCCACGGACGACCGCCTGACGCTGGTCCGCAACCCGCACTGGGACCCGGCCACCGACCCCGTGCGCAAGGCGCTGCCCGACCGCTACGAGGTCAGCTTCCTGGACTCGAGCGCGGACGCGCAGCCGAAGCTGGAGGGGGGCGAGCTGGAGTACGGCCCGTCACCCTTCGAGCCCGCGAGGATCACCTCCTCGCCCGACCTGCGTGCCCGCAGCGACGAGGGCGCGACCACCCTGCTCAACGCGCTCTACCTCAACCCTCGCATCAAGCCGCTCGACGACGCCGACTGCCGCAAGGCGATCTTCACCGCCGTCGACCGGACCATGCTCCTGCGCGCGTACGGCGACGCCGACCCCGCCTCGACGTTGCTGCCCCCGATCATCCCCGGCCACCGCGAGCTCGGCCTGTATCCGGCGGGCGCGGCTGACCCCGCCAAGACCCGCGCCCACCTGTCGGCCTGCGACAAGGCCGACGGCTTCCCGCTCACCCTCCTGGCCCGCTCCGATCGACCCGCGGAGCTGGCCGCGGCCGAGGTCGTCGAGCAGTCGCTCTCCCCCTTCGGCATCAAGATCACGGTGAAGGAGGTGAGCACGGTCGACTTCTACGACAAGTATTCGGGCAAGCCCGACGCGCTCACCACCGACGGGATCGGCCTGGTGTCGAGGCCCTGGGTGCCCGACTACGCCGACGCCGAGGCGTTCCTGGCGCCGCTGGTGGATGGGAGGGTGGCCAGCGGGTTCAACCTCAACGTGGACTCCGACGAGGTCGACTCCCTGATCGACCAGGCCAACCGGGAGCTCGACCCGGCCAGAAGGGCGCAGTTGTGGGGTGAGGTGGACCGGGTGGTGATGGAGCAGGCGCTCATCCTGCCCACGGGATGGCGCCGGGCGGTGCTCCTGCGAGGGGTCAAGGCGACGAACGTGCACGTCAACCCCCATCTTCAGCTCTATGACCTGCTGACCATGGGGGTCGCCGGATAGGCGTCGGGCGCCGCCCGTCAGGTGGTCGTCGCCAGCGCCAGCGGCAGCACGGCAGGGGCGCCGGCGTGGCGGATGAGCGCCGCGCCGAGGGTCATCGTCCATCCCGTGTCGACCCGGTCGTCGACCAGCAGCACCGGCCCGCCGCAGGCGGCGATCTTCGCCCCGAGCTCGCGCGGCATCGCCAGGGTGCCCCTGATCGCCTGCACCCGCTTGGCGCTGTTGAACTGGCTGCCCGGCGACCCCGCCCGATAGCCGAGCTCTCCCAGATATTCGAGCCTGCCCACCTGCGACAACCGCTCGGCGAGGCTGGCGATCAGCTGGGGGCGGGAGGTGGAGGGCATCGCGACGACGGCGACCGGACGTGACTCCCATCCCCACGAGGCCAGCACCTGGACGACGCCCTTGAAGAGCTCGTCGGTGATGGGCGCGTCGGGGGCGGCGAACAGCTCGCGCAGCCGGTTGCCCCAGCCGATGTCGGTGAGGCGCCCGAGTGCGCGCCCCGGCTCGGCGCCGAGCTCGGGCTTGATGCGGCCCGACAGGTCGGACAGGCCCGTGGGCCACTGGCGGCGGGCGTCGATGTCGACGCCCGGCCGGGTGAGCCGCTCGCGGGCCTGGTCGAGGACGGCCGCCTGGACCTCGGTGGAGCGGTGGGCGCCGGTGCAGTTGTCGCAGCGCCCGCACGGCGTCGCGGCCTCGTCGTCGAGGAGCTTGCGGAGATACTCCTCGCGGCAGCCGGTGGTGGTCAGGTACCCGAGCATGGCCTCCTGCTCGGCGGCGCGGGCGGCGGCGACGCGGGAGTAGCGCTCGGAGTCGTAGCTCCACTCCTCGCCGGTGGCCTCCCAGCCGCCCTTGACGCGGCGGACGGCGCCGTCGACGTCGAGGACCTTGAGCATCATCTCCATGCGGTTGCGGCTGAGGTCGACGCGTGTTTCGAGGGCCGCGGTGGACAGCACGCCGCCGCTCTCGGCCAGGGCCGACAGGGTCGCGCGCACCTGGGACTCGGGTGGGAAGGCGAGGGAGGAGAAATACTGCCAGATCTCCTTGTCCTCGCTGCCGGGCAGCAGGATGACCTCGGCCCGGTCGACGCCGCGGCCGGCGCGGCCGACCTGCTGGTAGTAGGCGACGGGCGACTGCGGGGCGCCCATGTGGATGACGAAGCCCAGGTCGGGCTTGTCGAAGCCCATGCCGAGCGCGCTGGTGGCGACCAGGGCCTTGATCTTGTTGGCGAGCAGGGCCTCCTCGGCCTCCAGCCGTTCGGCCGGCTCGGTCTGGCCGGAGTAGGCGCGCACCTCGTGGCCCTGCTCGCGCAGGTAGGCGGCGATCTCCTGGGCGGCGCTGACCGTCAGGGTGTAGACGATGCCGGAGCCTTCGAGCTCGTTCAGCGTCTGGGCGAGCCAGGCCAGGCGTTGTTCGGCGCCGGCGAGCCGCGTGACGGACAGGTGGAGGCTGTCGCGCTCCAGGGGGCCGCGCAGCACGAGGGTCTCGGGACCCATCTGCTCGGCCACGTCGCGGGTGACGCGGGCGTTGGCGGTGGCGGTGGTGGCCAGCACCGGGATGCCGGGCGGCAGCTCCTCGAACAGCTGGGCCAGGCGCCGGTAGTCGGGGCGGAAGTCGTGGCCCCAGTCGGAGATGCAGTGGGCCTCGTCGACGACGACCAGCCCGGCGCTCTCGGCCAGCTCGGGCAGGACGTTGTCGCGGAAGTCGGGGTTGTTGAGCCGCTCGGGGCTGACCAGCAGCACGTCGACGAGGCCTTCGGCGACCTGCTCGTAGACGCGCCCCCACTCCTCGGGATTGGCGGAGTTGATGGTGACGGCGCGGATGCCGGCGCGCTCGGCGGCGGCGATCTGGTTGCGCATGAGCGCCAGCAGCGGCGAGACGATGACGGTCGGCCCCTCGCCCAGGTCGCGCAGCAGCCCGGTGGCGATGAAGTAGACGGCGGACTTGCCCCAGCCGGTGCGTTGCACGACCAGGACCCGGCTGCGCTCGACGACCAGCGCACGGATGGCCGACCACTGGTCTTCGCGCAGCGTGGCGTGTTCGCCGGCGAGGGCCCGCAGCCGCTCCTCGGCCTCCTCGCGCAACATGGTCTCGTCGGGGGCTTCAAACATGTGCTCCTTGTTACCAGGTTTCCCCGACGTTTTCGCCCGGCCATGGTTAAGAACCCGGTGTCGCAGGGCTCCCGTGTCGCGTCTTCCAGCAGGATCGGAGCGGTTCTGGGGAGGTTTGATGCGTGCCACATGGATAGGCATCCTGCTGTCGGTTCTGGCGAGTCTGGTCCAGCCGGACGCCGGTTCGGCACGCGCCGCGCAGCTGGCCATCACCAAGGCGGTGAACAACAACCCGATGATCATCGGCGCGGAGTCCGTGTACACGATCACCGTGAGCAACACCGGCGACCAGCCCGCGGACGGGATCACGATGACCGACACGCTGCCCGCCGGCCTGACCGCCGGAGCCCTGCCCAGCGGCTGCTCGGCTGCCGGGCAGACCATCACCTGCGGCGGCGCGGGCCTCACCCTCGGTCCCGGCGAGGAACAGACCTGGCAGATCCCGGTGACGGTCGACCCGTCGCTCTCCGACGGCACCAACATCGTCAACAGCGCGCAGGTCAGCTCGACCACGCCGGGCGTGCCCTCCCAGAGCACGCAGCTGATCAGCCAGACGCAGACCCAGACGGACGTGGAGATCACCAAGACGGCCGTGGCCGGCCCCGCCCCCCCCGGCGCCCAACAAACAAAAAAACAGACACACAACAACCAACCCCCCCACCACCCGGACGACCCCACACACAACGCCCCCAACCAACCCCACCCGGGACAGGCAC